>CANHJG010000018.1 GCA_947461205.1 Opitutia bacterium
GTATTACGTGACACTTCCTGCTGAAAACCGTGTTTTTTTGGCCCGAAAAATGAACGAGTAATATTAGGTGCGGTGGAATTTTAGACCGTAGTGCCAGGGCGGGAGGTTGAGGGAGGAAGCAGGGGGCGTGAGGCCGGTGGCGGAGGCGGCCCAGGCGAAGATTTGGGCGGGGGTGGGGCGGATGGCGAGGGAGGGGCCGCGGGGGGTGGCGAGATCGCTGCGCCAGTGGATGACGGCGACGAAGCCGCCGGGGCGGACGAGGTCGCGGGCGGAGCGGAGGAGGGCGATGGGGTCTTCGGCGTGGAGAATGTTGAAGAGCAGGGCGGCGGCGCAGGATGCGGGCGGGAGGTCGTAGCCGGAGGTGGCGACGTCGCGCACGGAGGCGCGGATATTGGTGAGGCCGGCCGCGGTGGCGCGGGCGGCGGTGGTGGCGACCATCGCGGGGTCGAGGTCGAAGGTGTGGACGGTGCCGCGGAGGCGGGTGGCAAGCGGGAGCGTGAAGGTGCCGTAGCCGCAGCCGAGTTCGGCGATGTCGCCCCGGGGTTCGGCGGAATGAGACCGGAAACCGAAGGCGTCGAGGATGAGGGGGACGTCGAGGAGGGTTTCCCAGTAGGCTTGGGCGGGCATCCCGCTCTCCCTGATTTTCATCGGGCGAGCGGCGACGGGACTAGCGTTTTTCTTTTTCGAACCACGCGTAGAGCACGGGAAGGACGACCAGGGTCAGCAAAGTTGAACTGATGATGCCGCCGATCACGACGGTCGCGAGGGGGCGCTGGACTTCGGCGCCGGCACCGGTAGCGAGGGCCATCGGGACGAAGCCGAGGCTGGCGACTGCGGCGGTCATGAGGACGGGGCGGAGGCGGGTGAGCGCACCTTCAATGACGGAGTCGCGGAGGGTGCGCCCTTCCTCGCGCAGTTGGTTGAAGTAGGCGACGAGCACCATGCCGTTCAGCACGGCGACGCCGGTGAGCGCGATGAAGCCGATGGCGGCGGTGATGCTAAAGGGCATGTCGCGTAACCAAAGGGCGGCGACGCCACCGGTGACGGCGAGCGGGATGCCCGAGTAGACGAGGAAGGCCTGGCGGAGCGAACGGAAGGCGAGGAAGATGAGCACGAAGATGAGCGCGAGCGCCGAGGGCACGACGACGGCGAGGCGGGCGCGGGCTTCCTGAAGATTTTGAAACTGGCCGCCAAATTCGACGAGGTAGCCCTCGGGGAGCTTCACTTCGGCGGCGATGGTTTTCTCGGCGGAGCGGACGTAGCCCTCGATGTCGCGGGTGGCGAGGTTGACCATGAGCGCGGCGCGGCGCTGGCCGCCGTCGCGCTGGATGGGCTCGACGGTTTGCAGGGTGGAGAAATCGACGGCGTCGCCGAGCGGGAGCAGCCCGTGTTCGCCGACGCGGAGCGGAATGTTTTTGATCTCGGCGTCGTCCGCGCGGAGTTGCGCGGGCATGCGGACGACGATGTCGTGGCGGCGATTGCCCTCGACGAGGGTGCCGACGATCTCGCCGGCGAGCGCGGCGCTGACGGCGTGGTTGACCTCGGCGGCCTGGAGATTGTGACGGCGGAGTACCTCGCGCTTTGCACTCAGCTGGAGCTGCGGGGTGCGGCCGTCGGTCTCGTATTCGACTTGGGCGGCACCGGGCGTCTTTTCGAGAATGGCTTTGACCTGTTTGGCGAGGGGTTCGAGTTGATCGTAATCGGCGCCGAAGATTTTCACGGCGAGTTCGGCCTTGGTGCCTTCGAGCATTTCGTTGAAACGCATTTCGATGGGCTGGGCGAAGAGCAGGTCGTAGGCGGGGTTGATTTTTTTCAGCGCGGCTTCGATCTGCACGCGCAGCTCGGCCTTGGTCGTGGGGCGGCCGGCGGTCTTGGGCCACTCGGCGAGGGGTTGGTAGAAGATGTAAATATCGCTCTCGTTGGGCGGCATCGGATCGGAGGCGATGGCACTCGTGCCGATGCGGGAGAAGATGCGGGTGAGTTCGGGAAACTCGGCGCGGAGGCGGGTTTCGACTTCGATGTCGGTGCGGAGGGATTCCTCCAGGCTCAGGCCGACGGGTTTGTAGAGCATCGCGGTGATGGAGCCTTCATCGAGCTTCGGCACGAACTCGGCTCCGAGATGAGTGAAGACCCAGAGCGAGCCGGCGAAGAGCGCGACAGCACCGGCGGCGACCAGCCAGCGGAAGCGGAGGGCGATGTGGAGCGTGGGGCCGTAGAGGCGTTTCGCAAAGCGGATGAGAGCATTGTCCTCCTCGGAGATTTTGCCGCGGAGTAGCCACGCGCAAAGGGCGGGCATGAGCGTGAGTGAGAGCACGAGGGCACCGCCGAGGGCGAGCATCACGGTGAGCGCCATTGGGTGAAACATTTTCCCCTCGATGCCGGTGAGGGCGAGGATCGGGAGGTAAACGACGGCGATGATGAGGACGCCGAAGAACATCGGGCTGCCGACTTGTTTGCTAGCGGCGAGCACCGTCTGGGAACGCTCCTCGGTGGTGAGCGGGCGGCCGAGCTTGTGCTGGCGCTGGCCGAGCTGGCGGACGATGTTCTCAACGATGACGACGGCGCCGTCGATGATGAGGCCGAAGTCCACGGCGCCGAGACTCATCAGGTTGCCGGAGATGCCCCAGTATCTCAGGCCGATGAGGGCGAAGAGGAAGGAGAGCGGGATCGCACACGCGACGATGAGCGCGGCGCGCCAGTTGCCGAGGAGTAGGAGGAGCACGACGACGACAAAAATGGCGCCTTCGACGAGATTTTTTTCGACGGTCGCGATGGTGCGGTCGATGAGGAGAGAGCGGTCGTATTGAGTCTGAAGTTCTACGCCCTCGGGGAGTTTGGTCTGGATTTCGGCGAGGCGGGCTTTGACGCGGAGGGCGACTTCGCGGCTATTTTCGCCGGCCAGCATCAGGACGGTGCCGATGACGGTTTCGTGGCCGTCGAGTGTGGCGGCGCCGGTGCGGAACTTGGTGCCGAGCTTCACCTCGGCCACGTCCTTGAGGAGAATGGGCTGCGCGCCCGCGCCGAGTTTTACGGGGAGATTCGCGATGTCCTCGACGGTCTGCACACGGCTGACGGCGCGGATGGTGAGCTGCTGACCGCCGCGGTTGACGATGCCGCCGCCGGCGTTCTCGACGTTCTGGGCGACGAGGGCGGCAAGTTCGCTGAAGGTGAGGTTGCGTTCGACGAGCGCTGCGGGCTTCGGCTGGATGACGTATTGCTTCTGGTAACCGCCGGTGCCGTTGATCTCGGCGATGCCGGGGACGGTGCGGAGGAGGGGCTTGATGACGTATTCTTGGAGTTCGCTCAGCACGATGAGCTGTTCGAGCTCGGTGGAGGGTTTCTGTTTCGTGTCGGCGCGGTAGTTCACACTGTAGTAAAAAATCTCGCCGAGACCGGTGCTGATGGGCGCGAGTTTCGGGAGGACACCGCGAGGGAGGAGCTCGAGCGCGCCTTGGAGGCGTTCGGTGACGAGCTGGCGCGCACGGTAGATATCCATGTCGTCTTTGAACTGGAGTGTGATTTGCGAGAGGCCGAACTTCGTGATCGAGCGCATTTCCTCGACGCCGGGCAGGCCGGCGAGTTCGAGTTCGAGCGGCTGGGTGACTAGTTTTTCGGACTCTTCGGCGGCGAGGGCGGGGACCTCGGTGTTGATCTGCACCTGAATGCCGGTGATGTCGGGGACGGCGTCGATGGGCAGATGAAGCGCGGACCAGAGGCCGGCGCCGAGCAGAGCGACGGCGAAGAGCGCGACGACGACGCGCTGCCGTAGTGAAAATTCGAGAATGCGGTCAATCATGGTGCGGGCGTCGCGTTGACGAGAGTGACAGCGTTGAAATCGAGGCCGGTGAGCTGGCGAAGGCGCAGGCCGGCGGCGAGGGCTTCCTGTTGGGTGGCGAGGAGCGCTTCGACGGCGTCGAGGTAGCTTGACTGAAGTTCGACGTAGGTAGCGATCGGCACGGCACCGAGACGGTAATGGCGGTCGGCGAGGCCGGCGGCTTCGCGAAATTTTTCCACGGTGTCGGGCGACCAGCGGCGAATCTCCGCAAGTTTGGTGGCAAAAGCACGGGCGGTGGTCAGGACGTCACGTTCAAGGTCACGCAGTGCGACGAGCGCGGATGTCTCGGCCTGACGGCGACGGGCCTCGGCGCTATCGACGGCTGAGCGGGTTCGGCCGGACACCGGGAGCGGAATCGAGACGCCGAGCCCGAGGGTGGATTCGTGACCATCGGCGGATTCGCGTGTGTAGAAGGGACTGACGCTCACGGCGGGGCGGCGCTCGTTTTGCGCGAGGCGGACGGCGAAGCCTTGTTGCTCCAGCTCGGTGCGACGGATGCGGTAGTCAAAATTGTTTTCGCGCGCGGCGGCGAGGAGTCCTTCGATGGCCGGGGCATCGGTGAACGCGAGTGTCGGCGCCGACACAAGCAGCGGAGCATCGGGCGAGGTGCCGCGGAGCTGGTTGAGTTCAAGGAGGGCGGAGTGCAGCGCGAGCTCGGCTTCGGTGGCGCGGCGCTGGAGGGAAAGCTCGGCGGCTTCGATGATCCGCGTCTCGAGCAGCGGGGTGAGCCCGGCGGGCTCCCGGGCGAGGAAGGTGTCCTTCAGTGCGGTGAAGCGGTCGGCGACCTCGCGAACGGAGGCGGCGCGGGTGTGGGCCGCGTGGAGACCGTAGGCGAGGAGGCGGGCGCGCGCTTCAAGCGCGGTGCGGAAGCGGGCGAGGCCGAGTTCAGCGAGTGAGACCTGCCCGTTTGCGAGGGCCTTGCGAAGGGCGAGACGGCCGGGCCACTCGAAGGTTTGTGTAACGGACACAGACCACGCGGTGCCTTCGCCGGCGAGGGCGCCGGAGGCGGCGTAGACACGTTTTTGACCGAGGGAGGCGGAAAGCGTGGGATCGGTGGGGGCGGCGGCGGAGCGGGTGTTAGCGCGGGCTGCGGCGATTTCCGCCGCGTAGAACGCGAGTTCGGGATGATGTGAGGAGATTTCGGTGACGAGGGCGTCGAGTTTGACGGCGGGCTCGGCGGCGGAGAGAGCGCGCGTGGCGAGGAGTAGACCGAGAGAAAGGGAGGAGGTGAGACGGCGTGAACGGGAGAGTGAGTGCATGAGAGTGGTGGGTGGGGGAGACAGATGGACGGCGGGCGAATGCGAGGGAGCACGGCGCCGCCTGACGCGTGGGGGCGTCCGAGAACGGGAACGACCACAGACTCGCGCAGGAGTCTGGGACGTTTAGGCGGCGGCTGAGGGCGCGCGCGGGGGCGGGGCGGCGCGGACGACGAAATGCCACATGCGGGCCACTTCGGGTGGGGCGGAGTTTTGCGCGGTTAGACCGCAGGCAGGCGGCGTCAGGGGAAGCGCGGTCGGACCGAAAACAAAATCAAGGAGGAGCGCGTGGAGCGCGGGCGGTGGAACCGTGGCGGTGTCGGCGGCGGGCTTGAAGCTCGCGTCTTCGATCACGTTGCAGGCGTCTACGGGAATGTCCGATGGCGCCGAATGATCGCAGGGCGCGTGGAGGTCGTTGACGCAGTGGAACAGGCCGTTGAGTCCGGCTGCTTCGAGCGCGCAGTGCAACGTCGCCGGCAGCCAGAGGGCGACCAGGGCGAGGGCGAGAATGCGGCGCAGAGGTTGCACGGGGGTGAGGCAGGTCGGCGTGGCGGGGCTTGTCAAGGCGCCGGGCGGGTGGAGGGCGGGGCGTGTTCGGTCACGAGGCGGCCCATCGCGACGGCGTCAGGCGTGGTGGCGGAGGCGAGGCCGGCGACGAGGCCGGCGCGATCAGCGGCCGGGCGGTTTTGGCTGACCTTCCATTTGCCGATGAGACGCGTAACGGGAATTTCGAGGCCGACGATGGCGGCCAGTTGTTTTGCGATGAAATCGGCAGGGGCGTCGGAGACGGACCAAGGCGCCGCGCGGGACGCCTCGTGTCGGGCGGTGAGACGGGTTACAAGGGCGAGGAGCCACGCGGGATCGTCGTGGATGACGAGCGGGCCGTGGGCGTGGACGGTGCAGTAGTTCCAGGTGGGAACGACTTGGCCGTGGGCGGGCTTGGACGAGGTATACCAGGAGGGGGTGATGTAGGCTTGGGGGCCTTGGAAGATGGCGAGGACTTCGGTGGTGCCGGCGTGATCGCGCCAGAGCGGATTGGCGCGGGCGACGTGGGCCAGGAGCGTGCCGTGGGGCGCGGTGGCGGTGGGCGCGGGATCAAACTCGAAGGGAAGGTGATTCGCGTCGAGGCCGGTGGAACCGAGGGTGACGAGCGTGCCAAGCGGGTGGGCGGCGATCAGGTCGTGAAGGATCGCGGGGCGCGTTTCGGCGAAGTGGGGCGGGAGATACATGGGCGGATGGCGGAGGCGCGGGAACGCAGCAGGGAGGCGGAATGATCGGGGAAAAAAAATCGGCCAAGGCGAACTATTTCAGCGCGGGGACGATGGCGCCGGCGGCGATGAGACCGCCGCAGAGGAGGGCTCTGAGGGTGAGTGACTCGGGGAGGAAAGCCGGCGGCGAGGAGGGACCCGGTGGCCCGTTGATGGCGTCACCGCGGCGCGGCCCGAAGCGAGGGGCCGCGGCGCGGCGAGGGCGCGGCGCCGCGGATCAGTTTTTCCGCCAGATCTTCACGTCGTCGACGACGGCGTTGCGGGGAACGGCGAGGCGGAGTATTTTTTTCGTGGGGTGGGCGATGCCGGGGGATTTCAGGGTGCCGAGCCGTTGACCGTCGACGGTGACGGAGAGTTCGTCGCCGGAGATTTTCACAAGGAGGTCGCGCCACTCGCCGACGGCGAGGGCGGCGGGAATTTTTTTCTCTTTGCCGAAGAGGGCCTGTTGTTGGTCGGGGGTGCGTTTTGGTTTGGCGGTGCGGGCGGCGTGGATGTTGAGGCGCATGGTGCCGGCGGCGAGGTCCTGGAGGAGGACCTGTTGCGGGCTGACGCGGGCGGCGAAGAGATGGCCGGCGTGGACGTCGTTGCGGGCGAGTTCGGCGAAATCGAGGCCGAGGCTGTCGCGGGCGTCGTCGAGTTTGAAGCGGAGGGCGACGGTGCCGTCGGTGAATTCGGCGGCGTGGTGCACGGAGACGGCGCGGACGGTTTCGGCGCTGGGGAAGATCTGCATCGCCCCGTCGCGGAGATCGACCTGTTTGTGGCCTTTCGCGCGGGCCGTGCGATGGGTGGCCCAGCCGTTGCCGGGCTCGTCGGTTTTTTCCTGGGACTCGGTGCGGGCGAAGTCGTCTTGGACGGTGAGTTTGCCGTGGTCGACGGCGGCGTGGAGCGGGGTGAGCGGGACGAGGGCGGCGAGGACGGCGGTGGCGAGGAGTGGGAGGCGGCGGGGGAGTTTCAAGGGCAGGGGAGATGGCGAGAGGGGGAGAGGGGGGCAGGCGGGTGACGGGGGGATTTAGTCCGCACCGGTCGCACACGAACGACGAAGGCAGGAGTCACAGAGCCGCACGGAGCCCTGACACAGCGGTCACAGAGCAGGCACGGGGTTTGGCTCCGTCGCCTCGGGTGGGAACGCGGTGCGCTGCTCAGTGAAAAAAGAATTTCCTGATAAAAGCGTGATGGCTTCGAGTCAGAGGCGGACGCGGCGCAGACGGAGGGCGTTGGCGACGACGGTGAGGGAGCTGAGGCTCATGGCGACGCCGGCGAACATGGGGTGGAGGAGCCAGCCGGTGAACGGGTAGAACACGCCGGCGGCGAGGGGGAGGCCGAGGAGATTGTAGGCGAAGGCCCAGAAGAGATTTTGTTTGATGTTGCGGAGCGTGGCGCGGGCGAGGTGCACGGCGCGCACGAGGGCGGTGAGGTCGCCTTTGACGAGGACGAGGCCCGCGCTGTGCATAGCGACATCGGTGCCGGTGCCCAGCGCGATGCCGACATCGGCGGCGGCGAGGGCGGGGGCGTCGTTGAGGCCGTCGCCGGCGAAGACGACGCGTTCGCCGCGGGCTTGGTGAACGTGGACGAGTTCCTGTTTGGCGGCGGGCGTGGTGTCGGCGTGGAAGCCGTCGAGGGAAAGTTTTTCGGCGATGACGCGGGCGGCGGCGGTGCGGTCGCCGGTGACCATAATCACTTTGAAGCCGAGGCGGCGGAGTTCGGCGAGGGCGACGGGCGTGGTGGGTTTGATCGTGTCTTCGAGGGCGAGGGTGCCGGCGAGCTGGCCGTCGACGAGGACGCTGACGACGGTGGTGCCGGGGACGGGGTCGGGGTGGTCGGAGTCGGGGGCGCGGCTGATGACGACGTCATGGTGGCCGACGCGGGCGCGGACGCCGAGGCCGGGGGCGGCAGAGAAAGCGGTGACGGGCGGGAGGGTGAGGTTGCGCTCGCGGGCGGCGGCGACGATGGCGCGGGCGAGCGGGTGTTCGCTGGGGGACTCGGCGGCGGCGGCGAGGGCGAGGAGGGCGTCGGCGCGGCTGAGTTGAGAGTTGAGGGAGGAGAGGTGAGAGAACGGAAAGCTGGCGGCGGGCGCGAGGGCGACGACGCGGGGGCGGCCGGCGGTGAGCGTGCCGGTTTTGTCGATGAGGAGGGTGGTGGCGGAGGCGAGGCGTTCGAGGGCGGCGGCGTCTTTCACGAGGACGCCGGCCTGTGCGCCGCGGCCGATGGCGGTGACGAGGGAGACGGGGGTGGCGAGGCCGAGGGCGCAGGGGCAGGCGATGATGAGGACGGCGACGGCGTTGAGGAGCGCGTAGAGGAAACGCGGTTCGGGGCCGAAGAAAAACCAGGCGGCGAAAGTGAGGGCGGCGAGGGCGGCGACGGCGGGGACGAAGAAGGCGGAGACGCGGTCGGCGAGGCGGGCGATGGGGGCTTCGCTGTTTTGGGCCGCTTCGACGAGGCGGACGATTTGGGCGAGGAGGGTGTCGGCGCCGACGCGTTCGGCGCGGAAGACGACGGAGCCGGTGGTGTTGAGGGTGCCGGCGGAGACGGGGTCGCCGGGGCGTTTGGTGACGGGGAGCGGTTCACCGGTGAGCATGGACTCGTCGAGATCGCTGATGCCGATGGTGACGGAGCCGTCGACGGGGACGTGTTCGCCGGGGCGGACGCGGAGTTGGTCGCCCGGGTGAATGGCGGAGAGCGGGACGTCTTCCTCGAGGTCGTCGGCGGTGAGGCGGTGGGCGACGGGCGGGGCGAGGGCGATGAGGGCGCGGATGGCGGCGTCGGTGCGGGCGTGGGCGCGCTGTTCGAGGATTTGGCCGAGGAGGACGATGGTGGTGATGAAGGCGGTGGCTTCGAAATAAAGGGGGACGCCGTGCGCGGTGAGAAATGCGGGCGGGAATTTTTGGCCGAAGAGGACGGCGAAGACGCTGTAGAAATACGCGGCGCCGGTGCCGGTGACCGTGAGCGTGAACATGTTGGTGTCGCGGTCGCGGAGGGAAGTCCACCAGCGGCGGATGAAGTAGGCGCCGCACCAGAAGAACACGGGGGTGGTGAGGACGAGCTGGGTCCAGGCGGAGAGGTGGGTGGGGAGGGCGTGGAAAGTGTGTGGGGCGAGCATCGGGCCCATCGCGAGGACGAGCACGGGGAGCGAAAGGGCGGCGGCGACGTAGAGGCGCGGGCGCAAGATGCGTTCGTGGGGGAGGCCCATGTAGACGGGGGCGTCGGGGGCGGGGGTGGGCGCGGCGGCGGAGCCGGTGGCATGGCACGATGGCGGCGGCGAGGACGGAGGGTGATCGTGTTTCATGGCCGAGGAGGCGGAGGGAACGAGGGCGAGCTTACCGGAATGTCGGGGCGCGGCGAGCCTGCGCGGCGGTGGGTGGGACCGGCGGGGCGCGGCGGATGGCCGGGTCGGCGCCGCGGCCGGACGGAGCGGCGGCGGCGGGCGTGGGGGAAAACTGGATTCGCTCAGGGAGCGAGCGCTTCGACGACGACGGAGACGGGACCTTTGGCGGGGCCCTGCTCAAACGCGAGGAGCGCGGCGCGTCCGCCGGGAAGGGCGAGGAGGGCGGGGAAGCGGGCGTTTTTTGCGTGGGGCTTCGGGGCGGAGGGAGCGAGCGAGGCGTTGAGGCGGGCGGCGAGGAGGTCGGGGCCGCGTTGGAAGAAGAGGTGGGTGTCGGGGCCGAGGGTGGCGGCGACGGGCTGGGTGCCGGGGCCGAGGGGGATTTCGGGGGTGCCGGGGCGGGCGAGGAAGAGGGTGCCGGCGCGTTGCCAGAGGGTCGCGAAGGTATCGCCTGAGAGAAAGAGGGTTCCTCCATCCATGGGGCAGGCTTTGAGGAGCCAGGTGCCTTCACCGAGTTTGGTGGCGGGGGTGAACGTAGTTGAGCTGGCTGGACGGGTGGACATCCACAGGTCGCGGGCGCCGTCGATGCCGTTGCGCCACATGACGGCGAGGTCGCCGTGGGTGTTGAAGTGCGCAGAGGGATGGCAGCATTCGCAGACGGTGCTGCCGGCGGGGGCGCGGTAAACGAGGGCGTTGGCGCTCCACGTGGCGCCGCCATCGGCGGACTCGGCGGCGAAGAGTTGGGTGCGGGCACCGGGGATGTCCCGGAGGTCGAGCCACGTGGTGAAGAGGCGGCCGTCGGGGGCGACGGCGAGGGCGTTGAGGCCTTCGCGCGCGCTGCGTGGGACGTCGTTGACGAGGACGGGGCCGCGCCAGGTTTTGCCGCCGTCTTTGGAGTGGAAGGCGAACAGTTCGCCGGCCATCGCGGTGACGGTGACGGTGTCGGCGTGGGCGGCGATCCGCGGGCCGCGGCGGCGGCCGAGCATGAGCGAGGGCAGGGCGGCGATGCGGACGGGGGCGGCGAAGGTGGCCCCGGCATCATCGGAGCGGGCGACGAAGATTTCGGGGCCGCGGCCGAAGGCGAGGTAGACGCGGCCGTCGGCGGTGGCGGCGAGTTGGGGTTGGGCGGCGTCGGGAAATTCGGCGGCAGTCAGCGTGGGGACGAAGACGGCGAGGAGGCAGGAGAGGAGGATGGGGAGACGAAGGAGGGGGGAGCAGGGAAGAGGGAAAAGATGCATGGGTAATCAGTTGGCTTTGGCGGGGGAAGTGAGCTCGCGCTCACGAAGCCAGGCGAAGATCACGGGCGTGACGACGAGAATGTGAACCAGCGAGGAGAGCATGCCGCCGACGACGGGGGCGGCGAGGGGTTGCATGACTTCGACGCCGGTGCGCGTACTCCAGAAAATGGGGAGGAGGCCGGCGATGGCCGTGGCGACGGTCATGACTTTGGGGCGGAGGCGGAGGCGGGCTCCGGCTTTGATCGCGGAGAGGAGTTCGTCGTGGGTGAGTTGCGCGGGGAGAGCCGAGGGGTGGGCGCCGGGAGCAACTGCGAGGCTGGCGCGTTTTTCGGCGAGAGCGTTTTTCACGGCGTCTTCGAGGTAAACGACCATGACGACGCCGGTCTGAATGGCAGTGCCGAAGAGGGCGATGTAGCCGACCCAGACGGCGACGCTGAAGTTGAAGCCCATGAACCATTGGAGAAGCACGCCGCCGGTGAGGGCAAAGGGCACGGCGAGGATGACGTGGGCGGCTTCAGCGGCGGAGTGGAAGGTCATGGCGAGGATCACGAAGATGATCGCGAGCACGATCGGCATGATGAGGCGGAGGGTGGCGCGGGCGCGGAGTTGGTTTTCGTATTGGCCGCTCCACTCAATGGTCATGCCGGGGTCGAGTTTGAGGTCGCGAGCGATGGCGAGCTTGGCGTCGTCGACGAAGGAGCCGAGATCGCGTTCGTTGACGTTGGCCTGGACGTAGACGCGGAGGCGGCCGTTTTCGGAGGCGATTTCGTTGGGGCCGAGGACGCGCTGGAGGGTGGCGATCTGGCCGAGCGGGACGAAACGGGCGGGCTCGGAGTTGGGGAGGGCGACGGGGAGGGCGCCGAGGCGGTCGAGGTCTTCGCGGTCGGCGCGCTCGAAGCGGACCTGGACGGGCCAACGTTCGCGGCCCTGGATGGCGGTGGTGACGTTTTTGCCGCCGATGCCGGTTTCGACGGTGCCGAGGACGTCTTCGAGGCTGAGGCCGTAACGGGCGAGGGCGGCGCGGTCGGGGGAAATTTCGAGGTAGGGTTTGCCCTGGACGCGGGAGGGGGCGACGCCGGTGGCGCCGGGAATTTTGTTCACGATTTGTTCGACCTCGAAGGCCTTTTTTTGGAGCGCGTCGAGATCGTCGCCGAAAATTTTGATGCCGAGTTGGGCCCGGATGCCGGTCGCGAGCATGAGAATGCGGTTCTCGATCGGTTGGAGGAAACCGGGGACGTAGCCGGGGACCTGCGTGAGCTTGGCGGTGAGTTCGTCGATGAGCTTTTGTTTCGTCATGCCGGTTCGCCACTCGGCGGCGGGTTTGAGCATGATGGTGGTCTCGATCATCTCGGTGGGGGCGGGATCGGTGGCGGTGTCGAAGCGTCCCAGTTTTCCGGCGACACTGGCGACCTCGGGCGTATCGCGGATCACGCGGTCCTGCCAGGCCATGATGCGTTTGATCTCGGTGAGCGAAGTGCTCGGAAGGAGCACGGGCATGAAGAGGAGCGAGCCTTCCTGGAGGGTTGGCATAAATTCGGAGCCGAAGCCTGCGAAGAGGTGGGCGACACGATTCGGAAGACGGGAAGACACCGCAGACGGCAGGCCGAAGGCGAGGATGACGCAAAAGGCGAGAAGGGTGGCGGCGAGGGAGAGGACGGTTTTGCGGCAGCGGAGGGCCCAATGGAGGACGGGGTTGTAGAGCGCCATGAGGGCGCGCATGACCCAGTTGCGGTCTTCGGCGTGGAACGGTCCGCGCACGAGGAACGTGCAGAGGACGGGCACGAGGGTGACCGCGAAGACGGTGGCGCCGATCATCGCGAAGGTCTTGGTCCAAGCGAGCGGGTGGAACAGTTTTCCCTCCTGGCCGGTGAGTTGGAAGATCGGAATGAAGGCGAGGATGATGATGCCCATCGCGAAGAAGATGGGGCGGCCGACCTGTTGTGAAGCGGCCAGGGTCACGGACCAGGTTTCGGGGCGCGTGAGCGGACGGCCGAGTTTGTGTTCCTCCTGCTCGCAGTGGCGGATGACGTTTTCGGTCATCACAATCGCGGCGTCGACGAGGACGCCGATGGCGATGGCGATGCCGGTGAGCGACATGATGTGCGACTGGATGCCGCATTCCTTCATCAGAATGAAGGCGACGAGGATCGAGGCGGGCAGCGGGAGCGTGACGATGAGAATGCTGCGGAAGTGAAAGAGGAAGATGACGTGCATCAGCGTCACGAGGATAACGGCTTCCCAGAGTGTGTGCTTGAGGGTTTCGATGGCGCGGTCGATGAGGTCGCTGCGGTCGTAGAACGGCTCGATGGTGATGCCGGGCGGGAGACCGGAGGAGATTTGGGCGATCTTGGCCTTGACGTCCTGGATGACCTGGTAGGCGTTTTCGCCGGTGCGCATGACGACGGTGCCGCCGACGACTTCGTGGCCGTCGACGTCGAGCACGCCGCGGCGGTAGTCGCCGCCGATCTGCACGGTGGCGACGTCGCGGAGGTAGACGGGTGTGCCATTGCGCGAGGTGAGGGCGATGGTCTCGAGGTCGGCAGCGGAGGTGATGAGGCCGCGGCCGCGGACGACGAACTCCATCCCGTTTTCCTCAAGGGTGCGGCCGCCGACGTTGACGTTATTTTTACCGATGGCGGACATCACCAGGTCGAGCGGGATGCCGAGTTGCTTCATGCGCAGCGACGAGACTTCGACCTGCCATTGGCGGACGAAGCCGCCAATGCTGGCGACCTCGGCGACGCCGGGGACGGCGGCGAGTTGGTAGCGGACAAAGTAGTCCTGGAGCGCGCGGAGGGAGCCGAGGTCCTGTTTGCCGGATGTGTCTCTAAGATAATATTGGTAAACCCAGCCGAGGCCGGTGGCGTCGGGGCCGAGGCGCGGGGTGACGCCGGCGGGCAGGATGTTGCCGAGGTAGTTGAGGCGCTCGAGGACGCGCGTGCGGGCGAAGTAGTTGTCGAGTTTGTCCTCGAAAATGACGGTGATGAGCGAGAAGCCGAACATCGAGGTGGCGCGGACGGTGCGCACGCCGGCGAGGCCCTGGAGATTAACGGAAAGCGGGTAGGTGACCTGGTCCTCGACCTCGCGCGGGCTGCGGCCCTCCCAGTCGGCGAAGACGATCACCTGGTTTTCGCTGAGGTCGGGGATGGCGTCGATCGGGACGCGGCGGATCGCGAAAAGGCCCCAGCCGAAAAGGAGAAGGGTCGCCCCGAGGACGAGGAAGCGGTTGTGGAGCGACCACTTGATGAGGGCGTTGATCATGGGACCGGACGAAAGGCGAAGGGCGAGGGAGCCGATCAGGGGATTTCGCTGCCGCAGTCGGCCATCGCGGAACCGTAGAAGGGATTCTTGAGCGGTTGGCCGCGTTGGACCCAGCGGCCTTTTTTCAGGACGGGCGACATCGGGCACTGGAAGACCTTGACGCCGAGGTTGGCGCGATGGGGCTTGAGGAGATCGGCGATCGCGGTGCTCCACGGTTCGAAGGAACGGCGGGCGGATTTAAGGTCGGTGCCGAGTTCGAGTTTCGGGAGCGCGGGAAAATCCTGGGTGGCCGCGAGAAGGGCGGGGAAAAGTTTTTGGTAGGCCGCGTAGTCGTCGGCGGCGAGCACGGCGGCGGAGTCGATGGCGGCGGTGGCGAGGGATCCGAGCGCCGAAAGCGAAGCGCCAAGAGCGGCAGCGGGAGCGGAGGGTGGAGAGGCGGGCGCCGGAGCGGGGGAGGAGTGTTCGGTGGCTTCGTTGGCGAGCTGGGCCTGGGCGTCGAGGAGGAGGGCGCCGTGGGTGACGACCTTGTCGCCTTCGGCGAGGCCGGAGAGAATCTCGACGAGGCTGTCGCCGCGGCGGCCGAGGGAGACGACGCGTTGTTCGTAGTTGCCCTCGCCGCGGTCGATATAGGCGACCGGGCCGGTGCCGCGGTCGAGGACGGCGGCGCGGGGGGCGGCGAGGACGGCGGGCGAGGAAACGAGGACGCGGCCCTCGGCGAGAACCTTGTGATACAGGGTGTGCGGGACGCCGGCGGCGTTGACGTGGGGATTGGCTAGAACGACGCGGACCTTGGCGGTGCGGGTCATTTCATCGAGGTTCGGGTTGATGAAAGCGATGGGCGCGGCGATGACTTCGCCCGGAATGGAGCGGGTGGAAATTTCGACGGACTGGCCGACGGCGAGCCACGGGAGGTCCTGCTCGTAGGCGTCGAAGAGGAACCACATTTTGGAAAAATCGCCGAGCTCGAGCAGCTTGTCGCCGGTCTTCACCCACTGGCCCTCGTAGACGGATTTGGCGACGACGGTGCCGCCGTCGGGGGCGAAAATAGTGGTGACGAGCGGCGGTTCGCCGGTCTTCACGAGTTCGGTGAGCTGCGCATCCGCGAGTCCCATTCGGAGGAGGCGGGCGCGGGCGGCGGGAAGGGCGGAGGCGGCGAGTTCGCCGGCGCGGGCGAGTTGGACGAATTCGCGCTGGGCGGTCTGGAGTTCGGGACTATAGAGTTCGAGGAGGGGTTCGCCTGCGGTGACGACAGCGCCGACGACGTTGACGAAAAGTTTTTCTACGCGGCCCTCGGAGCGGGCGGTGAGAAGGCGGTGGCGGGTGTCGTCGTCGTCGATGGCGCCGGTGACGCGGATCGTGCGGGTGAGCGCTTGGCGGGAGACGACGGAGGTTTCAACGCCGATGGCGGTGATGATCGAGGAAGCAAGCGCGACGACGCCCTCGGCCGTGGGCATGGTGGTGGCGGCGACGAGGTCCATGCCGCAGACGGTGCATTTGCCGGGTTTGTCGGACTTGATCCAGGGATGCATCGGGCAGCGGTAGACGCGCGCTTCGCTCGCACGGGCGAACGGCGACAGGCTTAAGGCGATAGGCAGGGTGGCCAACGCGAGGAGGAAAAAGAGGAGACGTTTCATGACTGGTCGGCGGCGCCGGTGAGGGTCGCGAGCATGGAATTGTAGCGGTGGAGATCGGCGAGGCTGGCGGCGAGGGTCGTCTGCGCATCGATGAGGGCGCGTTGGGCCGCGACGAGTTCGGTGAGGGAATTTTTCCCGGTGACGAGGCCGGTGCGGAGGGAGTCGGCGCCCTGGCGGGCGAGCGGGAGGAGGCGGTCGCGGTAGAGTTCGACGCTGCGGAGGGCGGTGTCGCGGCGCGTCCACATCTCGCGGATTTCGCCAGCGGTCTTGGTGCGGAGGGCGGCGGCGTCGAGTTGGAGGGCTTCGCGGCGGCGGGCGGCTTCGCGCTGGGCGGAACGGTATTTGTCGTTGTTGGCCCAGGGGAGACTGACGGCGACGCCGGTGTCGTAGTCGTTAAGGATGCGGCCGCCGGCCTGGACGTGGCGGGCCTTGACCATGACCTCGGGGTCCGGGCGCCAGGCGCGGGCGGCGACGTCTTCGTTGCGGGCGGCGGCGGTGATGCGGGCTTCGGCTTCGCGGAGTTCGGGGCGATGGGCGAGCGCGTGGGCTTGGGCTTCTTCGAGGGTGGCGAAGCCCGTGGCGGCGGTGGCGGCGGGAGCGGCGAGTTCGCCGATGGGAGTTTGCGGAGCGAGGTCGCGGAGGGTGTTGAGCGTGGCGGTGGCGTCGGCGGCTTCGCGTTCGAGCATAATGACGCGCTCCTTGAGCTGCGCGCGTTCGCGTTCGGCCATGAGGAGGGCGGTGGTGTCGGCGCCGCCGGTGGCGAGACGGCTGCGGACGAGGTCGGCGGCTTGGACGAGGAGGCGTTCGGAGTCGGCGACGAGGGCGAGTTGCTCGCGGGTGCGGAGCAGGGCGAAGAAGGCGTCGCGGGCGGAGGCGACGAGCATGAACGAGCGGGAGCGGATCGCGGCGGCGGAGACGCCGGCTTCGGCGGTGGCGGCGGCGCGGCGGCGTTCGCGGTTGCCGGAGAGCGGGATTTTCTGGCTGAGGGAGAGTTCGACGGTGTCGTAGCTGAAGACGCGCGCGTTGTTGTTCATGCGCTGGAGTTCGAGGCCGGCGACGGGATCTTCCCAAGCGCCGGCTTGGACGATGCGCTCGCGGTCGGCCGCGGCCATGGCGGTGGCGGATTTGATCTCCGGGTGCTTGGCGCGGACGTCGGCAAGGACCTGATCAAGCGTGAGCGGGGGGCCACCGACGTCGGTGGCGAAAGAGGGGCGCGCGCTCGCCGTGCAGAGGATGAGCAGGACGAGGAGTCGGACGGGGAGCGCGCGCATGGGGGTGGGGCGGAGGGGAGGCGGAGGAGGAGCGGAGCGCGTGAGGAAGGGCGGGTCAGAGACCGCGCCCTCCTTTACTTTTTTGCTTTGGCGGCGGCGTCGACCTTGGCGAGGAACTTGGCGGGGGTGGCCTTGAAGTCGTCGATGCAGCCGTCGCAGCACAGGAAGACGACGCGGTCGGGCTGGCCGGCGACGCGATGGATGTAGGGCATGGCCTCGCCCATGCTGCCGAGGGGTTCATCGGAAACGAGGCAGGTCTTCAACGGATAGGACGCGCGGGCTTTGGCGATAAGGGCGGCCTCGGCGGGCGTGGGCTTGGCAGCGGCGTCGGCGGGTTTGTCGTGCTTCTCGGCGGCGAGCAGAGAAGGCGCGAAGCTCAGGGAGAGAGCGAGGGCGAGGGCGGCGGAGGCGAGGCGGGAGGTGAGTTTCATAGGGATGGTTCACGGATAATAAACCGCGGGGCGGAAAATCCCGCGGAAAATTTCGGGAAAGTTTTTTGCGGGATTTTGGCGGGGGCGGGTTATAGGGTGTGAACCCAGACATGAATCTATGAAGGCTCCCCCATCGAACGATCCCCTTTCCCGTGTGTTGCAAGACTGGCGGGTGGCGCCGCGGCGGACGCCAGAGTTCCGCTCCGAGGTCTGGGCGCGGATCGGGCGCGCGGGGAAGACGGAATCGTGGGCGGGGTATCTGCGTGGGCATAGCGCGGCGGTGGTGGGGGCGGTGGCGCTGGCCGTCGTGTTGGGCGCGGTGGGCGGGCGGATGCAAGCGCGCTCGCTGGCCGCGGCGGAGAGCGAGCGGCTGGCGAGCGCGTATGTGCACTCGCTTGATGCCCGGGGCATGACGATGCCATGAGGAACTTGCTGATCACGGCGGGGGTGGTGATGGCGGCGTGTGCGCTGGCGTTTGGGGTTTTCTTCGCGCTGAACGACGATGCGGCGCTGCGGCGCGCGGCGCGCGAGAACGATGCGATGGCGTGGTTGCGCGCGGAGTTTCGGCTCGATGGGGCGCAGTTCGCGGCGATCAAGAAATTGCACGACGACTATGGTGCGGTGTGCGGGGAGCACTGTGCGGCGATCATGGACGCGCGGGAGCGCAAGGCGCCAGCGGCGGAAGTCGCACGGTTGGAGAAAATCTGTGTCGACGCGATGACGGGGCATTTTCGGCGCGTGGCCGCGGTCATGCCGGCGGAGCAGGGGGAGCGCTATCTGGCGACGGTGTTGCCGCGGGTGTCGGGTTATGCGCACACCGGCGCGCCGACGGTGGGAGCGAAACCGTGAGGACCGAGAGGGAAAGTGAGAGTGAAAGTGGAGGGAGGCAGGGAGGGACGCGCGAGGACGAGGCGTGGGTGGGGGTGCGGGCGGAGGATCGGGCGCTGATGGGGCGGGTGCAGGGAGGGGACGAGGCGGCGTTCGGGGTGTTGATGGAGCGGTGGGAGCGGCCGGTGAAGAGTGTGATCGGGCGGATCGTGCTCAACGCGAGCGACGCGGAGGAACTGGCGCAGGAGACGATGGTGCGCGTGTGGCAGCAGCGCGGAAAATTTCGGGACGGCGCGGAGGTGCGGCCGTGGGTGTTTTCGATCGCGGTGAATCTGGCGCGGAACCGGTTGCGGTGGTGGCGGCGGCGGCCGGAGGTCGCGCTGGAGGCGTGGAATGAGGACGGAGAAGGAGAGACGGGGAGAGCGGGAGAGGGGGCGTTGGAGCGGAAGGAACGGGCGGGGGCGGTGCGGGAGGCGATCGCGGCGTTGCCGGTGGAGCTGCGCGAGGCGATCGTGCTGTTTGAATTTGAGGAGATGTCGCAGGCGGAAATCGCGGCGACGGTGGGGACGAGCGTGAAGGTCGTGGAGGCGCGCGTGGCGCGGGCGCGGGAGAAGTTGCGGGTGGCGCTGGCGCGGTGGGTGTGAGTGACGGAGACGGGCAGATGGACGGAGACGCTCACGGAATTCGCCGATGGGCGAGAGCGAGGAGGGGGAGCGGCGGCTGATCGCCGGCGCAGGGAGATCGGAGGTGTCGGCTGATCGCCCACGGGGTCCGACGGCACGGGCTGTTCGTAGATTTCGGCGAGGACGAGGCCGGAGGTGGGCGCGGAGGAGGGCGGCGAGGTCGGGGGTGGTTTCCCAAGAAGAGTTGGTGGCGATCGCGGGGCGAGTGGGCGGGAATGGACGCTCCACGGGCGAAGCGGGAGTTGGCGCGAGAGGGCGAAGTCACGTTTCCCTGAAGTGAGAAAACGGTCGTGATCGAAGCCGACGACGTGGAGGCGTCCGCGCGGGACTTAGGCGGAGCAGTCAGTGCAGGGCGTCCGTGTGATCGCATCGAGGGAAGTCAGCACGGTACGATCGACGCCGACGGCGACGAAGTGGTTGAAAGGAGAGGCGACGCACGTGAGCCAGGCGGTGGTTCCGCTGGTGCGGGGGCGTCCACGCGAGACCGGCGGGGGATGCGAGGATCATGCGGTTTTCGCCGAGGGCGACGAAGTGGCCGCCTTAGCAGACGCCCCAGGGTGTGGCCGTGGTCGCGGTGGCGGATTCGGAGGTGGGTGCGACGAGGGACCAGGTGGATTGGGCGGGGAGCGGAGATGAGAGGGGCAGGCCGAGACAGAGCGCAACGAAAGGAGCGAAACGGAGGAGATGGCGGCGAGGCATCATGCGGCGGACGGCAGCGAGCAGGACAAGGCAGACAGCGATAACCGCCACCGGACACAGGCAATCGTGTGCCGGCCTTATTGGCCAAATGAAGGCGGAGGGAGCACGGGCTGAAGCTCCGGGCTACGGGGTGAAGGTTTCGTCGTCGGGGGTGTGGAGCTTTTTGTCGGGGCCGGCGCTCGTGATGGTCATGCGGGTGCCGCTCTCGGCGTGGAAGAAGAACGGGGTGCCCCAGCGGTCGAGGAGTTCGCCGGTGGAGCGGCTCACGGCGGGATGGTCGGGCGGGATGAGGGCGAGGCGAAGTTTGTTTTTGCCGATGAGGACCGCGGTGATTTCGGCGTTGGTGCCGACGGGGTTGCCATCGCGGGGGAAGTTGGTGCGGAAGGTGTCGAGGATTTCGGCCACGACGCGGAGGTCGGCGCGGACCGTGGCGCCGGGGGCGTTGAGGGTGTCAGCGAGGGGGCTGCGTTCGGCGGGAGCGGGGGGCGGAGCGGGGATTTGAGAGGGGGGATTTGAGATTTGAGAGGCGGGGGCGGATGGCGTGGAGGCCGAGGTTGAGTCGGTGGCGGGCGACGTGGGCCAGAAATACCAAGCGAGGAGTGCGAGGATGAGGGCGCCGAGGACGAGGGTGGGGGTGAGTCTTTTCACGATGGGCGGGCGGGGAGTGGGGGCGCAAAAAAGCGCGTTGGGTCAACGCGCTCGACCGCGGAGCCGCGCGCGGAGCGCACGGCCGACCGCGGAATCAAAGGAAGCCGAGGTTGGGTTTCGCGAAGCGGCCGATGTTGGGGAGGACAGTGGGGAGATCGGTGGAGCTGACGCCAAACCAGGTGGCGAGGGTGGCGGCGTATTCGTCGACGCTGGTGGTGGGAATCCAGCGACCGAGGCCGGTGTCGTCGGGGCCGTTGATGGACAGGGTGGGCATCTTGCCGTAGATGTCGCCGCCTTTGACGGCGCCGCCCATGATCATGGCGTGGCTGCCCCAGCCGTGGTCGGAGCCGTCGCCGTTGGAGCGGAAGGTGCGGCCGAAGTCGGACGCGGTGAAGGTGGTGACTTGGCTGGCGACGCCGAGTTCGACGGTGGCGTTGTGGAAGGCGTTCATCGCCTGGCTGACTTGGGCGAGGAGGTTCGCGTGGGCGCCGGTGACAGGGTCGGTGTTGGTGAGCTGACCGGCGTGGAGATCCCAGCCACCGAGTTGGACGAAGAAAATCTGGCGCTTGAGGCCGAGGGTGGGCGAGGCGGCGATGAGGCGCGCGGCCATGCGGAGTTGGTTGCCGGCGGTGGTGTTGGGGAAGACGGTCGCGAGGGTGCCGGAGGCGGCGAGGACGCCGTTGAGGAGGTCGGAGGAGACGATGGCATCGCCGGAGGCGGTGGCGAAGGCGGTCTCGAAGAGGCCGGGCTGGGCTTGGCCGAAGAGGTCTTTTTGGGCCCGGAAGCGGATGCCGTCGAGGTTGGTGGGCGTAAGGCTGGTGGTGCTGCCGGCGAGGGTGGTGGCGCCACTGGTGCCGATGGCGTATTGGCTGACTTTGCTGCCGACTTGGAAGGTGTTTTTGCCGGCGATGCTGATCGACATCGAGATCTGGTCGCTGGTGTTGAAGGCGTTGACGAGATCGGCGACGCGGCCGCCCCAGCCGGTGGAGGTGGGCTTGTCGGGAACGCTATGCTGCCACTGGACCTGCTGATCGCTGTGCGAGAAGAGCTGGGGTGGGAGCGGGACGCTGCGGGCGGTGTATTGGGCTTTCGAGGTCGGGTAAACGAGGGTGCCGGCGTTAGCGAGGAGGGCGAGTTTACCGGAGCCGAAGAGGGTGTTGAGTTCGCCGACGGAGGGGTGGAGGCCCCAGGTGCGGCCGCCATCGGCGGTCTTGGGCGCGAGCGAGAGGAGGCTGGCGCGGGGGATGGCGAGATTGGAGCGAGCGGCGGCGTAGGCGGCGTAGCTGGAGGCGTCGGTGGAGGCGCCGGTGCCCATGGGGACGATGAGGTTATTGGCATCGTTGCCGCCGTTGAGGAAGAGGCAGACGAGGGCTTTATAGTCGGAGTTGATGGGTGCAGCGGCGGTGTTGGGCGTTTGGGGGCCGTTGCCGGGGCTGGCGGCGGCGCCCATGAGGCGGAGGCTGCCGAGGGTGGAGAGGAGGCCGGTGGCACCGACCGCGGCGCAGCAGGCGCTGCCGAGGAATTCGCGGCGGGAGACTTCGGGGGCGGATTTTTTGCTCATGGGGGGCGGAAAAGGTGAGAGTTGAGAGCGGGGAGTTGAGAGCAGAGAGTTGAGAGCGGGGACCTGGGCCGAGGAACGGCACGAGAGGGGCGGGTCGAAGACCCGCCCTACTTTACTTCTGGATGGCGGCGGCGGGGGCGGTGAGGACGAGGAGAATCGCGGACTTGGCGCGGTCGGTGGTCGTGGTGGCCGTGGGGAGGGCGGCGAGCGCGGCGACGATGCGGGTGCGGGCGTCGGTGGGGAGCGTGCCGGCGCAGAGGAGGCGGTTGAGGTGATCGACGAGGGCCGTGGGGGTCGGGACGAGGGACTCCTCGTAGGTGGTGTTCAGAATCAGGGCGTAGGGGGCGGCCGCGGTGGGGACGCCGCCGGAAGTGGGGATGGCCGAGTTGACGAAATTGCGTAGGAAGTTGGGGACGCCGATGGCGAAGTTATCGTCGGTGATTTCGAACTCCGGAGCGACGAGGCCAGCGGCGGCGAGAGGGCCGGGGAGAACGTAGTCGGAGTGATAGAAATTGAAGACGGTGGGGGAACGGAGGGCGGCTTGGGCGATGCTGCCGATGGCGCTGTAGACGAGCGTCGCGGAGTTGACGGTGGAGGTGCCGCCGGCTCCGGGGACGCGGTCGGCCGCGGCGGGGAGGGGCGTGGAGCCGGTGATAAAGGTGCCGTCCGTGAGGGTGTGGCGATAACCGAGGAAGCGTCCGCTGGTGGAGGAGGCGCCGAAGCTGCGGAGCAGGCCGGTCAGGCGGAGGAGAGGTTCCTTGAGCTTGCCGTAGGCGAGGTTGCTGGCGACGGCGGGCGAGCGGGCTTCGTAGTCGGTGAGGATGGAGCGGACGACAGCGCCGAGGTTACCGCGGGTGCCGGTGCCGTCGTTGGCGAAGGCTTGGGCGACGCGGTAGACGTAGGCGGGGCTCGGGTTGCTGGTGGTGAGGCGCTGGATGAGGAAGCGCGAGACGAAGGGGCCGGTGTTGGGGTGGGTGAAGAGGGCGTCGAGGGCTAACTTCAGGTCGTTGGTGCCGGAGGTGGCGGAGGCGTCGGCGGGGATGGTGGCGAGGCTGGTGAGGTTGAGGTTCTTCGCCGTGTTGTCATGGAACGCGGGGAAGAGCTGCATCGGACTGAAGTAGTTAGTACCGGCGGTGCGGAAGTTGGCGAGATTCGTGGAGGGGTAGGCCCAGCCAGTGAAAACCTTGGCCATTTCCGTGATCGTGTTTTGGTCGTAGGTCGGGACCGGGAGGCCGTCGGCGCCGAGGGCGAGGGTGCCGTCGGGGTTGAGTTGAACGAGGCCGATGGTGAAGAGCTGCATGACCTCGCGGGCGTAGTTTTCGTCGGGGGTGGTGAGGGTGGCTCCGCTGCTGTCGAAGGTGGCCTTGGAGTTGCGGAGCGAACTGAGATACTCACCCATCATGGGGCTGAGGGTGACTTGCTCGAGGAGGGTGCGGAAATTGCCGAAGGCGCCGTTGCCAAGGATGTCGTAATAGTTGGCGAGGGGTTCGGTGCGGTTGTCGTCGCCAAGGGAGATGTCGGAAACGACGAGGATTTGGCTGAGCGCGAAGGCGACCCGCTGGCGGAGTTGGTCGGGGGCGGTGAGCACGTTTTTGAACCACGCGGACTGGCGGTTCGGCATGTGGATGGCGTTCCAGTTGGTGTAGCTGCTGCTGCCGCCGAAGGCAGTGCGGTCCGCGACGGTGGCGGTGCGATGGGCGGTGAAGGGCATCGCGAGCTGGGCGGTGATCCAGGTGTCGATGTTACCGCCGGTGAGGGCGTCAATTTCCGCTTTGGTGGGGCCGAAGGTGGCCTGAGTGAGGAAGCGGGCGGCGTCGGTGGCGGTGGCGTTGGTGAGAGCGACGGCGGGCGGGGCGGCAGGAGCGACAAAGGTGCGGGTGCCGGCGCCTTGGATGAAGGCGCCTTTGACCTCGCCGGTGGGGTATTTGGCGGTGTCGAGGCGGACGGCGATGTTACCTGACTTCAGGGCTTCGAGGAGGGCGGTGGCGGAGTATTGGCCCGTGGGGTTAAAGGTCCACTGGGCGCCGTTGACCTGGCCGGCGGTGCCGAGGCTGAAGACGAAGTCTTCAGTGGTGCCGAGGACAAGGTAGGCGTTGGTGAGGGTGGAGCTGAGATTGGAGAAGGAGACGTTGACGGCGGCGAGGGTGCCGCTGGAGCTGAGGAGGATCGAGGCGGTGCCGGAGGCGGTGGTGCCCGAGGTGGCGGTGGTGGTGGGGCGGACGCTGGCGATGTAGAGCGTGGCGGGGCTGTCGGCGATGGAGACAGTGGCCGAGTTTTGCGCGCCGATGAGGTAGGCGCCGCCGGTGGCGAGGGTGAGGACGACGGTATCGGTGCCCTCGTTTTGGACGTCGGGGTTGGGGGAGAGGGGGATTTTGACGCTGGAGGCGCCGGCTTGGATGGTGACGGTGCCGAGGAGCGGGGGGTAGTCGAAGCCGTTCACGGCGGAGCCGCCGACGCCGTAGTTGACGGTGAGAGGGAGGGCGGTGTCGCCGGTGCGGGAGAGGGTGAATTCGCCGGGGTTGTTGCCGGACTCGTCGCTGATGGCACGGGTGGCGGCGAGGGTGACGGTGGGCGGGTTGGCGGGGGTGAGGTCGTAGACTTCGATGAGGCCGAGGCCGCTGGTGCCGTCGTTGCTGGTGATTTGGAGGCCGTAGCTGCCGGGGGCGAGGTCGACGAGGACGGCGGCGTCCCGGCTGCCGGCGGGGAAGGCGAAGGCGCCGGCGAGGGCGAAGGCGTTGGTGAGGCCGAGGGTGTTGGCGGCGCGGGTATCGGAGGGGGTGCCCCAATTGTCGTTGGTGGCGAGGACGGTGCCGAGGGAGCTGGTGAGGCGGATGGCGGGATCGGCCAGGGTGCCGGTGAGGCCGAAGGCGGCGAGGGCGGGGCCGGAGGCGCGGACGAGGAGTTTGCGGGTGCCGGTGCCGGGGGCGACGACGAGGCCGATGATCGGGGCGGACGTCGCGGAAATTTGGAGACGGGTGGAGGTGTTGACGAGTTTGGCGCCGGCGTTGGCGCCGCCGATTTCGTACACTTCGACGAGGGCGATACCGGTGGTGCCGCCGGCGCCGGCGACCTGGGCGGTGTAGTTGCCGGGGGCGAGCGTCGCGAGCAGTGCGGAGTCGCGGCTGGTGGTGGTGGTGCCGAAGGCAAAGGCCCCGACGGAGGAGAACGCGGCCGAGAGCTGGGCGGTGGTGGCGGCGCCGGGGCCGACGGGGGTGGCCCAGTTGTCGTTGGAGGCGACGACGACGTTGGCGCTGTTATAGACGGTGAGCACGGGGTCGGTCAGGACGCCGGTGAGGCCGAAGCTGGAGAGGGTGGGGCCGACGGCGCGGATGAGGACCTGTTTGTTGGCGCCGGGCCCGATGACGAAGCCGGCGGTGAGGACGGAGGCGCCGGTGCCGGTTTGTGCGCGGGTGGAGATGTTGGAAAGGCGGGGTTCCTGCGCGCGGGTGGCCGGGGCAAGGAGCGCGGCGAAGGCGACGAAGGCGGAGAGCAGCGGGGCGGCGGAGGGGCGGAGGGAGTTCATGCGACGCAGGGGAGGTGGCGGAAAAAAGGGACCGGGCGGAAACGCGGGGGGATGAGTCACGTGAGTGCGAAGACGCCATCGGACAGGCGCGGTGACTTTTAGTCGTTACGGAGCACAAGGCTAACCGAAAATTTACATCGATGCGGGTGGAGACGCCGAAAGAAGCGACCCGCCCAGGGACCCGGAGGCTCCCGGGGAGCGGTGTGCGGACGAAAGAGAACGCGGGCAGAGCAAGACGGGTCAGCGCACGGTGCGGAGCTGGACGCTGTCGACGAGGCGGTCCTGGGCGACGATGTCGGTGGCGACGATGAGTTTGTCGCCGGGGGCGATGCGGCCTTCGCGGCGGAGGAGGGCGATGGCGTTTTCGATGGTGACGTCGGGTTCGGAGCCGAGCGGCATGAGGTAGGGTTCGACGGCGCGCAGGAGGCGGAGTTGGCGGAAGACCTCGGGCGAGGGGGTGAAGGCGATGATCGGCGCGGAGGTGGGGCGCAGCGCGGCGAGGCCCTGGGCCATGAAGCCGTGGCGGGTGAAGGTGAGGAGTTTCGAGCGCGGGAGTTCGTTGGCGAGGACGACGGCGGAGTGGAGGACTTTCATGCGCTCGCCGGTGAAGACGGCGGGTTCGCGGGCGAGGGGGGCTTCCTCGGCCTCGATGCGGCGGGAAATCTTGTCGAGCATCTGCACGCATTCGAGGGGGTATTTGCCGATGGTGGTCTCGCCGGAGAGCATGACGCAGTCGGCGAGTTCGAAGACGGCGTTGGCGACGTCGGTGATTTCGGCGCGGGTGGGGACGGGTTGCGAGATCATGCTTTCGAGCATGTGGGTGGCGACGATCACGGGTCGGCCCTGGGCGAGGCAGGCGCGGACGGCGCGGCGCTGGATCACGGGGAGTTCCTCGAACGGGCACTCGATGCCGAGGTCGCCGCGGGCGACCATGAGGGCGTCGCAGGCGGCGACGATACTGTCGAGGTGGTCGATGGCGGACTGGTCCTCAATTTTGGCGATGATGCGGCAGCGGGATTTTTTTTCGCTGAGAAAGGTGCGGAGGAGTTCGACGTCTTTCGCGGCGCGGACGAAGGAGAGGGCGACGAAGTCGATGCCCTCCTCGAGGCCGACGGTGGTGTCGGCGCGGTCTTTTTCCGTGAAGGACGGGAGGTTTACTTTGACGCCGGGGAGGTTGATGTGGCGTTTCGATTTGAGCTCGCCGGGGATGAGGACGCGGCAGCGGATGCGGGCGTCGTCTTTGGCGAGGACCTCGAGGCGGAGGAGGCCGTTGTCGACGAGGACGGTATCGCCGACCTTGATGTCGTTGACGAGGTCCTGGTAGTTGACGTCGACGGAACGGATTTCCTCGCCCTCCATGGTGCTGGCGCCGGGTTTAACGGTGAAGTCGAAGATTTCGCCGGCTTTGAGTTCGAGGGGTACGGAGAGGTCGCCGGTGCGGATTTCGGGGCCCTTGATGTCCATCATGACGGCGACGTCGCGGCCGACGAGGGCAGAGACGGCGCGGATGCGGCGGATGACGGCGCGGGTCCAGTCGTGTTTGGCGTGCGCCATATTGAGGCGGATGATGTCGGCGCCGGCGCGGATCATCTTTTCGAGCATTTCCTCGCTCTCGGTGGCGGGCCCGAGGGTGAAGATGATTTTGGTGCGGCGGAAGGGGGCGGCGGGAATCATGGCTGGGCAGGTGGTGCAGGAAACGGGCCGGGGCGGCAAGCGCCGCGGGCGTGAGGGTGGGCGGAGGCGAGGTGGCGCCGCGGGGGGTGGGGGCGGGAAGTTCCGGAGAGGAATTTCCGTGCAGGTTAGGCTTTTTGAGCTACAACCGCAGCTCCATGATTTCGTCGTCCGCCGCCGGGGGAGAAAAAGTGACAGCGCGTTTGGCTCTACCGCCCGGCTACGGGGCGCGGCGCGGGCTCAACTGGAGCGTCGTGGGGTTGCTCTACACGAGCTTCTACATGTGCCGCTACAACATCTCCATCGCGAACAAGGCGATGTCGGATGAGTTTCATTTCTCGAAGGAAAACATGGGCGATATCCTCGCTTCATTTTTCTACGCGTATGCGGTCGGGCAGGTCGTCAACGGGCTGATCACGGACCGGCTGGGCGGGAAGAAGGCGCTGCTGATCGGGGCGGCGGGTACGGTGATCTGCAATCTCGCGTTCGGCGGGGCGTCGTTTTTCGGGATGCTGTGGCTCTTTATTTTGCTGCGGGGCATCGACGGTTACGCGCAGTCGTTCGGCGCGCCGGGGTTTATCAAGATCAACGCGTCGTGGTTCAGCGCGACGGAGCGCGGGACGTTTGCGGGGGTGTTCGGGTTTATGATCAATCTCGGCCGGGTGGCGATCAACCAGCTCGGGCCGGCGCTGCTGGCGGGGTTTGTGTTTCTCGGGATGTGGCAGGTGCCGGCGCAGCACTGGCGCATGCTCTTTTTCGTGCCGGCGGGGATCGCGACCATCGTCGCGGTGGCGCTGGCGATCTGGGCCAAGGACACGCCGGAGGAGGCGGGCTTTCACGGGGTGTTTAAGGGCGAGGCGGACCACGATGACACGGTGAAGGCGGACATGCGCGAGGTGTTCGTGACCATTGTCTCGAACAAATTCGTGTGGATCATGGCGAGTGCCTACGCGTGCACGGGGGCGGTGCGGCAGACGGTGGACCAGTGGTTTCCGCGCTACATGCAGGACGTGCACAAGATCGACTTGGACTCGCCGCTGTTTTTGGTCGTGGGGTTTCTGATTCCGTTCGTGGCGTCGGCGGGTTCGTTTATCTCGGGCATCGTTTCGGACCACTTGTTCAACGGGCGGCGCGCGCCGGTGGCCGCGGGGATTTACTGCCTCGAGATTGTGACGATTTTGATCGCCTCGCGGGTGAGCGGGGCGGTGGCGATTGCGGTGGCGTTTGTGATGGTGGCGTTCACGGCGAACTCGACGCATTCGCTGCTCGGTCCGGCGGCGGCGATGGACATCGGCGGCCGGAAGGCGGCGGCGTTCGCCTCGGGGTGTATCAATTCATTTCAATACATTGGCGCAGGGGTGGCGATGCAGATGCTAGGGCGGCTGCTGGACAAGACGGGCTACACCTATTTTTTCTACTTTATGGTGCCGTGGGCGATGGTCGGCGCGCTGCTGATGTTCAGCATGTCGAAGCAGCGCAATTTGCGCAAAGGGTCGGGGCACTGAGGTGACTTCGTCGGGGCTTCGGCGAGGTTGGGGTGGGCGGGTTGGGGGATCGGGGGTAGGAGACAAGCCCGCTTGCGGGCGATTCGGAGTGGGAGCGCGCTTACCCCGCGGCTCGTCGGGGCGTAAAGCCCCTCCCACATCGCTCCTACCTCGAGCCGGTGCGCGGTGGGTGGACCGCTGCGGCCGCCCTACAAGTCGTAGAACGGCGTGCCTTCGCCGGGCGCGACGATGGCGAATTCGCAGGCGGTGAGGGTGGCGCGGACGCCGGCGAGGGCGCGTTCGACGGCGGCGGGGGAATTGCAGTCGCGCGAGAGGTGGGTGAGGTACACGCGGCGCCAGCGCGGGCTCGCAATGGCGGCGAGGAGTTCGCGGGCGCCCTCGTTGGAAAGATGGCCGTGGCGGCCGGAGATGCGCTGTTTGAGCGACCACGGGCGCTTGGTGTCGGCGGCGAGCAGGTCGGAGCAGTGGTTGGACTCGACGACGACGACGTCGCACTCGCGGAGCTGTTCGCGGACGTTTTGCGGGGCGTGGCCGAGGTCGGTGACGTAGGCGAGGGAACGGCGCGGGGCAAACAAGTCGTCGGCGTGGCCGGTGGTGAAGCGGAAGCCGACGGGTTCCTGGGCGTCGTGGGGCACGGCGAAGGTGTCGATTTCGAGGTCGCGGAAGCGGAAGCGCGCGCCGGTTTCGAAGAGTTGCCAGGCCGGGCGGTGGGCGGCGTCGAGTTTAGACTGGACGGCGCGGCACGTGGGGGGATTGGCAAAAACCTGGATGTGCGGGTGTTTTTTCAGGCCGTCGATGCCGGCGGCGTGGTCGCCGTGCTCGTGGGAGAGGAAAATGGCGTCGATACGCTCGAGAGTTTCGCCCGCGTCGGCGAGGAGGGCGGTGAGTTTTTTGGCGGAGAACCCGGCGTCGACCAGGACGCGCGCGCCGTCGGTGACGAGCAACGCGGCGTTGCCCGAGCTGCCGGAACCGAGAATGCGGAAGCGCATGGGTATGGGTGGGCGAGGCGCGGGTGAAAGTGAAACTGAAAGTGAAACTGAAAGTGAGAGTGAAAGGGAAGGGAGACGGGCGGGGGCGCCAAACTAAAACGGAGTGGGGACGAACGGAGGAGCGCGGAGCGTGGTTTGTAAGGGTGCTGGTAGGGACGGCTCTCCGAGCCGTCCGTTGGGGGCGGACGTGGGCGCGGGGGCGTGGCGTGGGCGGACGCCTCGGAGAGGCGTCCCTACCGGCTTGGTGACCATTGGTGGGGCCAGGCTTCGGGCGTGGCAGCCAGATTTTTGCGGACCGGGTTTTGGCGAATGTAGTTCGCTTTCTCCTCGAAGCTCTCGTCTGCGCGGAGCCGGTGGTCGAAGAATCCTTTCTGCCAGTCGATGCCGGCGTCACGTGAGGTAAACCGTTTCCAGGCGGCGACGAGCTTCGTGAGGTCTTCGTCAAGTGGGCACGAGACGAGGGCGTGGAGATGATCGGGCATCAGGAGCCACAGCGAAACGTGCCAGCGGTGTGCGTCATGGTAGTGGCGGACGGCGGTGAGGAGTTTTTCGGAGGTCGAGGGAAGGCAGAGTTGGTCGGGGCCGCGGAGCTGACAGCAAAGGGTAATGAAATAGGGGGAGACACCGGACCAAGCGGGTGGGACGTGGTAGAGCCAGTGACGCTCGGGGAGGGACATGAGGTGAGGCGGATGCGAGGGCGGGACTTGGGCCCGGGTGGGCGGACGCCTCAGAGAGGCGTCCCTACCATTTACACAATCCTTCGATGCCGGCGGCGGAGCCGTCGCGGGCCCAGCCGTCGAGTTGGGCCTGGTCTTTGAGCTGCTGGCCGCGCGCTCGCGGGACGGCGGCGAAGACGTTGGCGCATTCGGCGAGGCCGGTCATGTCGCCCCAGAGTTTTTCGAATTGGGCGACGGGATAGACGTCTTCCTGGCCGTGGCCCCAGCGTTTCTTCACGTCCTTGAGCGTGACGTAGGTGGGGACACGGGCGGCCATCGCGCGGACGGCGGCGGCGGTGCGGTCGGCGTCGGCGAGGTCGGCGCGGGAGAGGGCGAAGAGCGTGAGCAGGCGGTCGACGTCGATCCAGCAGGTGTTGGTGTTGTAGTAAGTCAGGGCGAACTCGTCGGACTCACGCGGCAGGGCGAGGCCCTCGACGAGGCGCAAGCGGCCGTCGACGCGGGCGAGGCCGCCGCCGTGGTCTTCGATGCGGCGCGGGATGACTTCCCAGCCGAGCGTGGCGCCGGTGGACTGGAACCAGCCGACGAGGGCGGGATCGAGGGTGGCGCCGAGGGTGTCGATGTTGTGGACGAGGAGGGTGCGCAGTTGCGGGCGCGCGGCGAGGAGGCGGGCGAGCGTGCCGTTTTTCAGCAGGTTGGGGATTTCGAACCAGTGACCGACGGGGTGGAGGCACTGGCCGGGGAGGTTGTCGGTGTAGTCGGCGCCTTCGCCGACGGTGCGGGCCCAGTGCGTGAGGGCGGCGCGGATGCTTTCGCGCATTTTTTCTTTTTGTTCGTCGAGTTTTTGCTGGGCGGTTTCCTCCCAGGCGAAGATGAGGTCGCGGACGGCGGGGACGAGGCGGAGGCCGATGGAGCGGCCGGGGGAGAGAAACACGGTCCGGTTGAAGGCGGCGGGGTAGACGGAGCGGAGGGTGTGCTCGATCGGCGCGTGCGTGAGGTTGCTCGTCGAAAAAAGGTGGGGCACGTCGGCGCCGTAGAGGGCGGCCGTGTGGCGGGATTTGGCGAGGTGGACGTCGGCGAAGCTGCGGTGGTGGCCGGCGAATTTGGCGAACGGGTGGAGGGCCTTCACGACGCCGGCGCCCTGGGTCCAGCGGGAGCCGACGCCGGCGGCGTAGGTGAGGACGGCGCATTCGCCGCGGCGGAGGGCGGCTTCGCCGGCCTCACGGTAGGAGCTCGCTTGCGGGCGATTCGGGGCGCGTGAGGCGGTTGCATCGCCCGCAAGCGGGCTCCGACCCTCGGGAGAGGAAAAGGCGAAGAGGGCGGCGGCGGGGACGTCCTCGATTTTCGTCGAGGGCGGGAGGCGGTTCATGGCGAGGCCGATGCGGCCGGCGCGGAGGTCGGTGCGGATCTGTTCGTGTTGGGCGCGGTCGAAACCGTTTTGCGCGAGGAGCGCGTCGAGGGTGTGGCTGGCGCGCGAGGGATCGGACGACGTGGGTAGGAGGCGGTCGAGGAGCGTGGGCAGAGCGGCGGTGAAGGCGGGGGAGGTGCGCGCGGTCTTGGTGAACTGGGTGACATCGTCGCGTTCGCGGGGGGTGAGGTCGCGGGCGTCGCGGCGGAGGAGCGCGGGAACGGTGAGTTGGTAGAATTCGACCGGCAGGAGCGCCTCGGCGCCGGTGAGGAGGGCGGCGACGGAGCCGTGTGCGTTGATTGAGAAATCGTAGACGACGGGGTCCATCGCGAACGGGAGCGAGGCCTGCAGCTCGCGTTTCGTGGCGAGCATGATGTCGAGCAGGCGGGCTTGCGCTTCGGCGCGGCGGTGGGGGGCGAAGATAAACCCCATGCCGCCGCCCGACATGCCGCCGAGCATCCAGAAGCCCCAGAAATCGTCGCCGAAGGCGTCGCGGGTGCGGGCAATGAGCTGCTCGGTGTAGCGGTTGCTGACCCACGGGATCATCGTCTGGAGCGGGCCGAAGAAATTTTCGGTGAGGGCGCGGCCGAGGCCACGGATGTCGCCGGCGGCGAGGAGGGCGAGGATGGCGTCGAGCGTGGCGACGGCGCGGCGGCGGGCGGAGAGCTCGGGTTCGCTGCGCAGGAGATATTTCTCGGTGGCCATCTCGAGGATGGGGCCGACGTTTTGGGCCATACCGCCATGGACGAGGACGAGCGAGTCCGAGAGTTTTTGGCGGGCGGCGGCAGAGATGCGGTCGGGGCCGAGGAGCGTGTGTTGCGGGAGGAGGCGGCCGCGGCTGATGCCGTATTCGGGATCGTCAGGTTGGGCGAGGGAGCCCTCGATGAGTTTGATGCCGGGCCAGAGTCCGCCGGAGTCCTGCCAGCCGCCGCCGGAGCCGCCGATCCATTCGCCGAGGATGGCACGGGCGGCGACGATGCGGCGCTCGGTTTCGTCGCTCGGGCCGGAGAGCGCGCGGATCTGGCCGGTGGCGCGCATGCAGACGCCGAGGAGGGCGCCGAGGAGGTTGGTGGAGACGGCGAGGCGCGAGCCTTTGGGGATGCGGTTGACGCTGCTGACGAGTTCGAAGCCGCGGCCGGGGCCGAAGATCGTGGCGAGGAGTTCGGCGAGGCTGGCGCCGGAGCGCTCGATGCCGGGCGGGACGAGGCCGGCGGCGATGATCGCGGCTTTCAGGAGGCCGAGGTAGTCGCGGCCGAAATCGAAGACCTCGTCGAGGGTGGTGAGGCACGCGGTGGCCTCCAGGTCGACGCTCGCGAGGCGGATGACGGGTTCGTCGATGACGCGAAAATAGGCTTCGACCGGCGGGCGGGGTGAGGTGTCGCGGCCGTGGACGGCGAGATCGACGGAAATATTGAGGACGCGGGCTCCCTCGGGGAAATCCATGCCGAGAAAAAAGATGTCGCTCCAGCCGCAGTGGGTGAGGTCCATGCGCACGGCGGTGAGCTCGCGCAGGAGGGGATAGGGGGCGGAGGGGGGTTCGCGGGCGAGCAGTTCGGGGCGGACGCGGAGGGGCTGATCGAGCGGGTGGCCGAGCCGGAACATCCAGGCGTTGCCGCGGGTGGAGCGGACGGTGCGGCGGACCTGGTCGGCGAGCGTTTGGAAGGCGAGTGCGTGATGCGCGGCGGCGAGGGCGCTGGAGAGGGTTTCGCTGGGGCCGTGGGCGGCCTGGGCGGCGGCGAAGACGGCGATGGCTTCTTCGAAGCGGCGCTCAAGGAGGTGGCGAAAACCGTCGTAGGGCACGCGGCCGAGGCGTGGGAGATCGGCGCGCGCGGGCAGGTGGTAGCGATGGATCGCGGTGAGGAAAAAGAGCGCGCGGACGCGTGGGTAGAGGTTGGTCTCGCGACGCCGGTAAACGTCGAGTTCCTCGCAGTCGGCCAGGAGTTCGGCCACGGAGCGCCCGGTGCACCACGCGTCGATGGCTTGGTCGCGCGTCGCGGGATCGGCGGAGGCAATGAGGTCGGTGACGCGCAGGCTCATGGTCAGTCGGCGCGGATGGTGAGGAGTTCGACGAGCTGGGTGAGGACGCGGTCGCGGTCGCGGCCGGAGAGAGAGAGGGCGAGCTGCGCGAGGAGCAGGCCGTAGGGCGCGCCGATGTCGTAGCGGCGGCCGGCGATGGACAGTGCGAGGTAGCGGCGGCGGGCGGCGAGGGTGTGAAGGGCGGGAGAGAGGCCGAGGGACCGGTCGGGTGCGGCGGCGTGGTGTTCGTCGAGGATGGCGAAGAGGTCGGGGCCGAGGATGTGGAGACCGAAGAAGCAGAGGTAAAACCCGGCCCGCAGGCCGGGTACGATGAGCTGTTGCTCGGCGGCGGTGGGCGTGGGCTTTTCGAGGACGGTGTCGATCTGGTAGAGCGGGCGGCCGCCGCCGATGAGTTTTCCGCCGATGGCCCCGTAGGAGGTGAGTTGGCTCTCGCGGGTCGGCTGCACGGCGGAGACGGACGCGTTCTCGGCGACGGCGACGTCGATGAGTTGGCGGGCGCAGCTCGTGGTGCCGTGGGCGACGTGGAGGTGGTCGCCGACGAGGTGAAGAAAAGGCTGATCACCGACGAAGTCGCGGCCGCAGAGGATGGCGTGGCCGTAGCCGCGGGCGGCGGGCTGGGCGATGAAGCGCACGCGCGAACGGAGGGCGCCGCAGGCTTCGGCGTAGGCGGTTTCGTCGCCGGGGCAGATGATGACGCAGAATTCCTCGATGCCGGCGCCGGCGGCCTCCTCGAGGACGATCTGGAGGGCGGATTTCGTTTCGCCCTGCTGGTCGATGAGGGTCTGGAGCGGGAGGGTGCGCTGGCGCGGATTCGCGGCGGTGATGAGGGCTTTGCGGATGGGCATGGGGGGGCGCGGAGGCTGACCGGCGAAGTGAGCGGGGGATGGAGGGGTGGTTCAATCGGAAAGGCGGCGGGCCGGCGGATTCGTCATGACCGCGGCGATTGACGGAGGGCGGTTTTGTGCTACCTCTAACCCTCTATGCCCGCCAAAGCCGCCCTTCCGAAACGCTCCGCCCGCTCCGTGCGCGCGAAGGCTCCGCGCGTGCTGACCGGCACCGTATACATTACGCGGCAAGTGCACTTCAACTCGGCGCACCGGCTGTTCAACCCGACCAAGAGTCAGGCTTGGAACACGGCGCAATACGGCCTGTGCACGAATCCGCACTGGCACGGGCACAACTACGTGCTGGAAGTGACCCTGCGCGGGCAGCCCGACCCGGAGACCGGCTATATCGTGGACCTCGGCGAATTGAAGCGGATCCTGCACGTGGCGGTCGTGGACAAGTGCGATCACCGCAACCTGAACACGGACGTCGATTTTTTGCGTGGGGTGATCCCGTCGACGGAAAACCTCGTGATCGCCTTCTGGCAGCAAATCGAACCGCACATCACGGCGGGCCGGCTCCACTGCGTGCGCCTCTTCGAGACGCCGCGCAACTTTGCCGAGTATTTCGGTCCCGACGCGACGCGCTGAACAAAATTATTTTATCTGCCGAACTTGGCCCAGTGCGGTTGTTATCGTCACCAACCGTCCGGCCGTTTGCTCTCCCAAAAACGACATGAAGAAGAAACCGATGTATCTGCACGAGACGGCCGGCGGGGTGCCGCCGCTCGTCGACCGCCGCCACGACGCGGGGTTCAAATCCGATGCGGCCTACCGAGCCACTTTGCCCGACATGATGGAGGCGGTGAACGCCGCCGAGGGGGCGCGCGTGCCGATCCAGCAGGTGGGTTGCGCGAATTTCCGGCTGCCGCTGCGGTTTCGGACCGCCGGCGGGAAGGAGCACACGCTGGAGACGAGCATCACCGGGACGGTGTCGCTGCAGGCGGGCCTGAAGGGCATCAACATGGGGCGGATCATGCGTTCGTTTTACGAACATCAGGACGAGGTGTTTTCGTTCGAGGTGCTGCGGAAGTTGTTGCTGAAATACCAGCGCAAGATCGACTCGTTCAACGCGCGCATCCGTCTCGCGTTTTCCTATCCGATGCTGCAACCGAGCCTGCGGAGCGGGCTGGCGGGCTGGCAGTATTACCGCGTGGCGCTGGAGGCGACGATGGACCAGGACGGGAAATTTAGCCGCGTGCTCGAGTTCGATTTTGTCTACTCGTCGACGTGTCCGTGCAGCGCGGAACTGGCGGAGCACGCGCGGCAGACGCGCGGGGTGTATGCGACGCCGCACGCCCAGCGCTCGAAGGCGCGCGTGCGGGTCGCGCTCGCGGCCGGCCGCAACGTGACCATTGAGGACCTGCAGAGGCATTGCGCCAACGCGCTCAAGACCGAGACGCAAGTGATGGTGAAGCGGGAGGACGAGCAGGCGTTCGCCGAGCTTAACGGGGCGAACATCAAGTTTGTCGAGGATGCGGCGCGGTTGCTGTATCACGAGCTGGCGGGCGACAAGCGCATCGCGGATTTCGAGGTGGCCTGTTCGCACCTGGAGTCGCTGCACTCGCACGATGCCGTGAGCGTGATTGCGAAGGGCGTGAAGGGCGGCTTCACGGCGGACTTCCGGGATTTTGGGTCGCTGGTGTGCTGAGGGCAGCCCCGCTGAGCTGAGCGCCGAGCGTTGAGCGCGGAGGGACCGAACTTCGGTGGGCGGAGGGTGCGGGCGGCGGCCTTTTGTTTTGCGCTCGCCGCGACCTTGGCCTGAGGCTCGTCGGCACATGAAGAAACCCGTTGTGCTCATTACTGGTGCGTCGCAGGGAATCGGCGAGGCCATCGCCCAGGTGTTTGCCGAGGAAGTACGCGGCGTGCAGCTGGCGCTGGTCGCGCGGAATGAAAAGAAGCTGAAGACGGTGGCGCGGGCGTGCGCGAAACGCGCGGGCGGCGGCGCGGCGGCGGTGGAAATGTTTGCGTGCGACGTGAGCGACGAGGCGTCGGTCGCGGCGCTGACGGCGGCGGTGACGGAGCGGTTCGGCGCGGTCGACGTGCTGATCAACAACGCGGGGGCGTTTGCGATGGCGCCATTTTTGGAGACGAGCGTGGCGGAGTTTGACCGGATGGTGGCGACGAATTTACGGAGCGCGTTTTTGGTCACGCGGGCGTTCTTGCCGGCGATGGTGCAGCGGAAGCGCGGCGATGTGTTTTTCATGAGCTCGATCGCGGGGCTCGAGGCGTATCCGCAGAGCGCGGCCTATTGTGCGGCGAAGTTTGGGGTGACGGGTCTGGCGAAAGTGGTGCGCGCCGAGACGAAGGCCGTGGGCGTGCGCGTGTGCTGTGTGCACCCGGGGGCGACGTGGTCGCCCTCGTGGAGCGCAAGCGGGGTGGCGCCGGAGCGCATCATGCCGGCGGCGGATGTGGCGCGGGCGTTTCTGGATGTTTACCGGCTGACGCGGACCACCGTCGTCGAGGAGATCGTGCTGCGGCCGCAGCTGGGCGATCTGTAAGCCGAACTCATGCAGTTGATCGGGTCGGATCGAGGCTATCTGGCGGTACCTTTCAGTCTGCGTCAGCCGCTCCAACTACCCTCCGGGTATGCGTCGGGCTTCCTCGACTGAAATCTGCTCGCCATCTCGCCCCGCTGCTCCGCCTCCAACCGCATGACTCCGGCTAAGGCGGAAAGCGCACGGTCCGTTCGCCCTGGCCGGGCGGGAAGGTGAGAATGCGCGTCCGCGGACCGTCGCGCACGCGGACGGTGTTGAGTTGGTCGGAGTGGAGCTCCTTGAGCACGGCGTAGTCGACGCGCACACCGTCGACGCCGCCAGGCAGGTTAATTTCGAAATGGAGCCAGAGTTCGTTGGCGGCGTCCTTGAGTTCGCGGCCGATCCAGTGGTGGGCGGCGAGGACCCCGTCGCGATTTTTGACGATGAAATGGGCGGTCAGGTAAGCGCGGGCGAGGGCATCGACGGTGGCCGGCGGGGTTTTTTCGAGGGAGACGGCTTCGCCGGCGAGGGCGGCGAGGGCGGCTTCGAAATCGTCGGCAAACACGCGCAGGGAGACTTCGAGTTTCCGGGTGGTGCGGTTGTAGTCGGCCTCCGCACTGGACGTGTGCACGGGATGCGCGGAGGCCGGCAGGGCCAGCCAGGCGAAGGCGAGCAGCGGCCAGGCGCAGGCCAGACGGAGCAAACAGCAGTGAGGTCCGCCGGGCATGGCGCGGGTCAGGGGTTCGCGGGCTTTTCGGCTTTTTCGGGCTTGGTGAGTTCGCGCATCGGGTTCTTCGCGGCGTCCTCCTTGAAGAGCTGGAATTTCGTTTTGACGGGTCGGCGCGGCCAGAAATTGTTCTCGAGGTCGCAATCGACGAGTTCCTGGCGCGGGTCGAAGGTCACGGCTTTGAGCTCCTTCTTGGTCAGGATCAGCTTGGAGGCTTTCTCGGTGTTGAAGCGCCAGATTTCTGCGGGCAGTTTGAGCTCTTCGGTGGAGCCGTCGGCGAAGTCGAGTTTGAGGATGAGCGGGGTGAGCAGGCCGCCGAGGTTGGAGAATTCGATCAGGTAGACGTTGCGCTCGGTTTTGAGGAGGGCCGGATCGATTTTGGCGGTCTTGAGCTCCTTGAGCAGGCCTTCGTATTTCTTCTGGTCGCTGGGGAGGACGGAGGCTTGGTCGAAGTCGTCGTAGAAATCTTTCAGCTCGGGGAAGCGGTCGAGGCGCTTGGGGAGGGCGGCGTTGCGCTCGCGCGTAAGGGTCGTGGGCAGCGCGTCCTTCTCGGCCTTGGCCTTCGGGTTTTCGACGGCGGGGTCGCGTGAGTCGAGCTGCAGCCATTTGACCTGGTCGATGGCGACGTCGACCCGGTCGGTGCCGTAGAACCAGCCGCGCCAGAACCAATCGAGGTCGACGCCGCTGGCGTCCTCCATAGTGCGGAAGAAGTCGGCGGGGGTGGGGCGTTTGAACATCCAGCGTTGGGCGTAGGTCTTGAAGGCGTGATCGAAGAGCTCGCGGCCGAGGATGTGTTCGCGGAGGAGGTTGAGCGCGACGGTGGGCTGGGCGTAGGCGTTGAAGCCGAGTTCCGCGATGGACTCGGAGTTGGTCATGAGCGGCACGCGGTCAGTGCGGCGCATGTAATCGGGCATCTCGCGTTCGCCGCGCCGCTGCGGATAGTCCTTCTGCCACTCCTCCTGGGCGAGCATTTGCACGAAGGAATTGAGCCCCTCGTCCATCCAGGTCCACTGGCGCTCGTCGGAGTTGACGATCATCGGGAAGTAGTTGTGGCCGACTTCGTGGATCACGACGCCGATCAGGGCGAACTTGGTGCGCTCGGGGTAGGTGCCGTCTTCGAGGGGGCGCGGGCCGTTGAAGCAGATCATCGGATACTCCATCCCGCCGACGGGGCCGTGCACAGACCAGGCGACGGGGTAAGGATACTGGAACGTGTAGCGCGAGTAGACCTCGATGGTGTGGGCGATGGCGTGGGTGGAATATTTGTCCCACAGGGGCATGCCTTCATTCGGGTAGAGCGACATGGCCATGACGGGCGGACGATCCTTGCGGTCGGTGCTGCCGCCGGGGCGTTCGGGGGTGGGCGGATGGGTGGCGCCGGCGACGGCCATGGCGTCCCAGATAAATTTGCGCGAGGAGGCGAAGGCGAAGTCGCGGACGTTGTCGGCTCGGAAGATCCAGGTTTTCGTCGCGGTGGATTTCGTTTTTTCGGCGGCGCGGGCTTCGTCGGGGGTGACAATGAACACGGGTTTCTTCGCTGCTCCCTGCGCCTGTTTCAGCCGCTCGCGTTGGGCCGGCGTGAGGACGTCGTCGGGGTTTTGCAGGACGCCGGTGGCGGCGACGACGTGGTCGGCGGGGGTGGTGAGGCGGACGGTGTAGTTGCCGAACTCGAGGGTGAACTCGCCGGTGCCGAGGAATTGTTTGTGGATCCAGCCGGCGTAATCGGTGTAGGCGGCGAGACGCGGGAACCACTGGGCGATCGTGTAGATGCAGTTGCCGTCTTTTGCGAAGAACTCGTAGCCGGTGCGTTCGTTGAGGCGTTTGGCGTCGTTGATGGGGAAGTCCCAGGCGAGCTTGAAGGCGAAGTTGGCGCCGGGGGCGAGCGGGGCGGGCAGATCGAGGCGCAGCATCGTCTTCACGACGGTGTGCGCGAGCGGTTGGCCGGCGGCATCGGTGACGCCGGAGAGAGTCATCGCGCCGTCGTAGGTTTCCTGGGCGAGCAGGCGGTCGAGGGCGGCGTAACCGACCTTGGCGGCGTCGACGCCGCGCCGGGTGTTGGGCACGGCGCGGGAGTCGGCGTCGTGGGCCTGGTAGTTTTGGTCGAGTTGGAGCCAGAGGTAGGCGAGCGCGTCGGGCGAGCGGTTCTGGTAGGTGATCGTAGCGGAGCCTCGGATACGGCGCTGCACGTCGTCGAGTTCGACGGCGATGTCGTAGTCGGCCCGGTTCTGCCAGTAGGCGGGTCCGGGGGCGCCGGCGGCGTTGCGCTGGGCGGTGGGGGTGGGGAGGAGTTGGTCGAGCTGCTGGAATTTCTCGACGGGTGCGCCGGCGGGGGCGGCGGCGGGGACAACGACGGTCGCGGTGACGGCGAGGAGCGAAACGAGCAGGCGGAGGAGGCGCGCGCGGTGGGACATGGTGGGCGACGATGTCCGGGACGTGGCGCGGCGCCAGACTAACTTGGAGGACCGTTCCCCGCCCGGGGCGGAGGACGGCGCGAAGGGATCAGAGCAGCGAGCCCTGCTCGCCACCCACGGCCGCTTTGAGTCCGACGGCGGCGTAGCCCTTTGGAGTGAGGATGCGGCCCTGCGGCGTGCGCTGGAGGTAGCCCTCCTGGATGAGGTAGGGCTCGTGCACTTCTTCGAGGGTCTCGGCTTCTTCGCCGACGGCGACGGCGATGGTGGTCATGCCCACGGGGCGCCCGGCGTAGTTCTCGGCCATGACGCGGAGCATGCGTTTATCCATTTCGTCGAGGCCGGCGGCGTCGATTTCGAGGAGTTCGAGCGCGGCGGCGGCGACGGGCTGCGTGATTTTTCCGGTGGCGCGTTGCTGGGCGAAGTCGCGGCAGAAGTTGATGAGGTTGTTGGCGACGCGCGGGGTGCCGCGGGCGCGTGTGGCGATCTCGGCGGCGCCGCCGGCGTCGAGTTCGACTTTGAGGAGACCGCAGCTGCGCTGGACGATGCCTTCGAGGGTGGCGTGGTCGTAATAGTCGAGGCGCGTCTGGAGCGTGAAACGCGAGCGGAGCGGGGCGGTGAGGAGGCCGCTGCGGGTGGTCGCGCCGACGAGGGTGAAGCGAGGAATCGAAAGGCGGACGCTGCGGGCGTTGGGGCCCTGGTCGATCATGATGTCGAGGCGGAAGTCCTCCATCGCGCTGTAGAGATATTCCTCGACGGTCTTCGGGATGCGGTGGATTTCGTCGATGAAGAGGATGTCGCCTTCCTCGAGGTTGGTGAGGAGGCCGGCGAGGTCGCCGGCTTTTTCGATCACGGGGCCGGAAGTGACGCGGACGGCTTTGCCGAGTTCATTGCCGAGGATGAAGGCGAGGGTGGTTTTGCCGAGACCGGGTGGGCCGGAGAGGAGGATGTGGTTGAGTGCCTCGCCGCGCTGCTTCGCGGCGCCGACCATGATCTTGAGGCGCTCGACGGTCTTGAGCTGGCCGGTGAAATCGGAGAAGGAGAGCGGGCGCAGGGCGGCCTCGGCGGGCGAGACGGGCGCGGCGAGGGTCGACGCGAGGTAGTTGAGGCCCTTGGGGGCCGAGTCGGGAGCGGGCATGACGGTTATTTCCACTCCAGCTCGGCGCCGAGGCTGCGGAGGTTTTCGACGAAGCGGGGGTGGGCGCGTTTGATGATCTCGGCGTTGCGCACGACCGAGCGGCCGGGGATCGCGGCCGCCACCATCGTCAGCGCCACGGCGGCGCGGATGATGTAGGGCGAATCCACGGTGGCGGGGTGGAGCGGGCGGTTGCCGAAGACGACGATGCGGTGGGGGTCGCTGACCATGGCGTGGGCGCCGAACTTCGCGAGTTCGGGGATCCACGCAAAACCGTTTTCATAAACCTTGTTCCAGAAATGGATCGTGCCCTCGGCCCGCGTGCTGAGCGCGATCATGAGCGGGAGGAGGTCGACGGAAAAATAGGGCCAGGGGGCGGCCTCGATTTTCGGGAGGAGATTGGCGGTGAACGGGACCTCGATCACGAGTTTCTGGCCGCGGCGCACGAGGGCGGTGTCGCCCTCGTGCTCGACGACGACGCCGAGTTTGGCAAAGGCGCGCGTGATGAGGTCGAAGTGAGGGGGAAGGGATTTGTTTACCCGCACTTCGCCGCCGGTGATGGCGCCGAGGGCGAGGAAGGTGACGATTTCGTGGTAGTCGCTGCTGATGGTAATGGTGGCGCCGTGGAGTTTTTTCACGCCCGTGACTTCGAGGCGGGAGGTGCCGAGGCCCTTGATCTTCGCGCCCATCGCGACGAGGGCGGCGCAGAGGTCCTGCACATGCGGCTCGCTGGCAGCGTTGATGAGAGTGGAGGTGCCCTGGGCGAGGGCGGCGGCCATGGCAAAATTTTCCGTGACGGTGACCGACATGTAGTCGAGCCAGTGGCGCGCGCCGCGAAAGCCGGCGGATAGGGCGATAACGAGCGGATCGCCCTGGTGGACCGAGGCCCCGAGGGCGCGGAGAATGTCGAGGTGGGGGTCGATTTCGCGTACGCCGAGCGTGCAGCCCTTGGTGTTGGCGTGGATTGTGATTTTGCGGAGGCGGTGGAGCAGGGCGGGATAGAGCAGCACCGTCGAGCGCATATCCTGCGGGAGTTCGTCGTTAGCGAGCGCGTTGCGAAACGTGGAGTGGTCCACGCGCATGAGGCCCTTGTCACGGTTCCACTCGATCTGGGAACCCTGGGCGCGGAAGAACGTGACGAGTTTGTCGAGGTCGGTGATGTCCGGGACGTTTTTCAGCGTGACGGGCTCGTTGGTGAGCAGGGTCGCGCAGAAGATGGGCAACACGGAGTTCTTGTTGCCGGAGGGCGTGATGGTGCCGGAGAGGGGCTTGCCGCCATTGACGATAAGGTCGGACATCGATCGGAAAAGTTGGGAGCTGGGAGTGGAGAGCTGAGTGATCAGACCGCCCGGGGGACGGGAATGAAAAAGGCACCCGCGGTGGGCGGGTGCCTTTGAAATGCGCGGGGTGCGGCGCCGGGGGCAAGGCTTAACGCGAATCAGATCGCGCCGCCGCCCTGTTGGCCTTCGGGCCGCGGGCCGCGGTCATCGCGACCGCCGCCGCCACCTTCGCCGCGGAAGCGCCCGCGACCGCCGCGCCGCCGCCGGCGACCGCTGCCATCGCCCCGGCCTTCGCCGCGGAAGTCACCGCCGCCGCCCTGACCCTCGGGACCTTCGTCGCGGGGATCCGGGTGCTGGAAGTTGGGATCGCGCGGTCGGCGGCCTTCGCCGCGGTAACCGCCGCGATCGCGACCGCGACCGCCGTGGTCGCCCTCGCGGCGCGGCTCGCGGTCGGTTGCGGGAGCAGGCGCGGCTGCGGGGGCTTTGCCGCCGAAGAGGCCCTTGAGCCAGCCGAAGAAGCCGCCGGATTTTTTGGCCGGAGCGGGCTGTTCGGTGCGTTCGGCGCGCGCGGGACGGTCCGGGCGTTCGGTGCGCTCGCCGCGGGGCTGATAAGGCTGGTGGGTGCGCGGCTCGAATTTGCGGTCGTCGCGGCGCGGCTCGCGGGGGGCGCGCGAGTCGAACGGCTTCGGCTCGCGGGTGTCCGCGGGGCGGGCATCGGCCGGCCGGGCGTCCGCGGGCCGGGCGTCGCGGTTTTGCAGGTCGTCGCGGCGACCGCGCGCGGTGCGGAACGTCGGACGGTCTTCGCGCTGCATCGGTGCGGGGGCGGCGCCGCCCGCGGAGGCGGACGGGGCTTCCCAATTGACGGCGGCGCGCTTCTCGCCGCCTTGGGGCGGGAGGATGTTCAACTCGGCTTTCGCCGCGGGTTCGGCCGCGGGAGCGGCTTTGGGCGCGGGCGCAGCAGGGGCGTTGAACGGGAAGAGTTCGGCGGCCGGGGCGGTTGCCTTCGCCGCCGCGGGCGGGGCGACGGGCGCCGGCGCCACCGGGGCGACTTGGGCGACAGGCGCGACCGCGACGGGGGCCGGGGCGGGAGGGGGGGCGGCCTGCGGGGCAGGCTCGTTGACGACGGGCGCGCTCACGGTGGTCTCACCGGTGAACGGATTTACATACTCGCTCTTGGAGGTGATGACCTCGAGGGCGCTGGGTTTGAAGCCGCTGGAAGCGGCGGAGCCGGCGGCGGGCGCCGCGGGGGGAGTGACACGTTTGCCACGGTTGAGGCCGGAGCCTCGGGTGGTGCCGAACGTGCCGAACGGCTGGGTCGCGGCGGGGGCGGCACCGCTCGCCGCCGGAGCGGGAGCTGGGGCCGGGGCCGAAGCGCCGGACTGATCTTGATCTGACATGTGCTGTGTTTTGTGCTGAGGCGCTCATCCTGCGTAGGCGGGAGAACGGCCGGTTTTGGTGGGCACACACGGAGCGCGGGAACGCGCTCGACGCGTGCATGAAGGGGGGAGCGTCGCGGCCCCCCGCCCGGGGAGCAACTGCAAATTCCGGCACCGCCCAAGGCGGGCAGTGAAGGGCGGGGCGTCCGCCCAGTCGTCGATTCAGGAGGCGTCGAACCGATGGAGGGGCGCTTTCCAAGCGCCCGGGTTGCCGCCCCGCACAGCGGCGGTTGGGAAACCGCCGTTCCGTCAAAACCGCAGACGACCGAGAACCCACAGATGCTTCGCCCCGGAAGGCGGGCTTGCCAGCGCCGGGGCGGTTTCCCAGCGTCGCCCGCATGGACAAACTCGAGGAAATTTTCCGGATGCAAAATGCGTTGAACCAGCGGATCGGCGTCAATCTCCCGCCGCCGACCGATGAGGAAAAGGCCAAGTGGATCCTCAACTACACGCGCGCCATGCAACAGGAAACGGCCGAACTGATCGACTCCGTGCCGTGGAAGTGGTGGGCGAAGTACCAGAAGTTCGACGAGCAGAACGCCAAGGTCGAGGTCGTCGACCTGTTTCACTTCCTCGTGTCACTCGCGCAAACGCTCGGCATGACGCCCGACGATGTCTACCAGGCCTATCTCAAGAAAAATGCCGTGAACCACCAGCGGCAGGACAGCGGCTACGTGCAGAAGGACGAGGCGGACTCGAAGCATATCTGAGCGGCGTCGAACTCGGGCGCGGGCTGGAAAGCCCGGACCACTCCGGGGGGGGGCGGCCGCGGCCCGGCGGCGGCTGGGAGCGGCGCCGTAATGGCGGGGGAGGTGGCGATCAGCGGGTTCGTCTGGCGGCCGGCGCCGGCGCCCGGTGCCTTGAGCCCGATCCGCCGGAGGTGATTCGCCGGAGTGTGTGACGACGGCTCCGGAGTGGCTGAGCGCACGCGTCAGGCGGAGGAGTGGGCGAGACGGCTGCGCGTCGCGCCCGAGGCCGCCGGGGCGGAGGCACGGAAGGGCCGCATTCGGCTTTCCGAAGGCGGGTCGGCGGAAACACAAAAAAAACCCCGGTTGCAGCGAACGCAGACCCCTTCCCCGGCGCGGTGGCCGGGTCACGTCACCGCGTGACGACAAACGCCGCGGTCACATCGACGGCGGTCTCGCCGGCTTCGATCACGCGGGCGCGGAGCTTGAGCTTCGCTTTGCCGTAGCGCTCGAGGGCCTCCTTGAATTCGGCGATGGCGGCCTGCGCGGGGCGCTCGCAGATGGCACGGAGGTCGCCGATCACGGGGCGGCGGTAGGCGGCGCGGCTTTCCTTTACGACGATGCTCCACTCGGTTTTATCGGCGCCTTTTTCGTTCTTCATCAGCTCCCACACGACGCCGTAGCCGGCGAGGGTGGCGAGGGAGACGAGGCTGCCGCCGAAGGCGGTGTTGAGCGAATTTTTGTTCTGCTCTTTCGGGGCGGTCAGGGTCAGGGCCCGGGCATCGCTCACCTCCACGCCGACGCCCATCGCTTTCGCGAGCGGGATCATCTCGTGGAGAAAAAGCTCCAATGCGGGCACCTTGACCGATTTCATCGCGGGCACGTTGGAGTCATTTTATTGGCACGTCAAAGCCTCAACCGCGGGACTTTCTTGCGTAATACCCGCACGCCGATTTGACGGCCGGCGGCGGTTCGACTTACTCGGCGCACCATGCTCTCTCCCGGCAAGCGATTGAAGACCCATTTTAAGTTGATGATCGTCCAGGGCGGCGCGGCGCGGGAGGTGACCTTCGCGGAGTTGCTCACCCGCCGCACGATTGTGTCGGTTTACATGAAAAATAACACCGGCAGCTGCGACAAACAGAACGACAGCCTCGTCGCCCATGCCGCGGAATTTGACCGAGCCGGCTACACGCTGGTCGCCCTGAGCCGGGACACCGTCGGCTCCCAGCTCAAGTACGCGGCGAAAAAGAAAATCGGCTACGTGCTGGCGAGCGACCCCGCCGACCGGTTTGCGCAAGCGGCGGATTCGGTGGTGGAAAAGTCGATGTATGGGAAGACCTACCTGGGGCCGGCGCGCGCCGCGTGGGTGTTGGACCAGGACGGCACGGTGCTCGCGGTCGCGGAGAAAGTGGATACGGCAGACCACGCCGCGCAGCTGCGCGCGCTGATCGCCGGGCTCTAGGCATGGCGGGCCGCCGCCGGGGGCGGGTGATTTTTGCACGAACGGACATTGCGGCGAACGGGGCGATGCGCTCACTACGCTCATGGTCGATTTCCCTCGCCGTCGGTTTTGCCTGATGCTCCTCGCGGGCGCGATCGCGCTCGGCGTGGCCGTTTGGCTGGAGCGGCGGGGGGGCGTCGGGTCGCGAGGGCGGATTCAGGCGGCGCTCGCCGAGGCCGGCGAGGGTGTGCCAGCGGGCGGAGCGGTTTTATCCGTGCCGCCGCCGCCGGCGACGCCCGTTTTCGCGCGCGAGGCCTTGTTTGCCGTTGCCCCGGTGCCGGCTGCGGTGGCCGCTGCGCTGGATGCGGCCCTGCCGGCGCCGACCCGGGCCGTGCAGTATGTGCGGGTAAACACCGCGTGGGTCGCGGGTAAGGCCTCGCCGTTTTGGCAGCGGGCCGGGGTGGGCCGCGTGCGGTGGCCGCAGCCGGACGGCGCCGCCTTCACGATCGTGATCGAGGGCAGCGAGATGCTCGGAGCGGATCGTTTTACGAGCACAGGCCACATCGAAGGCCGGCCGGGGAGCCGGGCGGTCTTTGCGTTCAATGCGGGTTTTCTTCACGCCACGGTGGAGGACGTCGAACTGGGCAGCCACGTAGTGCGCGTCGCGACCGGGGCCCTCTCGCAGGCTTATCGGATTGATCCGGCGCTCGTGCCGCCGTGCGGCGGGCAGCGGCCGAAATTCGTCGACGGCGCCGTGTTGGCCGCGGCGGCGGCGCGGCGCGCGCGGGCCGGTGAACCGGCGGCGGGCGGTGCGGCGGCAACGGCGGGTGAACCCGTGGCCTCTGCGGCGATGGCGGACAATCCGGCGGGCGTGGAGGTCCACGTGATGATGGCGGTCACGCAGGATGTGCTCGCGACGCTGACGGGGGCGGCGCGTTCGGCGGCGTTGGTGAGCGCGTTCGATGCGGTGATCGCGCGGGTGAACGGCGATCTCGCCGCCAGCCGGGTCGGGGCGCGTGTGAAGCTCGTGCGGGTGGCCGAGACGGTCTATGACGAGACGAAGAGCGGGAGCAACCGGGTGCAGGACGATGCACTGACCGCGTTGCAGAGTGCGGCGGACGGGAAGATGGACGAACTGCATGCCCTGCGCGACGCGTGCGGGGCGGACCTGGTGTGTCTTGCGCTCAACCGGACGGATTTTGCGAGCAGCGGCCTCGCGTTCGTGATCGATACGCCGGGCGACAACACGAACGCGTTGTTTTCGTTCTCGGTGGTGCACTATTCCGCGATCGCGGGCACGACGGTGGTTTCGCACGAATTCGGTCATTCGTTTGGCTGTGCGCACGACCGGGACAATGCGTTCGCGCCCGGGGCCTACGCCTATAGCTACGGCTACCGGTTTTTCGGCGCCGACGGCCAGCGCTACCGCGACATCATGGCCTATCCGCCCGGGGTGCAGCTCGGCTATTTTTCCAATCCGAACGTCGTGGCTCCCGCCCCGGTCAGCGTGCCGGTCGGCATCGCCGGCGGCCAGATCGGCGAGTCCGACACTGCGCGGACGATTGAGCAGGCCGCGTTCGAGGTGTCGGGTTATCGCCTGCAAACGCAGACCGCGCCGAATCTTGGCACGCTGATCAATGTCGCCACGCGCGCGACGATCGGCCCCGGTGAGCGGGTGGTGATCGCGGGGTTTACGGTCACGGGCGCCCGGTCGAAAACGATGCTGGTGCGTGCCGCCGGTCCGGCGCTGGCGACGTTCGGGGTGCGCGATGCGCTCGCGGCGCCGGTGCTGGAACTTTACGCCGGGGCCGGGCGGCTCGCGGAAAACGCCGGCTGGTCCGCGGGGCCCGATGCGGCCGCGGTGTCCGGGGCCGCGGCTGCGGCCGGTGCGTTTGCCTTTGCCCCCGGCAGCGCCGACGCCGCGCTGCTCGTCACGTTGCCGCCCGGCGGCTACACGGCCGTGGTGCGCAGCGCCGCCGGGACGGGTTCCGTGCTGGTCGAAGCCTACGAAATTCCCCCCGAATCCGGCCGCCTCGTGAACTTCGCCACCCGGGGCTACGCGGATCACGTCGGCCATCCGCTCGTCGCCGGGTTCGTCGTGCGCGGGGCGCCCGGTGCGACGAAGCGCGTGCTCGTGCGCGTGCGCGGACCGTCCCTCGGTCGGGCGCCGTGGAACGTGCCCGAGGCGCTGGACGATCCGTTCATGGAAATCCGCGGGGCGACCGGCGCGCTCCTGTTGCGCAACGACGATTGGAGCACAGGGGCGGAAGGCGGCGCGAGCGTGGCCAACGACTTCACGCCGCTCGTGCGGTATTACAATGAGCAGCAAATCGCGGCGACCGGCCTGGCGCCGGCGAACCGGCGCGAGCCGTGTCTCCTGGCCGATCTGCCGCCCGGCAACTACACGGTGATCGTCACGCCCTTTGAGTTGCTGCCGGACGAACCGGCGCAGCCGGGCGTAGCCCTCGTGGAAGTTTTTGAAATCGGTGCACCGTAGCTCGTGGCGGCGCGAATCGACGTCTTCACCCCATCTCCGAGTGAGATTGGGTGCAGTTTTCTGACCCCATCTTCCTGGCTTTTCCGCTCTGAAGGTTTTTATACCACGGTTTTTTAGGCTTTCCGCCGCAGGCAGCCTGCTGGCAGGCGCTCGGAGCGTCCGCCAGCGGACGGCCGACAAAGTTCGCATCTCAGGCGGCGTTGGTCTGAGACCAACGTCTGTGGGGAAATTGACTTTTGCGGGCGGCAGCGGGACTGCTGGGCTCGACGGGTTCGGGATATTTTTATCGGGCAGCCGCGCCCAGCGGCCGCGGCTGCAGCGCAAACGGCCCGAAGCCCAAAAATTTCGAACCGTTGGAATCATCCAACGTCCGGTGGATTTGAGGCTGTAGGCCCGTCCGGTGGCCGGGTTGCCCGCCCACCGGGCGGGCCGACCAAGGCAAAGTCTGAACCATACGGAACGTTGGGATCAGGCCGATCGTCAGAAAAATGGGGTCGGGAAAATCATGGGCTGGCGGGTGGAAAGCCCCCTTGCGCCCCGCGTGCCGGGTTTGATCAGGATCAATGCGTCGCACGCGCAGCTCGGGCAGAATGGCGGCGATGCCCACCGCCGCCCACGTCTCGACCCAGTCGCTCCCGCAGTCCGTTGTCCCGATCCGCCGGGGCCTCGCGCGGGGGCGCGACGTCGCGTGGCCCCGCGAGCACGGCAGCTGGTCCTTCACCCTGGAGCCCCTCGCGCTGGGGGTCATCGCCGCACTGTCACGTGCCGGGGCTTGCCTGGCGGTCCCCTGCCTCGCGGTGCTAGGTGCGCGGACGATGTTCCTGCTGGTGTGGCCGCGGCCGGTCTGGCGGGCGCGGACCCTCGGCATGATCGAGCCGGTCCTCGGCGCAGGCTTTGTTCTCACCGTGGCATGGGCGTGGCGCGCCTGAGTCCGGTTGCGCTTGAAGCAGAGGAAATGCGGATCTTTGCCGAGGACGTGCGCAGACGAAAGGGCGCCGGTCTGCGATCTTGGCCCCCTGATTTCGGCGTGCGGTCCCAGTGGTTGGGTGGGCCGCGCGCCGTTTTCTACCCCAGAGAGGAGGTTGGCTGAAACGTCGGATTGTTTGATGCGCGTCAAGGCCGGCTCCGTGGGTTGCTGCGAGAGTGATTCCCACCGGCCCCCTTCACCCACCCATGAAAACCCACCTCTTCCCCGCGCAGCTGACCGCTGCGCTCGTTCTCCTGCTTGCCGGTTCCGGCGCGTCGGCCCCGGCGACCCGCGCCGCCGAGGGACCCGGGTCCGCCAGGCCCGGCGGCGCGCCGATCGCGCCCGAGCTTCCCCTCGAGGTCGCCGTGCTCACGCGAGCCCCGAACGTCCCGCCGCCCATCGGGCGCAAACACGCCGCGAAAGTCGTCGTCAACCTGGAGGTCAAGGAGGTGACGCAGCGGCTGGCCGACGGCGTGGACTACACCTTCTGGACGTTCGGCGGCGAAGTGCCCGGTCTGTTCATCCGCGTGCGCGAGGGCGATGTCGTCGAGTTTCACCTCAACAACCACCCGAGCTCGAAGATGCCGCACAACATCGATCTCCACGCGGTGACCGGGCCCGGTGGGGGCGCGGCCTCGTCGTTCACGGCGCCGGGCCACTCATCGCAGTTTACCTTCACCGCGCTGAACTCCGGCCTCTTCGTCTATCACTGCGCGACGGCCCCCGTGCCGATGCACATTTCGAACGGCATGTATGGCCTCATCCTCGTTGAGCCGAAGGAGGGCCTGCCGCCCGCGGACCGCGAGTATTACGTGATGCAGGGGGATATCTACACCCAGGGCGCGACGAACGAGTCCGGCCTGCAGGCGTTCGACAACGTCAAGGCCACCGACGAGCGCCCCACCTATGTGGTGTTCAACGGCTCGGTCGGTTCGCTCGTGGGCGACAAGGCTCTGCAGGCGAACGTGGGCGAAGTCGTGCGCCTCTACTTCGGCGTGGGCGGCCCGAATCTCACCTCGTCGTTTCACGTCATCGGCGAAATCTTCGACCGCGTGTGGATGGAGGGCGGCATGAAGCAGGTGCAGGAGAATGTGCAGACCACGATGGTGCCGGCCGGCGGCTCCTCGATCCTCGAGTTCAAGGTCGATGTGCCCGGCACGTTCATCCTCGTCGACCACGCGCTGTCGCGCGCCTTCAACAAGGGTGCGCTCGGCATGCTCAAGGTCACTGGTCCGGAGAACCGCCGGCTCTATTCGGGCAAGGAAATCGACGAAGTTTACCTCGGCCAGCAATCGGCCGCGGGTTCGGCCGCGAGCACCCGCGAGGCGCAGCTCGTCGCGCAAAAAGCTGAGGCCATGGCGAAGAATCCGGAGATCGCGAACCTCACGAAGGACATCCAGCTGGAGCGCGGGAAGAAAGTCTTCCTCTCGGCCTGCTTCGCCTGCCATCTCCAGGAAGGCCAGGGGCTGCCCGGCGTGTTTCCGCCGCTCGCCGGTTCCGATTATCTCAAGGCCGACAAGGAGCGCGCCGTGCGCACCGTCCTCAAGGGCCTCAGTGGCCCGATCACCGTCAACGGCAAACCCTATAACAATGTGATGCCGCCCCAGGAGTTTTCCGACGACCAGGTTGCCGATGTGCTCACCTACGTGATGAACAGCTGGGGCAACGCCTACGGCTCGGTCTCGTCCGACGAAGTGAAACGCCTCCGCCGCGCCGGTCAGTAAGCCGCCCAACCACGCGGCTCGACGGCAGGCCCGGCCGCTGGCCGGGCGCCACCGACCGCCGGTCGGTTCGACCAAAACCAATCCCATGCCTTCAAACCTCCACCGCCTCGTCGCCGTTCTCGCCCTCACGCTGGTCGTGAGCGCCGCGGCGGCGCGCGCGGAGGATGCGGCGCCGCCCGCACCGTCCGGAATGGTGGTCATCCCCGCCGGCAACTACGCGCCCCTCATCCGCACGAAGGACGAGCCGGAGCGGGTGCCCGTGCCGGCCTACGCGCTCGACGAACGACCCGTGACCAATGCCGAGTTCCTCGCTTTCGTGCACGCCAATCCGAAGTGGCAACGTTCCCGCGTGAGCCCGCTCTTCGCCGATCCCGGTTACCTCGCTGACTGGACCGGCGACACCGAGCTCGGGCCGCGCGTACCCGCGACGTCGCCCGTGGTGCGCGTATCCTGGTTCGCCGCACGCGCCTATGCCGCGTGGGCCGGCAAGCGGCTGCCACGGACCGCCGAGTGGGAGCACGCCGCCGCCGCCGGATTTACCACGGCTAACGGCGCGACCGAGCCGGGTTTCCCGGCCCATGCGCTGACGTGGTTCGCGCGGCCCACGCCGGATACGTTGCCCGCGGCCGGACTCGGTCGCCCGAATTTCTACGGAGCGCGCGATCTGCTCTCGCTCGTGTGGGAATGGGTGGACGATTTTAACACGGCGATGGTCTCGGGCGAGTCGCGCGGCGACACCGGTCTCGAGCGCACGCTCTTCTGCGGCGCGGGCGCGGCGGGCGCCCGCGACCTCACCAACTACCCCGCTTTCATGCGCGCGGGACTCCGCAGCTCCCTCCGCGCCAGCTATGTCGTGCCGAACCTCGGGTTCCGCTGCGCCCAATCGATCACACCATGAAAACCCAATTCGCCCTCGTCCTCCTCGCGTCTGCCCTAGGCAGGAGCCTGCTTGCGGGCGATTCCGCCGAGCCATCGCGCGCAAGCGCGCTCCTACCTGCGGTCCCTGCAACAGGCGCGTGCGGCGCGACCATCCCGGCCGCGCAAGGCGTCGCGCCGTGCTGCGCCGTCGCGGAGAAAAAGGCGCCCTGCTGCGCCGAGCTGCCCGCCGCCGCCCCGCTCCCGGCCCGCTCGCTCTACCAGCTGGACGCGAAGTGGACCGACGATGCCGACCAGACGGTGACGCTCGCCTCGCTCCGCGGCCAACCGATCGTCGTCGCGCTGTTTTTTGCGAGCTGCGAATACGCCTGCCCGGTGCTCGTGAACGATCTGCAACGCCTCCGCGCCGCGCTGCCCGCGGCGGTGCGCGAACAAACGCGGTTCGTACTCGTGAGTTTCGATGTCGCGCGCGACACGCCGGCGGCGCTCGCCGCGTATCGTGCGAAGACAGCACTCGATGCCGGCTGGACGCTGCTGCGCGGTGAGGCGACCGACGTGCAGGACCTCGCGATGCTGCTCGGTGTAAACTATAAACAGGACGCGCGCGGCCAGTTCGCCCACTCCAATCTGTTCACGGTGCTCAACCCGGACGGGGAGATCGCCCACCAGCA
>CANHJG010000019.1 GCA_947461205.1 Opitutia bacterium
CGCCGGGCCATTGAGCTTGGGCAGGGCGATGGGCGCTTCGCCGGCCTCACCGCGGCTGGGCGTCGCGGCGGCGTTGAGGGGGCGCAGGTACGTCCACCCATCGGCGCGCGCTTTGCGGCCGGCGACTGCGCCTCGGGCCCGGCGCCGCCGCTCCCCCCCCGGGCGGCCTCAGCCTGGTCACCCTTGCGCAGGTCGCCATCGCGATTGCGCTCCGTGTGGACCCGGCAGCGCTGGAGGCAGGCCGTGGGCCACGGCCCCAACACCGCCGGCGCCCGGCCCGCCGGCAAATAATCGCCCAAAAGACGCACGAAGCTCCACGCTTGCTCCCCGGGGTCGCGCGGGTTTGCCGCCTGCATCGCCTGCGCCATACCCGCGATCGCGCCGTGCTGGTCCATCGCCTTCGCGGTTTTCTCCGCCAGTGTGCCGAAACCTGCCTCCAAGGTCCGGCGCGCTTTCGCCCCAAACCCCCGGCCCAACCGCTCCAACGTCTCCGCCGTGACCGCCGCCGTGACCACCCGCGGCTGCCACGATGCGATCGCGCGGTCTTCCCGCGTTGCTCCGCCTCACGCCGAGAGCACCGTCATCTCGGCCAAGCCGGATACCGGCACCGCCTGCGCCGCGCCGGCCGACAACGCGGTCAAAACGACGAGCCATGAAGTTCTCATCGCCCCTCGATTCGCCCGCCCCGACCGCGCCGACGCCGACCTGCACACAAAAACAACTTGGTACAGCCGCCCGGGGGTCTTTCGCGTGGGCCGCGCCCTGCGCCCCGCCCGTCGCTCAGTTGAAGACCGTCCGCTCCAGCAACCAATACAGCCCCGCCGCCGCGACCACCGCCGAGAGCGCCGGCACACCCCGCCGGAGAAATATCTCGTTCTTCCGTAATCTCCACACGACCGGCAGTACGACCGCTGCCACCGCCACCTGGCCGATTTCGACGCCGAGGTTGAACGTGAACAGCGGCATCGCCAAACTTTGGCCGCCCTGCCCCACGCCCAACTCCCGCAGCACGCTCGCAAACCCAAAACCGTGGATGAGTCCGAAGGCGAACGTCAGCGCCCAGCGCCCCTTGGGCGCTTCACCGCGCCGCACCAAATTCTCCAGCCCCACAAACACAATCGACGCCGCGATCGCCGGCTCGACGAACCGCCCCGGGAGGTTGACCACGTTCAGCGTCGCCAACGCCAGCGTCAGCGAATGCGCCAGCGTGAAGCAGGTGATGATCGCGACGATCGAGCGAAAACTCCGGCACACCACGAGCAGCGCAAACAAAAACAACAGATGATCGTAGCCCGTCCAGATGTGCTCCACCCCGAGCCGGAGAAACCCCCAAAACGTCGGCGCCTCCCCAGACTCGGACGCCGGGCCCGCGCCCGCCACCCCGCCGCCTGTCGCACCTCCACCGCCCGGCGCCGCGACCGCCACCTCGATGGCGTCATCCTTCGCACTCAACAGTTTTTTCGCCACGGTGCCACCCCCCTCGTCGACCACGATCACAAACTGGCGGTGCCCCGGCGGCAACGCGCCCAGCTTGGGCGCGCGCAGCGTGACCACCCCCGGCCGCGGCCGCGGAAAGACCAGAAAAAAATTCAGGGCATCCCCCGCCGCGAGTTCGACCCGCGTCTCACGCGGGGCGAGTTCCACTCCGCCAGCGCGGACCTCAAAGATCTGCGGGGCCAGCTCCGCGAGCAACGGCTGCGCCGCGACAAACTCGGCCGGTGTCCATTTTCCGGACACGCGCGCCTCTGGCGGGAGCAGCTGCTCCGCGTCCGCCGGGGCGAACCCCACGGCAATTTCGAGCACCGCCGCCCGCAGCTGTCCTTGCGCCGTGCTGATGCCTGGGTCGTGCGCCCGCGCCCCGCCCGCCGCGCACCACGCGACCACGCAGGCGAGGGCGATGCGGACAGCCCTCATCGCGGGGGCAGGCTGACCTGCCATTGCCGCCACGCCGGGGCCCGCAAACACCGCAGCGCCGGGCAAACATTCGGCCTCGTCACGTTGGCCTGTTCCGGGCCGCTCTCCGCGTGGTGACAGTCCCTCGGCAACATCAGGCGCCCACCCATGTTCCCATCGCCGGAAGTCACGCCGCCTTCGTCCGCGCTCACGTCACGCGGGGGGTCCGCAAAACGTCCGCCGGGCGCCATCTCCCCGAGCCCGTCGCACGGCGCGCCCCGGCGGCCCGCCAGTCGAGCGCGACCGGCGCGGCAAACTCGGCCTCCGGCCCCCGCCCCTGCGCCTGCGTGATGCGCGGCAGCTGCCGCGAAGTTGCCCGCAGCCGGTCGATCGCCCCCCGCCGCCGCGCGCGCACGCACGATTCGCCGCCCCCGTGGGACGATCGGGCGCGCCCTCCGGTCGTCGCGCGCGGCCAACGCCGTCCCGGTCCGCCCCTCCACCGCCAGCAGCAGGGCGACATCGTCGGACGTGGACACGGAAGTTTTCATTCGTTGGCAGCCCTGAGCAGAGCCCTCCCTGCGCAGCGCAGGCAAGGCATTATTCACCACCCCAAAAAACAGGCATCCGGCCGGGGCCCGCCGGCGAAAAAATCGGCAACGCGGCCGATCATCGCACTTCGACGACCATCGTCGTGACCTCAATCTCCCACTCCCGATCCGCGGACTTCACGCGGCGCAAATCGGTGCCGTGCACCCGCCAGACCCCAGCCGCGTCAACCGGCGCACTCGCGCGCCCCTCCCCATCGGTGACGACCACATGCTCGCGCGTTTCGCCCGCCGATACATACGCGAGCACGAAACCCGCCGACGGTCTTCCCCCGCGCAGCACCCGCACCGGCAGCACGTCGCCCACGCGCAACATCGTCGGGTCGCGCTCCGGCACAATCTCCAGCGCGAGCCCGAGCGGCTCCGCCCAGGACCGCTCGTCCCCCGCCGGCTCCCCCACCCGCACAAACGTCTTCGCATGCGTCCCGCCAGTCTCCCGCCAGCGCCGCGGCTCCGGCTCTGCCGCCCAACTCTCGCGCCCCTCGTCGCCCGCGTGAATCGCCCGCAAATACGCTTCGATTTCCGCCGGCTCCCGCTCCCGCACGCGCCGCGTCAATTCGACGCCCAACACCCCCACTCCGGGCCGCGGCACCGTCACCGGATACCGCAACGTGCCCTCGTTCACGGGCGCCGCTCCCCACGAAAGCCCGGCACCGCCCAACCGCGCCACCGCGCGCGCCACGCGCTCCGGCTTGATCGCCGTCTCCACCCCAGCCGATCCGTCCCCGCCCGTCAGATTGACGAACAGAGTCGCCCCCGGCGTCGCCGCAAACCGCTCCGGCTGGAGCCATGCCTCCTGCGCTCGGGTCACCGTGACGGCCACCGCGGTCGCCAGAAAAAACTTAAACCCGGCGATCACGGCCGCATCAGCAACACATCGCTCCACTCGCCCATCGTGCGCGACTCCTGCCGCCACTCGGGCGCGACGGCCGCGAACGCCGCCTTCACCTGCGCCACCTCGACGGCGAGAATGCCGCTCAGGATCAGCGTCCCGCCCGGGGCCACCGCCGCCGTCAATTCCCGCGCATACTGGATCAGCACGTTCGCGAGGATGTTCGCGAACACCACGTCCCCCGGACCGTCGGCGAAACCCGTCACCAGATCGCCCAGGCGGAATTTCACCTGCCCCGCGAGGCCGTTGAGCGCCGCGTTTTCCTCGCTCACCCGCACCGCCTCGGGATCGTTGTCGAATCCCGTGACGTCGCGGTAGCCCAGCAGCGCCGCCGACAGCGCCAGAATCCCCGATCCGCACCCCGCGTCGATCACGCGCTGGGGCGCGATCGCCACGCCGCGCCGCGCGCTGTCCGCAGCGAGCGTCACCAGCCGCTCCACACACAACCGCGTCGTCTCGTGGTTACCGGTGCCAAAAGCCATTCCGGGATCGAGCCACAGCACCGTGTCACCCGCGGGCAAGCCAAAGGTCTCGCGCTCCCACACCGGCACCCAGTGCAGTCGGCCGAACTGCCACGCGTGAAAATGCGCTTTGTAACTGTCGCGCCAGTCCGCATCCCCCATGGACCGCCGCACGGCCTCGTGCTGCAACGCCACTCCCGCCTCCACGAGCAGCGTCCCCACCGCCGCCCACTCGGCCGTCGCCACCGCCTCCTCGGTAAACACGCCGACGAGCCACGCCTTCTTCACCATCACATCCTCAAGCACACTCCAGTTCTCGAGCCCATGTTCAAGCAGCGTGTGGTCCGCCACCTCAGCGTCGGACGGAGAAATTTCGGTTTTGATTTCAAACAGAGCCATGCAACCCACCGTCCCGGGGTTGGGCACCGATCGCAATGCGATTTCCTCGCCATCGAACCCCATCCGCTCGGCGCCCGTCCCAGATCGCGAGGGCCCACCGCCACCTCGCCGCCCACCGCAGCACTCCCTGCACGTCCGTCGCCGGATACGTCCAGCCGACGCCCGCCTGCGGCCAATCCCCGCGCGCCCCGAACAACCGTGCCAACCGGGAGACGCCGCCCATCGCCCCGACCCCGAGCACCATGTCCGGACCGAAGAACAGCAGCGGTGCGAGCGCCGCCCCGGGATTCGCGGCGCGGCGAAGAGCCCACCCAAAGGGCTCGATTGCACCCGCTCGAGATCGCTCGGCCGCGCCTCGTCCACCGCACACTCCGCCGCTTTCCGCCCTCCGCCCCCCGGCAACTCGTCACGTCATACGTGACAAACTCCGCCCGCCCCGCCCGCCGCCCCGCGCCGCGCCCGCCACCCCGCCGACTCACGCCCAATCGTTCCTTCCGCCCGCGTAAACGCTTTCTCAGTGTCGCGTCCTCAGACCGACCCGACCGCTCCGCCGGAAACGTGAGCGCGGAGAGCTCGCGATTGAGCGTTGAGCGTCCGACGTCGCCAGGCCCGCCCCCCACCCGGGCGATCCTCCGCCGCTACGCCCGCGACGATGCCACCGCCGCGCGGGCCGCGATGTCGGGTTCGACGCAAATGAACTCCGCGGCGGCGACACCTGGGACGCGAAGGTTCAGCAACCGATCAACGACTGCACCCGGATCGACCCGGACACTTCACACCCCACCGAGGCGCACGCCAAGGGTTACTTCCGCCTCGAGTGGAAACTGGCCGTCGACCCGACCCCCGGCCTGGCCGACGGCGTGCCCTTCATCGCTCCCGGCGGGCTCAAGGACACCACGGAAGCCGGCGCAAGCGTCCCCGCCGAACGCCTGCACGCGCCATGGATCCGCCTCCCCGGCGCTCTCCCCTCACCCCAATTCGTCGAACCGATCAAACGCCTCCTCGCCCCACCGACGAAGCCCGCGGCATCCGGCGTGGCCTGGGCTTTCGAGTCCGTGGCTTCGAAAAACCCGGGCGAGAAAGCCCGGGCCACAAACCCTCAGCGCGCGAGCCGCCGGACGGACGTCCGCCCTAACCCTCGCTCAACCGCGCGATCACCGCCGGCAGGAGCGCATGCTCTGCCGCATGCACTTTCGCCGCGAGCGTCTCCAGCGTATCGCCCGCCTCGATGCGCACCGCCGCCTGATCGAGGATCGGACCGCCATCCACCTCCGCCGTCACGCCGTGCACCGTGCAGCCCGTAATTTTCACGCCGCGCCGGAACGCCTGCCCGAGCCCATCGAGCCCCGGAAAACTCGGCAGCAAACTCGGGTGCAGATTGATCATCTTCCCCGCAAACGCATTCAAAAAACCCGACTTCAACACCCGCATGAATCCCGCGAGCACGACCAAGTCGGGCGCCGCCGAATTCACCGCCGCGATGAACCGCGCCTCCCCCTCTCCTTCCAGCTTCGTCTTAAACGGCGCCGGATCGACGTACGCTGCCGGCACCCCAAACCGCGCCCCGAGCGCAAGAATCCCCGCGTCCGGCCTATCCGCCAAGATTTGCACGACGCGCGCGCGCCCGAGTTTACCCGCCTGTTGAGCGGAGAGAATCGCCTCGGCATTGGAGCCGCGGCCGGAACCGAGAATGACGACACGCATGACCGCTCAGATTTCCCCGGCCGCTTTGATTTTGGCGATGAGATTCGTGGTGCTGAACCCCGCGAGAAACGGCATGAAACGAATCTCCGCCCCCACGTCTTGCAATGCCGTGCGTTCGCCCGGATCGAGTTTCTCCCACGTGTAGTCCCCCGCCTTCGTATAGACATCCGGCCGCAGCGCCCGGATCTCAGCGTCCAGCCGCGGCGTCCCAAATATAAAAACCCCGTCCACGCACGCCAGCGCCCCCAGCGCATACGCCCGCTGCTCTTCGCTCTGGATCGGTCGCGTCGGTCCTTTGAGTGCCCGCACGCTCGCATCGGCGTTGAGCGCAATGAACAACGCGTCCCCCAGCGCCCGCGCCTGCTGCAAATAAAACAGATGCCCCGTGTGCAGGAGATCAAAGACGCCATTCGTCAGCACCACGCGCTTGCCCGCCGCCCGCAGCGCCTCGCGCCTCGCCACCGCGCCTTCCGGCGCCAAGAGTTTTGGGTTGTCCAGTTTCACGTCCTCGCAAGCCTCACCATTCCCCTCCCGTTGTAAACCGCCTTTCCGTTTCCGCTTCAGACTCGTGCTCGTTCCTCGTGCTTCCCTCTCCCCATTTTCCCCTCCTCGTTCCGTCGCCATGAAACTCCGCTCCGCCTCCGCCCTCGCCCTGCTCCTCGCACTCGCCACGACCACCTTCGCCTCGAAGGAAAAACCAGTCATCGGTCTCTCCCTCGACACGCTCAAGGAGGAGCGCTGGCAGCGCGACCGCGACACCTTCACTGCCGCCGTCGAAAAACTCGGCGGCACCGTCCTCGTCCAATCCGCCAACAGCGACGACACCACCCAGGTCCGCAACGTCGAGTCCCTCATCAGCCGCGGCGTCGATGTCCTCGTCATCGTCCCCCACAACGGCTCCGCGATGACCCGCGCCATCAAATCCGCCAACGAGGCCAAAATCCCTGTCATCGCCTACGACCGCCTCATCCTCAACGCCTCAATCGACTACTACCTCAGCTTCGACAACGTGAAGGTCGGCGAGGCTCAGGCCGCCTACGCCGCCGCCCGCCTCCCCACGGACCGCAAGGCCCGCATCGTCCGCCTCTACGGCGCCCCCACCGACAACAACGCGAAGCTGTTCAAGCAGGGCCAGGACAACATCCTCCTCCCGCTCATCGCCGCCGGCCGAGTGGAGGTGGTCCACGAGGACTGGGCCCTCGATTGGAAACCCGAGAACGGTAAGAAAATCATGAACGCCGCGCTCACCAAAGCCGGCCGCGCCATCGACGCCGTGGTCGCCTCCAACGACGGCATCGCCGGAGGCGCCATCCAGGCCCTCACCGAGGACGGCCTCGCCGGCCAAGTCCTCGTCACCGGCCAGGACGCCGACCTCGCCGCTTGCCAACGAATCCTGCGCGGCACCCAGGCCATGACCGTTTACAAGCCGCTCAAAAACCTCGCGACCCTCGCCGCCCAAGTCGCCGTCGACGTCGCCAAAGGCAAAAAGCCCGCCGCCACCGGCACCCTCGACAACGGCGCCAAGCAGGTCCCGTCCGTTTTCGAAAAAATCATCAGCGTCGATCAAGCCAACCTCGCCACCACCGTCCTCGCCGACGGCTTCCACAGCGCCGCGTCGCTCCGCTGAATGCCCCCTGCCCAGGAGCCGATGACCCATGCCTGAGTATCCGAGTCCGGCGCCCCATCCGAAAAACGGGGCCTTGGACCTTGGTCAGGGTTCCGGAGACAAGCCCCTCCTGGAAGCCCGGGGCCTGACCAAACAATTCCCCGGCGTGACCGCCCTGCGGGGCGTCGCCTTCGACCTGCGCCCCGGCGAGATCCACGCCCTCTGCGGCGAAAACGGCGCGGGCAAGTCGACCCTCATCAAACTCCTCGCCGGCATCCACCCGCACGGCTCCTACACGGGAGAACTCCGCGTCGACGACCGCGCCGTCGCCTTCCGCTCCATCCGCGACGCCGAGGGCGCGGGCATCGCCGTCATCACCCAGGAATTTGCGCTCATCGAGGAACTCAGCGTCGCCGAAAATATTTTCCTCGGCCGCGCCCCGCGCTGCGGCCCGGGCGGCCTCCGCGTCGACTGGCTCGAAATGCACCGCCTTGCCGCCGTGCTCCTCGCCGACTTCGGCCTCGCGCTTGCCCCCGAAACCCCCGTGCGCGAGCTCGGTATCGGCCAAAAGCAACTCGTCGAAATCATCCGCGCGATCGATAAAAAATCCCGCGTCCTCGTCCTCGACGAACCCACGGCCGCGCTCACCGGGCAGGAAGTCGCCGTCCTCCTCGAGCACCTGCGCCGCCTGCGCACGCAGGGCACGGCCTGCGTCTACATTTCGCATAAACTCGACGAGGTCTTCGCTCTCGCCGACCGCATCACCGTCCTGCGCGACGGCGCCAGTATCGCCACCCTCGTGAGGCACGCCACCACGATCCCGGCCGTCATCAACCACATGGTCGGCCGCGCGCTCTCCGATCTCTTTCCTCGCCGCACCGCCGCCCCGCGCCTCGAGATTCCGCTCTCCGTGCGAGCCCTGTCCGTCGCCGCCACGCAACACACCCCGCCGTTTCTGCGCGACATCTCCTTCGATCTCCACGCCGGCGAAGTCCTCGGCTTCGGCGGCCTGATGGGCGCCGGTCGCACCGAACTCCTCCTGCACCTCTTCGGCGCCTGGGGCCACCGCGTGTCCGGCGCCGTGACGCTGCGCGGCCAACCCTTCGCCTCGCCCACGCCCCGCGACGCCATCGCCCGTGGCCTCGTGCTCGTCAGCGAAGATCGCAAACGCTACGGCCTGATCCTCGCCCAGTCGATCGGCTTCAATCTCTCGCTCTCCAGCCTCGCCCGCTTCACCCGCGCCGGCGCGCGCGTCGACGCGTCCGCCGAACACCTCGGCAACCGGCACTTCTTCACCTCCCTGCGCATCAAAGCGCCCGACCAGTACGCCCGCGTGGGCGGCCTGTCCGGCGGTAACCAGCAAAAAGTGGTCCTCGGCAAAGCGCTCATGACCGGACCCACCGTCGTCCTGCTGGACGAGCCCACCCGCGGCATCGATGTCGGCGCAAAACTCGAAGTCTACGAACTGATCAACCGCCTCACCGCCGAGGGCAAGGCCGTGATCCTCGTCTCAAGCGAACTCCCCGAGCTGATGGGCATGAGCGACCGCATTCTCATGCTGGCCGGGGGCCGGATCGGCGGCGAGTTCGCCCGCGCCGATTTCGCTCAGGAAAAACTCCTCGCCGCCGCGCTGGGCCGCCGCGCCGCGGGCGCGCCGAATGACCAAGGCCCAAGGACCCATGCCCCATGAAAAACGTCCACTACGACCGGGAGGAACGAACCGCGATTTTCGGCGAGGTCGTGATCGAGTTCTGTCTTTCGCTGCCCGCCAACGCCGTGAATGCGCCGATCAACAACCAACGTGTCCGGGCCGCCACGAGCATCGGGGCGAACGACGGCGAAGCCGATGAAGCGGAATCCAAACGCGACTTCCGCCCCAAAATCGCGATCTGCCGCAAGGAGGCCAAGGAAACCAAATACTGGCTCCGGATGATCGCGAAGGCGGCACCCGCTCAGAAATCTCCCGCCCGCACGCTCTGGCGCGAAGCCAAAGAACGGCACCTCATCTTTTGCGCCGCCATCCGCACGACCGATCAAAACCTCCGCAAAAAACGAGCGACCCCATGACAGCCCATCCGCTACCCCTTGGTCCTTGGGCCTTGGCCCTTGGTCCTTCCTTCCCCGCCCCATGACCTCCCGCCCGGCGCCCCAACTCGTCGCCCTCCCCCTCGCCCTCCTCGCCATTGCCGTGTTCTTCGCGGTAAAGGAGCCCGCCTTCCTCGGCCCGCGCAACCTCACCCAACTCATCGTCGAGTTCTCCATCGTTGGTACGCTCGCGCTGGGGATGTTCATGATCCTTCTGACCGGTCAAATCGACTTGTCCGTCGGCAGCGGCGTCGGGCTCGTCGGCGGCATCGCCGCCGTGCTCGTCTTCCAACAGGGCTGGCCCGCCCCGCTCGCGATGCTCGCCGCCTTCGGCGCCGCCCTCGTGCTCTGGTTGTTCATGGGCACGCTCATCGTCCAGCAGCGCATCCCGTCGTTCATCATTACGCTCGGCGGCCTGCTCATCTTCAAAGGACTCTTCTGGCTCGTCATCCAGAACTCGACCATCCCCGTCTCCCGCGGCGACCAGGATAATCTCTACTCGCTGCTCACGACGTATTACCTCCCGTCGCACGTCGGCCTCGCCCTCGCCGCCGCCGTCGCCGCCACCTTGGCCGCCCTCGCGTATTTTTCCCGCTCGGCCCGGATCGCGCACGAACGGCCCGTGCCTCCGGCCGCCCGCGTCATCGCGCAATGGCTCGGCACCACCGCCGCCGTCGTCGGCCTCGTCGTCGTCTTCAATCATTTCCGTGGCGTACCGCTCTCGCTCCTTGTCCTCTCCGCCACCGCCGGCACCGTGTATTTTTTAACCCAACACACGCCCTTCGGCCGCTACCTCTATGCCATCGGCGGCAACGAGGAGGCCGCCGTCCTCTCGGGGATTGCCGTCCCCCGCGTGCTCATCGGCGCCTATGTGCTCATGGGCGTGAGCGTCGCCCTCACCGGCTTCATGACCACCGCCTACTCCGGCTCGTCGACCACCACCGTCGGCGACCTCATGGAACTCGACGCCATCGCGGCGTGCGTCATCGGCGGCACCGCCCTGAAAGGCGGTCGCGGCACGGTCTGGGGCGTGATCTTCGGCGCCCTCATCATGACCGCCCTGCTCAACGGCATGACCCTCCTCGCCGTCTCACCCGAGGCCAAATTCATCGCGCGCGGCCTGGTCCTCACGCTGGCCGTGTGGCTGGATGTGAGACTCGGGCGGTAGACTTCCGCCCCCGTCCCCTCCGCTCAGAAAAACTTCTTCGCCTTCTCGAAAAAGCTCTTCGAGGTCGGTTCGGCCGCATCGCCGCTCACGCGCGCGAATTCCTCGAGGATTTTCCGCTGTTCGGCCGTGAGCGTCTGCGGCACCTCAACCTGCACGCGCACGAGTTGGTCACCCTGCTTTCCGCCGCGCAGACTCGGCATGCCCTTTTCGCGCAACCGGAACGTCGTGCCGCTCTGAGTGCCCGCCGGAATCTTGAGCGAGCCCTTGCCGAACAACGTCGGCACCTCGATCGGCCCACCCAGCGTCGCGAGGGTAAACTTGATCGGAATCTCGCAGAACAGGTCCTCGCCCTGGCGCTCGAAGAGCTCGTGCTCTTTCACGGACAGCACGATGTAGAGATCGCCCGCGCTGCCGCCGGCCATCCCCGCCTCGCCGTTGCCCGTCGAGCGCAGCCGCGAGCCGGTATCGACGCCCGCCGGAATGCGCACGTTGAGTTTCGTGCTCTTCGCGACGCGCCCGTCGCCCCGGCACGCCGTGCACGGTTTCTCGACCTTGGTCCCCGCGCCCGCACAGGTCGGACACGTCTGCGTGAACGTGATGATCCCGCCCGAGCGGCGGATCTGTCCCGCGCCGCGGCAGGTCGGGCACGTCACCCGCCGCGAGCCGGGCTCCGCGCCGGCGCCGTCGCACCGCTCGCACGCCATGTTCTTCCGGAAGGAAATTTCCTTTTCGATGCCGCGCGCCGCCTCTTCGAGCGTGATCTCCAGATCGTAACGCAGGTCCGCGCCGTCGCGGCCGCCATCGCGCCCGCCGCCGCCGCCGCCGAACATCTCTTCGAAAATCCCGCCGCCCCCGCCGCCGCCCCCGCCCTGCTGGCCGAAGACCTCGCGGAAAATGTCGAACGGGTCGTGAAACCCACCGCCCCCGCCGCCGGGTCCCCGAGGCGCGCCGGCACTGCCGTCGAACGCCGCCGAACCATACCGGTCGTAGGCCGCCCGCTTGTCTGTGTCGCTCAGCACCTCGTAGGCATGGGAAACCTTCTTGAACATTTCCTCCGCCTCCTTGTTGCCGGGATTCTTGTCCGGGTGAAATTGCACGGCCTTCTTGCGGTAGGCCTTTTTCATTTCGTCCGCCGTCGCACTTTTTCCAACGCCGAGCAGCTCGTAGTAATCTTCTTTCGCCATGATGAGTCAGTCCCGATTTAAGAGTTTTTCGCGGGACCGGCCGACACGATGACCGACGCGGGCCGCAGCAAACGGCCGTTGAGGGTGAAGCCCGTGCGCACGACCGTGAGCACGTTGCCCTCGGGCACTTCGGCACTCGGCTGCGCGGAAATCGACTCGTGGAGATTGGCGTCGAACGGCAGTCCAGCCGGACTGATTTCCTTGATCCCGTGCGAGGTGAGCGCCGACTTCAGCTGCGACAACACCATGTCGACACCGCCCGCGAGCGACTTCGCATCGGCGCCCGGCTGCTTCGCGGCCGTCACGGCCAGCCCGAGATTATCCAGCACCGGCAACAGGTCTTCCAGCACCCGCGACGTGGCAAAAAGCCGCAGTTCCTCTTTCTCGCGCACCGTGCGGCGCCGGAAATTCTCCAGGTCAGCCACCGACCGCACATAACGGTCGAGGTTGGCCGCGGCCTCCTGCTTGGCGGCGGCCAGGTGTGCAGCCGATTCGGCGGACGCCGCCGCCTCGGATGCGGGCACGGCAGGATGGTTCGCCGCTTCGGCGCTGGCAGTGGTGTTCAATGGTTCGGTGGTTTCGGGCTCAGGCATGGTGCAAAAGAAAGCGCACTCAACTACGGCTTTCGGCTTTCTTCAAGTTTCTCCCGCAGCCCCTGGAAAAGCTCGGTCGCCGTCTCCCCGGCTTCCTTGAGTAATTCCGTGCCGCGCGCCGACGCCCCGAGGAGGGCCGCCCCGAGCGCCCGGCCGAAATCCCCCGGCAGCCCTCGGCCCAAGGCGGGCGCGAGATTCGCTGCGGCGAGCCGGCGCAACACCTCCGGCACCAGCAGCTGCTGGGCGTCCGTGATGTTTTCGTAATGCTGGTCGAGCCCCAGGGGGAACGTCTCCACCACCGGCTTCGTCCCCGTGTAGTCGGCGACCACCCACTGGTCGAAGCGCAGCGCCAGGCGGCGGATGAGAAACGTGCGCGCCGGCGGCGCGGAAGCGGCGGGCACCGGCGGGATCGCCGCCGCCCCCGGCGGGTCGGAGAGATTTTGCCGAAACACCTCGGCATTCGACCGGCCGTCGGCCCGGCGGACCCAGGTCACCCGCCGGACATCCACCGTGAGATTTTCGACCACGAACCGGTGGGAAAACAGGGACCACACGTCGGCCTCGCCCGAGAACTCCCGCAGCTCCACGAAATCGCTCACGGGAAACGACGCCGGGTTGCGGAGCACCAGGCCGCGCACGGCGAGCTTCCCGGTAAATACGTTGCACGAGAGGCTCGCCACGCTCACCGCAAAGCCCGTGCGCGCGCGAATCTGCTCCGCCACTCCGACCGGCAGAAACAGCATCCACGCCAGCGCCGCCGCCGCCCCGAGCATCACCAGCACGACCATCAGCCGCAGCAGGCAACCGCCGCGGTCATGCCCGCCACCACCACCGCCCGGCCGTTGCCCACCCCGCCTCATCCGGCAAAATTTTCGGTGAGGAGCAAAATCGTCGTCGTCTCCGCACTGAACGTGAACGCCCCCGCATACGGCAGCAGCACATTTTCACCGCGGCCAAGCTTCTGGCCAAACGGCGCCCGGCTGGCCGGGCCGTTTTCCGGGCCGACGCGCACCGTGCCGCTCACCACACTCAGCAACCGCGGCTGCTCGCCCGCGCGCAAATGCACCCGTTCCCCCGCCCCCAGCACCACCCGGCGAATGCTGAATTCGGCACAGTCCGCGATCGTCCCCGACGTCGGCGCCGCGCGCACCGGGACCGGCTCAAAATCGTTCCAATCGATCGACCGCAGCGATTGCGCGACGTGCAGCGGCCGCGGCACCCCGTCAAGACCGACGCGGCCCCAGTCGTAAACTCGGTAGGTCGTGTCGGAATTCTGCTGGATTTCCAAAATCAGATTCCCGCCGTCGATCGCGTGGACCTGCCCACTGTGCACTAAGATGGAATCGCCCGCCGCCACCGGGAAACGGTGGACACACTGCTCGACCGAGTGGTCGGCGAGGGCGCGTTCGAATTGCCCGCGCGTCATGCCGCGCTTCAGACCGACGATGAGGTGCGAATCCGGCGCCGTTTGCGCAATGTACCAGTTCTCCGTCTTCGGCTCGCCCTGCAATTCCCCCGCCACGGCGGCGGGCGGATGGACCTGCAGGCTCAACCGCTCGCGACAATCGAGCCATTTGACCAGAAGGGGGAACGGCTTCCCCTGCGTCCATTTCGGCCCCATCACGTCCGCGCTCTGGCAGGCGAGCACGCGGCTCAAGGACTGACCGTGGAACACGCCCCCCACGACGATCGATTGGGCTTCGGGCCGGTCGACAATTTCCCAGCTTTCGCCGATGGGCGCCGCGGCCGGCAAGGTGCGGCCAAAGGCGGATTCGAGGCCGCGACCGCCCCAGACACGTTCCTGATAAAGGGGAGCAAAACGGACGAGGTCACGCATAAGTGTTTTGACGAGTTTTTTGTGAAAAAATCTGCGGGGGGTTTACATTTGACCGGCCCTCTTGTTACCCTGCTCTCGCAACCCACTGCCGGCTCACACAAATGCCCAAGCCCGAGACTTCAAACTCAAACGACGGACCCTCCTTTCAAGCGCCGCGCTACCGCCCCAACTGGCCCGCAGCGCTCGTCTGTTTTATTCTGGGAACCCTGATCACGGTCGCCCTCGTCGCCTACCATCCGTCCCAGAGCAGGTTCATCACGAGCAACCCGGTTGACAAGAACCCCGTCGGCTCCATCGGGGCCGAGACCGTTCACGCCCTGTTGCTCGGCGTGGGCTGGAGCGCCTGGTTGCTGCCGTTCTTCCTCTTCTGGCTGCTGATCGTCTCCGTGCGCAGCTCCAAACACCTGACCGGTGCCCGGATCATCGCGATGATCGTCTCCCTCACCTCGTCCGCCTCGCTCGCGACCATGGTCATGGAAGGCAAGAGCGACTACTTCCCCGCCGGGGCCGGCGGGCTGATCGGCTCCCTGATCTACACGAGCCTGCTGAAGGACGCCCTCGGGCCCTTCGGCTCGGGCCTCCTCCTCGGCACGATCTCCTGCGGCGCACCGCTGTTCATTTTCATGCGGGATATCACGAGCGAGTTTGAAAAAATCATCGCGAAGCTCAGCCACTGGAAGGCCGACCGCGCCCAACGGAAAATCGCCGTCGCCGCCCAACGCGCGAACGAGAAAGACGCGCAAGCCAAGTCAAAGACGGTGGCGGCCGTCGCTGCCGCCGGGGTCACCCCGCCCCCGACGAACGTGGGGCCCTCCGGCAAGAAGACCTTCGTCCCGAAATCGACCGAGGACCCCCTCGCCAAGCCCGCTTCGCCCCGTTCCGGCGCCGCCCCCGTCGACGAACCCGCCCCGGCCAAGGCCGACCTCGCCCCCCCGCCGCCCGCCCCGGCCCGGCCCGCGCCCAAATCGGGCGCCGACAAACCTCCGGCGCCGCCGGCCCCCACCCCGTCGGTCAGCGAACCGGCCACCAGCCAAAAAGCCCTCGCCGTGGCCACCGGCAAAGTCGAACTCACCATCGTCAAACCCGAAGAACCGAAGAAGGCTGCGCGCGTCAGCCTCCCGCAGAGCGACGACGCCAACTATCTTTTCCCGCCGCTCACGCTGCTCAAAGAGCAAGCCAAGCCCGGTATCGGCAACAGCGAGCAGGAGCACCGCACCAATGCCGAAAACCTCCTGCGCATCCTCAGCGAATTCGGCGTCGAGGTGACCTTGGGCGAGATCCACGTCGGCCCCGTCATCACGCGCTACGAAGTCGTTCCCGCCGCTGGCGTCCGCGTCGAAAAAATCGCGGGCCTCGACAAAAACATCGCCCTCGGCATGCGCGCCCAGTCCGTCCGCATCCTCGCCCCCATTCCCGGCAAGGCTGCCGTCGGCGTCGAAGTGCCCAACCAGCACCCCACCCCCGTCGGCATGCGCGAACTCCTCGAGAGCGAAGACTGGGCCGGCGCCAAGGCCGAAATCCCCATCGCCCTCGGCAAAGACGTCTCCGGCAAACCCCTCGTCTCCGACCTCTCGAAGATGCCCCACCTGCTCATCGCCGGTGCCACCGGCTCGGGCAAATCCGTTTGCATCAACTCCATCGTCGCCTCGATCCTCTACTCGAAGAGCCCGAAAGATCTGCGCCTCATTATGGTGGACCCGAAGGTCGTGGAATTGAAAATCTTCAATGCCCTGCCGCACATGCTCATCCCAGTCGTCACCGAACCGAAAAAAGTGCCGGGCGCGCTCAAATGGCTCCTCGGCGAGATGGAGCAGCGCTACCAGATCTTCGCGAAGGTCAACGTCCGCAACATCGTCGGCTTTAACACCCGCAAGAAAAACGCCCCGCCGCTCCCCACCGACCCGCAGGGCGCGCTCGACGGCCTCGATCCCCTCGCCGTCGATGACGGCCTCGAGATTCCCGAGCGCCTGCCCTACATCGTCGCCATCATCGACGAACTCGCCGACCTCATGATGGTCGCCCCCGCCGAGATCGAGACCAGCATCGCCCGCCTCGCCCAACTCGCCCGCGCCGCCGGCATCCACCTCATCATCGCCACCCAACGCCCCTCAGTGAACGTCATCACCGGCGTCATCAAGGCCAACCTCCCCTCGCGCATCGCGTTCCAGGTCGCCTCCCAGGTCGACTCGCGCACCATTCTCGACACCAAGGGCGCCGACACCCTCATCGGGCGCGGGGACATGCTCTTCTCGCCCCCCGGCACCTCGCGTCTCGTGCGCGCCCAGGGCGCCTTCGTCTCCGACGAAGAAATCATCGAGTTGGTCGAGTTCCTCAAGAAGAACGGGCCCCCGCAATACGCCCAATCCGTCCAGCAGCAGATCGACCGTGCCGCGCGGGAAGACGACGAGGACGAAGGCGACGACGAGGGCGACGACGAGGAGATGGGCGACGACGGCGAGCTCTACGCGCAGGCCATTGACGTGCTGAAATCCACCAAACGCGCCTCGACGTCTATGATCCAGCGCCGCCTGCGCATCGGTTACAACCGCGCCGCCCGCATCATGGACCTCATGGAAGAACGCGGCGTGGTCGGCCCCGAAAACGGCTCCAGCCCGCGCGAAATCCTGGTCGACCTCGACTCGTTGTGAAACCACCCGGGCCAGTTCCTTCTTCCCCTTTCCCCTCCAACACCCTAACCCATCCCCATGCAGACTATCGGTGAACGCCTCGAGGAGGCGCGCAAAAAAAAGGGCATCTCCATCCGTGAGGCCGCCGAGGCCACGAAAATCCGCGGCGACTACCTGCAGAAATTCGAGGGCAACCACTTCGATATCGGTATCTCGGAAATTTATACGCGCGGCTTCCTGCGCAACTACGCCGGGTTCCTGAAGATCCCGGCCGACCGGATCCTCCACGACTATGCCGCGCTCGGCCGTGGCGAGATGCGCGCCCGCCAGCCCAGCCGCGAGGTCTACGGCCGGATGGACATCTCCGTCGCCAGCGCCGGCGAACCGAGCGATCGCGCCGCGCCGCCCGAGGAGGGCGCCGCGGCCGCCGAGCCCGCCCGCGCCCAGCCGCGCTACCCGCGGGGCAGCAGCGCTCTGCCTTCCGGGCCCGATCCAGCCGTGATTTTCCGCTACGCCAAATGGGCCGCCGCCGCCGTCGTGGGTCTGCTCGCCCTCTGGCTCGTCGTCTCGTTCATCAACAACCGCGGGTCCAAACCGGCCCAAACCGCGGCGCAGGCCCTGCCGCCCGTCGCCACCCAGCCCGCCGTCAGCAACCGCGCGACCATCACCGCCCTCGACGTGGTGCGGGTCCAAGTCTGGGCGAAAACCCCCGAGGGTACCTACGGCGATGTGCTCCTGCCGCCGACCCCGTTAGCCAAAGACGCCCGCGTGAGTTTCCCCAAGTCCGGTCCGGTTTACATTTTCGCCTCCGCCCAGGAAAACATCCGGATCAGTTTCGGCGGCCAGCAGTTCACGCCCAGCGCACCGCCGAACAACATCCGCGGCGCTCTCGCGATCGAGCTGCCCTGATCGCCCCGGCTTCTTACCGGGCTGCCGCCGCCCGACCGCCTCACCCTAACGCAGGGCCACCGGCGCCCCCAAGACTTCGCGCAACACCCACGCCCGCCGCAGACTCTGCGGGTCGTGCAAATCCGCGAGCAAACGCCCACGCGCCGTGGCAAGCACGCCCGCTTCGGAATCGCACTCGGCCTGTTTGGTCGCCGCGACCTCCGCGGCCCGCCGCTGCGCCAGCAGGCGGGACTCTTCCAGCAGGCGCATCTGTTCGGCCAACTGCTCCTGCCGCACCAAAAGCGCACCGTCTGACAAAGCCGTGGTCATCGGTGGCAATTCCCGCGGCAACGCGCGACGGTCGGTTTCCGCCCACGTCCGCGTCGCTGGTCCACCAAACGGATTGAGCGGCGGCAGCGGCGGTGGCATCCCCGGGCGCGTTTCACGCTCCGGGCTGGGCGCCACGACCGGCGGCGGCTGTCCCGGCAAAGCGCCGGCGCGGCGCTCGGCAATTTTCCGCCGAATCCCTTCCTGGATACGCCGCAGATTTTTCTGATCCTCCGTCTCGTCCGGTGCCCCGGCGTTCTCCTGGGTCAGCTGCCTCGCCTTCCGAATGGCCCGGACCATCGAAATCGCGATGAACACGACGACGAAAAGCCCAAAATTCTCGAAGATCCAACGCATGGCCGCGGTCGCGTCCGGTTACTTCTTGCCCTCGGGATGAGCAATCGAGGCGCGCATCGCGGTGTCGGCCTGAATATTTTCCATCTTGTAGTAGTCCATGATCCCGAGCCGGCCCGAGCGAAACGCTTCGGCCATGGCGAGCGGCACCTGCGCCTGCGCCTCGACGACTTTTGCCTGCATCTCCTGCACCCGCGCGCGCATCTCCTGCTCGACCGCCACGGCCGCCGCCCGGCGGATTTCCGCCTGCGCTTGCGCGATGCTCTTGTTCGCCTCGGCCTGCGCCTCCTGCAGCTTCGCCCCCACATTCTCGCCGACATCCACGTCCGCGATGTCGATCGACAAAATTTCAAAGGCCGAGCCCACGTCGAGACCGCGCGCGAGCACCGTTTTCGAAATGCTGTCCGGCGACTCGAGCACGTGCTTGTAACTCTCCGAAGAGCCGATGGTGGAAACAATGCCCTCGCCCACGCGCGCGATGATCGTCTCTTCTTTTGCGCCGCCGACAAAGCGGTCGAGGTGGGTGCGCACCGTCACGCGCGCCTTCACCTTCACCTGGATGCCGTCCTTCGCCACGCCGTCGATCGTCGTGCGCCCGCTCGCGGGATTCGGACAGTCGATGACTTTCGGATCGACCGAAGTGCGCACCGCCTCCTCGACGGATTTGCCGGAGCCCTTCGTCGCGAGGTCGATCGCACACGCGCGCTGCCAGTCGAGCGTGATGCCCGCCTTCTGCGCGGCGATGAGCGCGTGCACGCAATCGATCACGTTGCCGCCCGCGAGATACTGCGCCTCGACCTCGTCGATCGTCAGTTTGATCCCGGCCTTGGTGGCACGAATCCGCGCGTCGACGATCGTGCTGTAGGGCACCTGCCGCAGCTTCATCGCCAGCAGGTTGAACGGCCCCACTGGCGCGCCCGCCAACCAAGCGCGCAACCAAACGCTGAAAAAAGAAAAGACAATCGCCGCGACGACGACGGTCAGGACGATGACAATGATCAAGACCAGATTGGAGGGAGTCATAGTTTTGAAACGGTTAACGAAAAGTTTTGCGCCCCCGTGACTTTGAGCCGCGCGCCCTTGGCCACGTGCCCGTCGAGCGACAACGCCTCGTAGCGCTTGCCGTCAATCTCGATCTGGCCGGACGGCATCAGCGGGGTCAGCGCCACCGCTTCCCGCCCGGTCAGCACCGCCGTCTCGGCCGCGGGCGCCTGGCTCGTCCCGTCGATCGCCGCGTGCAAAAAGAATTTCTTTCCCCAGCGCGTCTTCGGCAGCACCGCATATTCGAGATAGAGCGCGGCCGTCAGCAGGACCGCGCCGCTGCCAAACGCCAGCAACCCGCCGCCGACCCCAAATTGGTGAAAGGCGCTGGCCGTGCCCGCGAGAATCGCCAACACGCCCAAGAGGCTGAGCACCATCCCCGGCATGAACAAATCGAGCAGCAGGAGCACACTCCCGAGCACGAAAAACAAAAAGAGGGTCGTCATGGCGTGCGGGAGTCCAAACCGGCGAGAGCCTCACCGCTTTGCCGCGCCGTCACAAGCGCGAACCTCGTGGTATACCCCGCTGCCTTTCCAGCCGAGCGGCCGCTGCGCCGCCGAAAACCTTTGCGCGTTTCGCGCCGGAACGCTTACTCGCCCCCGATGGAGAAAATTTCCTTTCAGGACCAAACCCTCACGCGCTGGCGGGTCGGCCAATCGACCTTTCTGGCTCTCCCCGAAAAGGGCGCCCGCCTCATGAACTGGACGATCACCCTCGGCGACGGCTCCGTCCGCGATGTGCTCTACTGGCCCGAAAACGCCGACCTCGGTGCCATCGCCAAAGTCCGAGGCGGCAACCCCATTCTGTTTCCGTTCAACGGCCGCTGCTTCGACCAAGGCGAAATTTTTTTCTGGCGCGCCTCCGACGGCGTGACGCGTGCCATCCCCCTGCACGGCATCGCCCGTCAGGGAGATTTCAAAGTCACCCGCCTCGACGCCCGCGGTTTCGTCGCCCAGTTCGTGCCCGGAGACGAAGCCCGCGCCGCCTACCCGTTCGACTACGAGTTCACCGTTTCCTACCGCTTCGAAGCCCTCGGCCTGTCGTGCGAATTCGCCCTCACCAACCGGGGGGCCACGCCGTTGCCCTGGAGTGCCGGTCATCATTTCTACTTTACGCTGCCGTGGAGCGCCGACCTGACCCGCGCCGACTACTCCATCCGCATCCCCGCCACCAAACGCCTCCGGCAGGACTCGACCGGCGGGCTCATCGCGGGCCCCGCCCTCCAAACCAACGAGAATTTGGCCAACGCGGCCCTCATCGACACGTTTCACACCGGCCTGCGCAGTAACGAGGTCGTCTTCGGTGAAAACGGCCGCCCCGGCGACCTTTCGGTCTCCCTCGGCACCGCCCCTGTCCCGCCCCCCGACGCGACGTTCGTCACCTGGACGCTCGCCGACGATTCCCCGTTTTATTGCGTCGAACCGTGGATGGGGCCGGCCAACGCCGCCGAACACAAAGTCGGCCTGCACTACGTGGCCCCGGGCGAAACGCAAAAATTCGCCGTGAGCGTCGCCGTAAAATAGGGCGCGATTTTATCGGTTACATTTCCCCCATTCACCCGTCACAATTCTGCCATGGCTTTGTTACTCTCACCCTTAGCATTTATCGAAGGCATCGGCGGCCCGGAGATGGGGCTGATCCTCATCATTGTGCTCTTGCTGTTCGGAGGGAAAAAACTCCCTGAGTTCGCCCGCGGTCTGGGCAAGTCGATGCGCGAGTTCAAGAAGGCCGCCAGCGGCGTCGAAATGGAATTCAAGCGCGCCCTTGAGGAGGACGAACAGAAAAAATACGTGCCCCCGGTCGCGCTGCCTTCGCCGGCCGAATCGCCGGACCACCCCACGACCCCCGATTACCACGACGATCCCTATCACAGCGACCCCCATTACGGTCACGAAGCCGGTCCCTCCGCCGCCCCCGTGACGGAAGCGCCAAGCGCCCCGCCGGCCGCCGCGACTCCCCTCGCCGCCACCGACACTCCCGCCCTTGCCCCCACCGCCGCACCGGAAATTGCCCCGGCTGCTCCGACGAAAACCGCCCTGCCCCAGCCCGACGCGCCCGATCCTGAGGCACCGAAGCCCCACCCCCCGGCGGCTCCGCCGCCGACCGACGCCAAACCCTGAGGCCGGTCCAGTCATGGTCGCCGGCCTTCGTCCGTAGCGCTGCGCCGATGAACGGTATCCGTCTCGTCCTCGTCGCGTGGATCCTCGTGCTGGTCGGGCACGCAGGCGAGCCGCCGCCTTTGGTGCTCCTCTCGCTCGACGCGTTCCGCTGGGATTACTGTGCGCTGCACCCCGCCGAGACGCCCAATCTCCGGCGCCTCGTCAGCGAGGGCGTGACGGCCCGGGCGCTCATTCCCGTTTTCCCGACCAATACCTTTCCCAACCACTACACGATCGTCACCGGACTCTACCCTTCACACCACGGCATCATCAACAATCAGTTTTTCGACCCGGCAAGCGGTACGTTCTTTCGCTACAATCAGTCCGCGTCCGCCCGCGACCCGGCCTGGTGGGGCGGCGAACCGATTTGGATCACCGCGGCGAAACAGGGCCGCGCGAGCGCCTGCTCCTTTTGGCCCGGCTCCGAAGCCGCAATCGGCGGTCTGCGCCCGACGTATTGGAAACCTTACAACTATAACGGCATTTCCTTCGAAAAACGACTCGAAGAGCTCATCGCCTGGCTCCGCCTCCCCGCCGCGCGACGACCCGCCGTCGTCACGTTCTACCTCGAGGAAACCAACACCGCCGGCCACCGCTATGGGCCCGGCTCACCCCAGCTCATCGCCGCCATCAAGCTCCTCGATGGCCGCGTCGGCGCTCTCGCCGCACGCCTGCGGGCCGAGGGCATCACGCCGAATCTCGTCATCGTCTCCGACCACGGCATGACCGCCTGCGACGCGCAACGCGTCGTCCTGCTCGATGACTACGTCGACCTCGCGACCGTGCAAATCGACTTTGAGGAAACCTGCGCCGGCCTCCGTCCGCTCGCCGGTAACGATGTCGCCCGGATGATGCGGGCCCTCGCGAAAATCCCCGCGCATCAGGCCGTGGCCTATCGGGCCGGCGATTTGCCCGCGCGCTTCCACGTCGATGCCGCCAACCCCCGCGTGCCACCGGTCTGGATCGTGCCCGCGGAAGGCTGGCACGTCGTGCGTCGCAGCCTTTACAACCAGGCCCTCACAAATTTTCTCCGCGGCCAACATGGCTATGATCCGGCATTCGAATCAATGCGCGGAGTTTTCATTGCCCACGGACCTGCGTTTAAATCGGGCGTGGTCGTCGATGCGGTCGAAAACATCCATCTCTACCACCTCTTCTGCGCTGTGCTCGCGCTGTCCCCCGCCCCCAACGACGGCGACGATCGCTTGGTGAAAACCGTCCTGCGCTAACTCGCCGATCGTGCCGCACCCGGCGCCTGCACCACCCCCCGGCGGGAATCGTGAAACGTGCGGCCGGACGCGGTGTTTTCGGGGCCGTCACCCGATCGTCAGCAACGCCACCAAACTTGTTTCGTTGCTCGCCCGCGCCAGCGCCGTCAGCCGCGCCGCGAAGGCGGAAACACCCGTCGCATTTCGGGAGACGTGTGGCCTCGACCGAACGCACCCTCCTCCTCGGCAATCGCACCGCGAGGGACCCTCGCGACCCTGCACCCGTGGCCCTCCGACCCGGCGAAGGTGGCCCAGCGCATCGGTTCCGGCCGGCGCCTCGCTGGCCTCAACCGTGGCGCGCAAATCCAAAGTCGAATGATTGCAGGACGTTGGTAGCATCCCAGCGTCCTGTGGTTTTTAGACGGTCGGCCCGGCCGATGGCCGGGTTGACCGCCCACCAGGCGGGCCTCCAAAGGCAAAGTCGACCATTCCCGTTTTCCCCGCCCCAGGGACCGACCCTCCTTCTCCCGGACACTCAGAGCGCAATCTTGATTCCGCGGCGCAGGTAGGTCGGCACGTCGAGATCATGGCCGTCAAACAGGTTGCGGTCGGTCTTCTCAAAGTGCCCGCGCCGCTCGACTTCGCCGAACCCGAATTCTTCCTGCGCCACCTTCGCGGCGAGCACATTCCGCGCCTCGGCGCTGTCCCCGGCCGCCGGCGCGAACCCCTCCGGCTCGGGGGCGGTCTGCCCGTGGTCCGGCATGGGGGCCGTCGGGCTGGCGCCGACGGCCGCCGGCGCCCGGCCTTTGCCCGCGGCACCAGCGAGGCGACGCTGCGGCATCCCTCGGCCGCCCATGTCACTGGTGCCAATCACACAGATTTCAACCCGTCCTGCCATGTCCTCGTCGATCACCGCGCCCATGATGATGTGTGAATCACGCCCAAACTGCTCGGTGACGGCCGTCATCATCTCGTTCACCTTGGGCAAGGTGAGGTCGGCGCCGCCCAGAATGTTCACCAGCAGGCGATCCGCCTTGCGGGAAAAATCCGGCGTGTGCAGCAGGGGGCAGAGCTTCAGGCTCGCGATCGCATCCGCGACGGCGTCCTCGCCCCCGCCCTCGCCAAGACTGAAGAGGGTCTTGCCGCCGCGGTGTTGGAATGCCTGCCGCAGCGTTGAAAAGTCCAGATTGATCAGCCCGGTCTTGAAGAGCATCGCCCAGATCGATCTCACGCCGCGGCCAATCCACTCGTCGGCCCGCGCAAACGAATCGAGCACGGTCTCGCTGTCCGCCGCTTCCTGCAACAGCACGTCGTTGGGCAACGGAATGACCGCATCGCACACCTTGCGCAACGCCGCGAGCCCTTCCTCGGCCTGTTTTAACCGCCGCCCGCCTTCGAAACTGAACGGCATCGTGACAAACGCGATGACCAGCGCTCCCGTCTCCGCGGCGATTTCCGCCACCGTCGGCGATGCGCCGCTGCCCGTGCCCCCGCCCATGCCGGTCACGAGAAACACTAGGTCGCAGTCCTTCACCACCGCGGCGATTTTCTCGCGGTCGGCCTCGGCGGCCACCCGCCCCAGTTCGGGATCGCCGCCGGCCCCAAGACCGCGCGTGACGCCCATGCCGATGAGGACCTTGTCCTGCACCGGCGAGCTCGCGAGCGCCTGATAGTCGGTGTTGATCACCGCCATCTGCAGGCGCTCCAAATTTTCCATTTTCAGGCGGTCAACCGCGTTGGAGCCCGCGCCGCCGACGCCGACGAGTTTGATCGCAATGTTGCGGTCGGTGAGGAGCCCTTGCTCGAGGGGAAGTTCGTGAAGATTCATGGCAGTCGGCTCAGGAATTGGCGAAGAGGCGTTTCATGCCGGACAGGAATCCGCCGGCGCGCCGCACCGGCGCGGACTTTTCCGGCTGCGCGCTCACTCCGTAATAGAGCAAGCCGAGGCCGGTGTGGAATCCGGGGTCCCGGAGGTTTTCGCTGACCCAGGTCGGCGCTTCGCCGAGATGCGCCGGCACGCCGAAAACTTTGGCCGCGACCTCGGCGATGCCGGCGAGCTTGGCGGTGCCGCCCGTGAGGACGACGCCGGCGGCGCACGTCTCGGGCGTGAACGTGTTGCCCAGTTTTTTCTTCACCACTTCGAGCAACTCCCACGCGCGCGCCGCGGTGATCTGCTCGATCGCCTGCTGGGGAAACTGGCGGTCCCCGATGGCAAAATTGCCGTCGAGCATGACCTTCGTGCCCTTGTCCTTCGTCGCCACGCTCGCGCGGCCGAAGCGGAGCTTCAGCTTCTCGGCCTGCCCGTCGGTCAGCCGCAGTCCGATGCTGAGATCGTTCGTCAGGTGCGTGCCGCCCACCGGCACCACGCCCGTCGTGTGCGGCGCCCCGTCGCGGTAAAGCACGTAGTCGGTCGTGCCGGCGCCAAGGTCGAGCACGAGCACGCCATGCTGCCGCTCCTCGGGCGAGGTCACCATGTGCCCCGCCGCCAGACTCGCCAGCACCAGCTCGCGCACCTCCAAGTTGAAGCCGCGGATCACGTGAATGTTATCCGCCAGCCGCTGCTCCTGCCCGTGCACCGTCCAGTAGCCAACTTCCAGCCGCTGCCCCACGAGATTTTCCGGCAACGCGGGAATGAGCCGTCCGTCGACGCGGAACGGGCGGCGGATGTGGTGCACCACCGCGCGTCCCACCGGCAGCTCCTTCGACTTCGCGAGGTCACACACCGTGCGGATGTCGTCGCGCTCGATCATGTTGTCGGCCGCCTTCACATTCACCGACGCTTCGTTGTAAAAACCCTCCAGATGCCCGCCGGTCTGCGCGAGAAACACCGTGTCGATCCGCTCGCCCGCGTCGCGCTCGGCCTGCTCCAGCGCGCTGTGCGTGCATTCGCTGGCCGCCTTGTAGTCGACCACGCTGCCCTTGATGACTCCGCGTGAGGAGCATTCGCCGCAGCCGATGATCGCGAGCTCCCGCCCGGTGTATTCGCCAATGAGGACGCTGATTTTGGAGGTGCCGATTTCAACGGCACCGATAAACGTGGGTTTGGAGCTCACAGTTTCGGTTTGGGCTGGGAATGGGAGAAAAAAGGGTGGGCCGGGGCGGTCGCCGCGGCCTTCGCCGGACGCGCCGGCGCGGGGCCGATCGTGACGAGACCCGCCGGTTGAAACGCCACCGACACCTCGCGGCCCAGCGACAGATCGATCTTCGCCGGCGGGGTCGGCATGCGCGCAAACGCGTCCCACTGGTAGTCGAGCTTCGCGAGCTGTTGGAAAAAATCGCCCTGCGCGCTGAAGACCAGCGCCGTGCCCGCCTTCGTCCGCACCTCGACCTCCCCGTCGGATTGCAGCCGCGCGAGCGACACGACCTGCCACGTCCGGTACAGATGCTCGGCATCCAGCCGCGCGCGCCCGAGCAGGTCGGCCACGATGCCCATGCGCTCGATTGGCTCGAACCGGTCTCCGGTGCGCACCAACTTTACCCCGTCCAGCCAGGGCAGCGTTGCGAGCAGCGCCGGTTCAAACCCAACCCCGTCAAACACCACCCCGTCGTGCGCCACGAGCAGGGCCGTCTGCGCCCCGCGCCACTCCGCCATCACGCGCACGACCGGCGAACGTTCCGCCACCTGCACCTTCAGCGTATCCGGAAAACTCTTCGTCAGACTCGCCGCATTGACCTGGGCGTTCGCCAGCAACCGCAACCGCAGAACCTGCAGGTCCAGTTCCATCAGAGAAACATTCTTCGGCAACACCAGCGTCCGGGCCAGCCACGCGTTGCTCAGAACGCCGTCGGTTTTGAGTTCGAGATGCTTCACCGCCACCGCCTTCGCCGCTGCCGGCATCGTCCGCGGATTCTCCTGCAGCGTCCGCGTCACCTCCCACGCGCCCCAGGCCGTGCACCCGACCACCGCGACGGCGCCCGCGACGCGCAGCACCGACGTCGTCAGCCGCCACTTGCCCTCGCGCGACATCGCGCGCGGTTTCACCGGCTGGGGAATGTCTCTCCAGGTGCGGGCCGTGGGGGCGTTGACAATATCTTTGCTCACGAAGGTTGGGCAGGCGCCGCCGAGGGGAAACGCAGCAGCGCAGGCCTGACCAGCTCCCGGACCAATCCCGTGAAATCCATCCCCGCACACCGCGCACTCATCGGCAGCAAACTGGTCTCCTTCATGCCGGGCAGCGTGTTGATTTCCAGCAAAAACGCATCGCCCTGCTCCGGTAAAATGAAGTCGACCCGCGCATAGTCGCGGCAGCCGCAGGCCGCGAACGCCGCTTCCGCCGCCGCCTGCACCCGCGCGGTCGTCCCCGCGTCGAGCGGCGCCGGCGCGAAATACTCTGTCAGACCCTTCGTGTATTTGCTGGTGTAGTCGTAGACGCCGCTCTTCGGCCGGATCTCGACCACGCCCATCGCCCGGCCCCCGAGCACCCCCACCGACAGCTCGCGGCCGACAATCCGCCGCTCGATCAACCACGACCCGCGCGTGATCGCCCCGAGTTTCTCCGCCAGCGCGGCGCGGCTCGCGATGACGCTCAGCCCGACACTGCTGCCTTCGTTGTTGGGTTTCACCACGACGTTTTCCCCCAGCTGCGCCACGACCGCGTCGGCCGCAGGCTTCTGGTCGGCCTCAAAATGGACGGCGTCCGCCACCCGCACGCCACGCGTCGCGGCGGCCTCCTTGGTACGCGTCTTGTCCATCGTGAGCGCGCTGCTCGCCGCATCGCAGCCCGCGTAGGTCACGCCGGCCGCGTCGAGCAACCGCTGCATCCCGCCGTCCTCCCCGAAGGTTCCGTGCAGGGTCGAAAACACGACGTGCCGGCGCGGGTCGAGCCCCGCGGGCAGAGCGTCGGCCGTCAGCTCGAACAACCGGGTAGGAAACGAACGCGCGAGCGCGAGCGCCGACGCTTTACCGGAGCCGATCGAAACGTCGCGCTCGGCCGAGGTGCCGCCCGCGAAAACGGCGATGATGGGGAGAGGGATGCTCATAAAACGTCGTGCCAGCTCTTCCCGTAGAGCAACGCCTCGGGCTCGAGGTCCACGCCCGTGGCTGCCTTCACCCGCGCCCGCACGCGCCGCACCAGCTCCAGCACGTCGGCGCCGCTGGCCCGCCCCCGGTTCACGATAAAATTCGCATGCACCCGCGAGACCTCCGCACCCCCCACCCGCTCGCCCTTCAACCCGCTCTCGTCGATCAACCGGCCGGCGGAGTGGCCCGGCGGATTTTTGAAAATACAGCCCGCACTGGGCTCGCGCGGTTGCGACTCATGGCGCTTCCGCGCATAGGCGTCCATCTGGCACTTCACCGCCGCCGCATCCGCCTGCGTCGCCGGCCGCAGCAGCGCGCCGAGCGCGACGGCGTCGAGCAGTTCCGCGCAATGCCGATAGTCCACGTGCATCGCCGCCTTCGCGAGCGTGCGCACCTCGCCGTCCCGGGTCATCAGCCGCACCGCCTCGACCACATCGAACATCCAGCCGCCCATCGCCCCCGCGTTCATCCGCAGCGCCCCGCCGACATTGCCAGGGATGCCCTCGAGAAACTCGAAACCCACCAGTCCCGCCTTCGCCGCGAGCCCGCACAGATTTTTCAGCCGCAGTCCCGCCCCGGCCCACACGCGGCCGTCGCCGGTCGGCTCGAAGCCCGCCCACGCCGCATGGGCGAGACTGATCACCAGTCCGTCGACGCCCTCGTCGGGCACGATGAGATTCGATCCGCGGCCGAGCAGGAAGACCGCGACCCCGCGAGCCCTGGCCTCGCCCAGCAAAATCTGCAGATCCGCCAGGGACGCCGGCTCCGCATAGACGCGCGCCGCGCCGCCCACCCGCATCGTCGTCTTCGTCGCGAGCGGTTCCTCGCCCGTCAATTTCGCCCCCGGCGAAAGCTGCGGCCGCAGCGCCGCAAAAAAATCATCCCACCGCCGCCGGTCCGGCGCGGTCGTCAAGGGGCTGCGGTCGGCGGCGGTCATGCCGTGGTGGGCCGAGGGCCGGGCGCCGGCGCCGCAGCGGGGACGGCGAGCTGCTCGAGATCGTGCAGCATCAGCTCGAGGGAATTCGCGCGGTCCATGCGCTGGAGGTTGCCGCGAAACTGCCGCAGCAGCCAGTCGTTGAAAATCAAGTCCAGCACCGCGGCCCGGAGGCCGGCGAGGTTCGTCTGCTCGACGACGATGCCGCCACCCTGCCGTTCGAAAAACGCCGCGTTCGCGCGCTGATGGTCGTCCGCCGCCTGCGGATACGGCACCAGAATCGCCGGCGTCTCGCAGCGGACCAACTCGGCGAGCGTGCCCGCGCCCGCCCGGGAAACGACGAGATCGGCGGCGGACAGCAGCACGCTGATCCGGTCGCTGAAGGCCACGAACTCCGCGCGCACCGCCGCCCCGGTTTTCGAGGTGAACACCGCCCCGCCGTCGCGCCCCTTGCCGAGGCCCATCACGCCATAAACCTGGATGCCCTCCGCCGCGAGCGACGCCACCTGGGCGCGGACCCAGTCGTTGAGCGCCCCGGAGCCCTGGCTGCCCCCGAGGATCACCAGCACTTTTTGGTGGGGGTCCAGTCCGAGCGCGGCCCGTGCCGCCGCTTGCGGCTGGCGGGCAAATTCCCGGCGGACGGGCAGGCCGACGTGGCGGGTGGCCGTGGGCCGGATGCCCGGCAGCCGGATCCCGAGAGGCAAATAGACCCGCTGCGCCAGGCGCCCCAGAGAGCGGATCGCCAGACCCGGCACCCGGTTCGATTCGTGCAACGCCACCGGCACCCGCAGCAGGCGCCCGACGACCACGAGCGGCGCAGACGTGAAACCGCCGAAGCCCACGAGTCCGTCGGGCCGTATCGCCCGCACCCGCCGCACGCAAAAAACCAAGGCGCGCACCTGCGAGACGACACACCGGAGGAGCTGCCCGGGGTGCAGCGAAAAACCGGTTCCGGGCATGCGCTCGAAGCGCAGGTGTGGGTATTTTTCGAGCAGCCGCGCATCGACTTTTTTCTGGCTGACCAACAGCACGGCCTCATGACCGCGCGCCGCGAGCCCCTCGGCGAGCGAGATGCCGGGCGACAGATGGCCGCCGGTGCCGCCGCAGGAAATCAGGAATTTGCTCATGCGAGAACCTCCCGCATCGCGCGCGCACCGTCCGGCAGGGCGACGCGTCCCCAGGTGCGTTGCGTGTTGAGCAGAATGCCGAGCAGCAGACCCATGAGCAGAAGATTGGAGAGGCCGGCGCTGATAAACGGCAGCGACATGCCCTTGGTCGGAAACAGCCCGGTCACCACGCCCAGGTTGATGATCGCCTGCAGGCAGATCAGCAGCAGGCAGCCGGTCACGAGGAGAAAATGAAACAGGTTGGGCGCGCGGCGCAGATGGACCAGGCCGGCGACCACCATGACGGCGAACACCACGACCACGCCGAGCGTAAACCACAGGCCCAGTTCCTCCCCGACGATAGAGAAAATAAAATCGGTGTGCGCTTCGGGCAAATAGCTGAGCTGCTGGCGGCCCTGGCCGAGGCCGGTGCCGTCGGTGCCGCCCGCCGCAAACGCGGCAAGCGCCTGGCGCAGCTGGTAGGACTTCTCCTCACTGAGGAACTCCGTCATCCGGCGCAGCCGGTTGGCGTTGAAACTGATGAGCAACGCGAAGGCCGAAACGACGAGGGCGAACGTGGGCAGCGTGTAGCGCCACTTCGCGCCCGCGAGGAACAGCAGCAGCAGGCCGACGGCGACCATCAGCGCTGCGGTGCCGAAGTCGGGCTCAAGCACCACCAGGCCGGCGAACGCGCCGATCAGGCCGAGCGGGATAACGAACCCCCGTTTGAACTCGCCGATCCGCGTCTGGTTGAGCGCCAGGTAATGGGCGAGGCAGAAGACGAGGCCGAACTTGGCAAACTCCGAGACCTGGAGCCGCGCCGCCCCGAAACCGAGCCAGCGCTTGCTCCCTTTGACGGAAATGCCGACGTGGGGAATCAGCACCAGCAAGAGCAACAGCAGCAGCGCCCCGCCGATCCACCACGCGTAACGACGCAGATAGTCGAGGTTGATGCGGCTCGCGACGAAACAGATCGCCGCCGCCGCCACCACGCCGATGAGTTGCTTCTGGAGATACTGGTACGGCACCTCCACCCCCTGCTTCGTTTTGAACGACGCGCTCGCGCTGAACAAAATCGACAGGCCGAGGCTCGTGAGGCCGAGGGCGCAGACGACGATGATCGTGGCGGGCTTGAGGAAGAACCGCGCGCGAGGGGGCTCGGCGGGCCGGTCGCTGGCCATGGCGGGCGAAAGCAGGCGGCGCGGTTAAGGTTTCTTGGGCGCGGGCATTTCGTCCACGCGGATCACCGGCACCTCGCCCGACGGCGCACCCAGCGGCTGAGCGACGATCACGGGGGCGGGTTGGTCCAGTTGCGGCGGCGTGAACAGTGGCCGGGTCTCGGCGTCGGGTTTCGGCGGCGGGGCGCCGGCGGCCGGCGACTTCGCCGGAGACTTCGCCGAGGCCTTCCCGTTGGCTGCATCCCAGCCGGGGATGGAAAGCTCTTTGCCGGCGGCGAGTTTCAGCGGATCGGTGATGTTGTTGGCGATCGCGAGATCGCGCTGGCGCACCCCGTATTTCTGGGCGATGGAACCGAGCGTTTCACCCGATTTCACCGTGTGCTTCAGCGTCGTGCCCGCGGGTTTCGCCGCCGCGGCGTCAGCAGCGGCGGGAGCCGCGGCTGTTCCGCCCGCGCTACCCGTGGCCGTTCCGGCGGCAGGCGCGAGGGATTTGCCGGGGATGATGAGTTTCTGCCCGGGCTGCAGGGCGGCGTTGCTCTTGAGATTGTTCGCCACCGCGAGGTCCTGATAGCTCAGTTTGTTCTTGTTCGCGATGCTCCACAGGCTGTCGCCCGATTTGACCGTGTAGGTGGTCATCGGCGTCACGTCCTTGACCGGCTCGGCGAGCAGCGTGGAGGCGGCGGGCGTGTTGGGCCGGGTGGGCGTGAAACGAACGCCCCCGGTCGGCGCGGCGGCGGCCGGGGCGTCGGGGTTGAAGTCCGGGGGCGGGGTGGCGGCGACCGCCAGGTTCGGCACGCTGATGAGCGGCGCGGGTTCGGCCTTGGCCACGGTGTCCGCCGGAGCCGGCGCGGGCTTGGTGGAGGAACTGCAGCCCGGATTCGCAAAAATGAGGACGAGGGCGAACACGTGGATGCCCACGACGATGCCGAAAACTCGGAGGATTTTCATAGGAGGATGATTAGCGGTTTTCTGGAGATTTGTGGGCGTGATAGCTACTTCAAACTGGTGGCCGCCGCACCGGGGCGGGGCGGCGGGCGGCAGGGGCGGCGGGAAGGCTCATCGTTCAGCGGATTTTCAGCGTGCCGAGGCCGGCGAGCGCGCAGATGAGCGAGAGGACCCAAAAGCGGAGAACCACCTTCGTCTCCGGCCAGCCCTTTTTTTGAAAATGGTGGTGGATCGGCGCCATCAGGAAAAACCGCCGCCCCTCCCCCGTCGGGCTGCGCCGCTTCGTGTATTTAAACACCCCGACTTGGATGATGACCGATACCGCTTCCGCGACGAACACGCCCCCGACGATCACGAGCGTGAGCGGCTGCTGCACCATGAAGGCCATGATGCCGATCAGGCCGCCGAGCGCGAGCGAACCGGTGTCACCCATGAAGAGTTCGGCGGGATACGAGTTATACCACAGAAACGCGAGGCCCGCGCCGACGAGGGCGCCGCACACGACGGTGAGTTCGCCCGCACCCGCCACGTAGGGCACCAGCAAATACTCCGACAGGATGACGTTGCCCGCGATGTAGGCGAGAATGCCGTAGACGAGCGTGACGGAAATGGTGCAACCGATCGCGAGCCCGTCGAGGCCGTCGGTCAGGTTGATCGCGTTGCTGAAACCGACGAGCCACAGATAGATGAAAATGAACAGCGCAGGCAGTCCGAACAGCCCGGAAAACGTGAGCACCGGATACTTCACAAACGGCACCCACAGCTCGCGGATTTTATCCGTGCTCGCCGGGTGCCAGAGCAGCACGGCCAGCGCGATGATGGTGACCAGCGTCTGCCAGAAGATTTTCTCTCGGGACGAGATCCCGTGGCGGTTTTTCCGCACCACCTTGAGCCAGTCGTCGCGAAATCCCACCGCAGTCAGCGCCGTGTAGACGAAGAGCGCGACGACGACCCAGATCTTCGGCGCCGCCCAGAGAAACGAGCTGAAAAAAACCGCCGCGAAAATCATGAGGCCGCCCATCGTCGGCGTGTGCTTCTTGTCGAATCGCAGCGCGAGATCGCCGGTGCGGTCGTCGTCGTAGGTCTGGCCCAATTTCAGTTTGCGGAGCTGCGCAATCAGCCACGGCCCGATCAGAAAACCGATCAGCGCCGCCGTCACGGCGGCGCCCACGGTGCGAAAAGTCTGCGAGCGGAACACGCGCAACGGGCCGAAAACATTTTCGTAGTCTGCGAGGTAGCTTAGCATGGCAGCGGAAGCGAGGTTTGGCCCTCGAGGACCCTTTCGAGACGGTAGCGGCGGCTGCCTTTCAGGAAGACCGGCCCGCGCCATTCCGCGAGACACGCCGCGACTGGCTCCAGCGACGAGACCATCTGGATTTGGCGCGTGAAATCGTTCTGGTCGAGCACGCCCGCGCAGACTTCATGGGCAAAGGTCCCGACGACCATCAGACGGTCGCACTCCCGGAGGGGCAACCGGCGACCGAGTTGGCGATGGTGGGCCGGCGCATCGGGGCCGAGTTCCTCCATGCATCCGATCACGTAGAGCCGCGGTTCGTCCGCCGGCGCGATGGCCGCGAACGTCGCGAGCGCATCCGCCATCGAAGCGGGGTTCGCGTTGTAACAATCGAGATAGAGCAGGCGGCCGCCCTCGCGGCGGATCTCGCCCCGCAGCTTCGGGGGCTGCCAGTCGGCGAGCCGGGCCTGGAGGGTCGCGCGCGGCACGCCGAGCCAGCGCGCGGCGCAGAGCGCGAGCGCGGCGTTTTGCGCCATGCCGTCGGTGACGCGCCGCAGCGTGAACGCCAGCGGCGGCGGCGCACCGTAGGCGAGCGCGATGGCCGTCGAGTCGCCGCATTGCGTGACGGCAAAATACACCGTGTCCTTCGGCGGCTCCGCCGGGCGGATCACCGCGACCGGCTCGACGACCAACGTGCGCCCGCCGAGGGCGTGGAAGGGGGCGAACTCGGCGGCCTGCTGCGGGAAAATCGCGACGCCAGTCGCGCGCGTCGCGGCGGGCAGGACGGCCTTTTCGCGCGCCACGCCTTCGACCCCGCCGAGCGCCTCGGTGTGCGCGGCGGCGACGAGCGTGATCAGCGCGACGTCGGGCTCGATCATGTCCGCCAGCGGGCGCATCTCGCCCGGCGCACTAATGCCCGCCTCAATCACCGCAAACGCATGCGTCGCCGGGTCGAGCCGCGTGAGCGTGAGCGGCACGCCGAGGTGGTTGTTGAGATTGCCCTCGGTCGCGAGGACCCCGCCCGCGTCGCCGCCGAGCAGCAGGGCGAGCAGATTCTTAGTCGACGTTTTGCCCGCGCTGCCCGAGATGCCGACGACCGGGCCGCGGAACCTACGGCGATGGGCGCGGGCGATGGCCTGAAACGCCGTGAGCGGGTCGGCGACCACGAGTTGCGGCAGCGCCAGGGCGGAGTCGGGCGTGGCGACCAAGGCGGCGCCGGCGCCCCCGGCGTGCGCGGCGGCGAGAAATTCATGGCCGTCGCGTTGGTCAGTTTTGAGCGCCACGAACACTTGGCCGGGGCGCACGGCGCGGGTGTCGATGGCGAAGCCCGTCAGAGGCGAAACCGGCGTCGCCGTCCAGCGGCCGCCGGTCCATTGTGCAAGAGTGACTGGATCAAACGCCGGCATTTACGTCTTGAGCGCCTTGCCGGCGAGGAGTTCCCGGACGACCTGACGATCATCGAACGGAAACACGGTGTCGGCGTATTCCTGCACGATTTCGTGGCCCTTGCCGGCGATGAGGAGGCAGTCACCAGGCTGGCACGCCTCGAGCGCGGCGCTGATCGCGCGGCGGCGGTCGTCGATCCACGCGATCCGGTCGGGCGCGGTGACGCCCGCTTTCATGTCAGCGAAAATCTGCCCGAGGGACTCGGTGCGGGGGTTGTCGGCGGTCGCGTAGGCGTGGTCGGCTGCGGCCTGCACGGCGCGGACCATGAGCGGCCGCTTGGTGCGGTCGCGGTGGCCGCCGCAGCCGAACACCACGTGCACCTTGCCGGGCGTGATGGCGCGGAGCATGCCGAGCGCGTTGCGGAGCGCGTCGTCGGTGTGCGCATAATCCACGAGCACGTTGAACGGCTGGCCCTCGTCGATCCGTTCCATGCGACCGGGCACGCCCTTGAAGGCGCGGAGCTTGGCGAGAAACACGACCGGATCCCGCCCGAGGCCCCAGGCGGTGGCGATCGCGGCGAGGAGATTGCTCACATTGTAACGCCCGACCAACGGCGAATCGATCAGCATCTCGCCCTGCGGCCAGACGAGCTTGAAGGTCGAGTTTTTGCCGTTGAGCACGACCTGCTCGGCGCGGACCAGCGCACGGGGATTTTCGCCGAACGTCACGAGCCGGGCGTGGGGCACTTCAGCCGAAATCGTCGCGGCGAGCTTTTCGCCGTGGGCGTCGTCGAGGTTGACCACGGCGACCTTCGGTTCGCTGCCGGTACCGCCAGTGAAGAGGCGCGACTTGACCTCGAAGTAAGCCGCCAGGGTCTGGTGGTAGTCGAGGTGGTCGCTCGTCAGGTTGGTGAAGACAGCGGCGCCAAAGTGGAGGCCGTGCACGCGCTGCTGGTCGATGCCGTGCGAGCTGACTTCCATCACCGCGTGCTTGCAGCCGTTGTCGCGCATCTGCGCCATGAGGCCGTACACGTCGAGCGCCGCGGGTGTCGTGCGATACGACGGCACAGTGCGGGCGCCGAGGTCGTAGCTGATCGTGCCCAGCAGGCCGACGCGCTGGTCGCCGTTGAGCAGATGCTTGAGCAGGTGCGCGACGGTGGTCTTTCCGTTTGTGCCCGTCACCCCGATCACGGTCATGTCGCGGTCGGGAAATTTGTAATAGCGCTGCGCCACGAGCGCGAGGGTCTTGCGGGTGTCGGCCACACGGATGAACGTGACTTTGGCCGGCGGGAACGACGGCATCTTCTGGACCACGATGGCGACGGCTCCGCGGCTCACTGCTTCGTCGATGAAGGTCGCGCCGTCAGCGTGGCGGCCCGGGAGCGCGAAGAACAAATTACCCGGAACGACGCGGCGGCTGTCGACGGCGAGACCCGAGATCGGGCGGTCGGGCTCGCCCTTCACCGCGATGATTTCGCCGTCGCGAAAATAGTCCGAGAGTTTCGGCGCCATTTTGAAGACTCGGTTGAGGGCGAGCGTTTCACTGCGGGAGCGGCGCGCGGGGCGCGGCTGGAACGCGTGAATGAGCGAGTAATTTTGAGTGAGATAGCCGATCACGGGCGGGCTCCTTGCATGGCGACGAGTTGGACGGGAGAGGCGGCCGTGGCGCCGTTGGCGGCGCTACGGTCGAGCAGAGGGATGAGCTGTTCGCCGATGCGGCGGAACGAAGGCGCGGCGACTTTGCCGCCGTAGGCGACCCCGCCGGGGCAGGCGGCGTCGGCATCGTCGACGATCACGGAGATCACGATCTGCGGACGGCTCGCGGGGAAGAAACCGACGAAAGAGGCCACGTGGTGTTTGCGCGAGGGCATGAGCTTGGTTCTTCCGCTGGGCATCACCTCGGGCAGGTATTTTTGAGTCGTGCCCGTTTTGCCGGCGACTTCGTAGCCCGGAATCGCCGCCTCGGGCGCCGTGCCGCCCACCGTCGCACAACCGGTCAACAGCCGCGCCATGGTGCGCGCGGTGTGCTCGGCGATGACGCGGCGCGTTTCGGTGCGTTCAAAACGGTAGACCGGCACGCCCGCGTGATCGCGGACATCCCGGATGATCTGCGGCTCGAGCAGCACGCCGCCGCTCGCAATCACTCCCATCGCCTGGTGCATCTGCAGCACGGTTACGGCGACGCTCTGCCCCATCGGCATGCGCGTGATCGTCAGGCCGTCCCAGCGCTTGGGCGGGTGCATGATCCCGGGCTCCTCGCGCCCGCCCGGGAAGCCGGTCGGCTGGCCGAAGCCGAAGGCGCGGGCGTAGTCGTAAAAGCGCTGCTCGCCGAGCTTCATCGCGAGCTGGGCCGCGCCGCGGTTGCTGGAGTGCGAGACAATTTCGGCGACGGACAACGGATGGTCGAAATGGTGGTCCTCACCGGGCAGCCCGCGCACTTTGTTACGGTACTCGATCTTGGTCATCGAACAGTCGAACAGGCTGTCCGGAGTCACCAGCCCTTGGTCGAGCGCGGCCGAGGCGGCGACGATCTTGAAGACCGAACCCGGTTCGTAGACGTCGGCGACGGCGATGTTCTTCAGCCGCGCCAGCTGGTCGGCCGGAACCTTGTTCGGCTCGTTGGGATCGAAACTTGGATAGTTGCCCAATCCCAGAATGAAGCCGTCGCGGGCGTCGCTCACCACGATGGACGCTTTCACCGGCCGATATTTTTCCGCGATGAGCGCGAGTTCGTGTTCGACGATGTTCTGGACGTGGGTGTCGAGGGAAAGGGTGACGCCGTAGCCGTCCACGCGCTCGACCGCACGGGTGCTGAACTGCGGCAGCTCTTTCGCCCGGCCGTCGCGCTCGCCCTCGCGCCAACCGTCCTGGCCGCGCAGATAGAAATCGGCGAAGCGCTCGATCCCGGCAACCGGTTGCTGGGTCCGGTCGACAAAGCCGAGAACGTGGGCCCCGAGTTGGTTGTGCGGATACGCACGACGGAAGCTGCCCGTCGCGTAGACGCCTCTGATGCCGAGCTTCTTCACCTCGTCATAGGCAGCCTCGGAGATTTCGTCGGCTAGCTTCGCCCACTGGATTTTGCGGCGGCCGTTCGCGTCGGGCTCGGCGTCGAACTCCGTGTCGTCGGCGGCGGCCCCGGTGACGGCGAATGCGGGCGCCGGTGCCGGCTCGCCGGACTCGACCTCGAGATCGGTGGCGAGGGCCGGCGCAGGCGCCCCGGCGGACCCGGTTGGCGGCCGGTGCAGATTGAACACCAAGCCCGTGCGCGGCGCGGTCGGTCCAGACGCCGCCGGTGTGGCGGGGGTCGTCGCGGCCGCGGGCGCACGGAACTTGGTGGTAAAGATGAGCCGCAGCTCCGGCTCAGGCAGGCCGATGAGGGCGGCGAGTTGCGGCCATTTTTTCTCGTCCTCCTTGCGCAGCGACTGCGGATCGACGCCGAGCTGGAGCACCGAACGGCTCGTCGCCAGCCGGGCCCCGCGCGCATCAAAGATGTCGCCGCGACGGGATTTCTCCACGATCAGCTGCCGGCGCGTCCGCGCGATACTGCCCACGAGTTCGTCGCGGTTGATCACGTGCAGCCAGACGAGGCGCAGACCGATGCCGCCAAAGCAGCCGAAGAGCACAACCGAAAGCAGGACGATGCGGTAGTTGGAGGCGAAACCCCTGGACATGGCTCAGTTTCCCTGCGCGACCCGGAAGGTGACGGGCACGAAGCCGTCGTTAAAAAGATTGCGGTCGCGGCGGCGCGCGAGGCGCATGACGGGATCCTCGGTCACGCGGACCACCTGCGCGTCGGTCGCGGGGGCAAGGCCGAGGTGCCAACCGGTGTTCCGGCGCGTGAGGGCGGGGAGACTCTGCTCGGACTCGACGACGGTCGCGGTCGCGTCGTGGCGGCGCTTGACCTCGTCGATCCCGGCTTGGAGCGCCCGGTTGGATTTCGCGAGGACGGTGATCTGGTGGCGCATCCACACGGTGCCGAGACCGATGGAGCCGCCGAAGCCGAAGCTGACGAGCAGGCAGACGAGCAGCTGGTTCACAAACGCAGGGGAGTCGTTTTTACGCATGGGGCGGAGCGGGCTGGAGGTTGAAGGGGGGGGGAGGAAAGGCGCAGCTCAGAGCTTGCGGAGCGCCCGGAGCTTCGCGGAACGGCTGCGGGGGTTGACGGCAATCTCATCGGCCCCGGGCGTCGTGGGCTTGCGCGTGAGCGGGTCGGCGAGCTTCACCCGCAGGTCCTGCGGGAGGCTGTCGGTGGCGCTCTCGGGCTGGCCGCAGCTGCGGCGGAAGAACTGTTTTACGGGACGGTCTTCCAGCGAATGGAAGCTGATCACGCAAAGCACCCCGCCGACGGAGAGTTTCGCAAACGCCGCGGGCAGCGCGCGCTCGATGGCGCCCAGCTCGTCGTTGACGGCGATGCGGAGCCCTTGGAACGAGCGGGTGGCCGGGTGAATCTTCGACGCGTGCCGGTCGCGCGGCGGAATCGCGTCGGCAATCACGGTCGCCAGCGACGCGGTGCGCGCGAGCGCTCCCGTGCCGCGCGCGGCCATCAGCGCGCGGGCGACCCGGCGCCAATTCGGCTCCTCGCCGCCGTCGCGGATGGCGCGGACCACCATGTCCTCGGTCGCGGTCTCCAACCACCGGCTCGCGGGGACCCCATGGCGCGGATCCATCCGCATGTCCGCGGGCGCGTCCTGGCGAAACGAGAAGCCCCGCTCGGTCTCGTCGAGTTGAAACGACGACACGCCAAAGTCGAAAAGGATGCCGTCGAAACCGTGGGCCGCAAAACCGGCCAACAGACCGAAATCGAGGTCGACGAGTTCGAAGCGCCCGGCGAATTCCGCCGCCAGCGCGGCCGCCCGCGGCGCCGCCGCCGGATCCCGGTCGAGCGCGACGACGCGGGTGCCCGGGGCCGCTTCGAGGAGGGCCCGCGTATGACCGCCTCCGCCAAACGTGCAGTCGAGGTAGCGTCCGCCCGCCCGGGGCGCCAGCAGCGCCAGGACTTCGCGCAGCAACACGGGTTGGTGACCGGGGGTCATGGTCGCGACAAAACAATCACCGGGCGCCAGAGCCATGGGCGAGGTTCCGCACGTGGGCGGATTTTTTCCGGCCGACGACGCGCAAGACGAGGCCGTCGCGCACCCGCGACGTCACCGGGGTAACCGCGGGCGCGGCGGGACGCACGCGGTTTTCGCTCAAACGCAGGACGGTGCGGAGCGCAGACGGGGCGATGATCGAAGTGACCGTGGTCGGTTTGCGCAAGGGCTTCGATGCGAGGGCGAGTTTGAATGGGGTGGAGCGGCGCATGGGTTAGATTCCGAGCCGGCGCATTGTCTCGCCCTTTTCCTTCGCCGCACTGGCCTGCGTCTCCGACCAGCAGGCCGGGTTGTAGACGTTGAATTTGGTGTAACCGCCCACGAGGACCGCCTCGCCACCCTTGTCGCCACCCGCGATGCCGGCGTGCGCGAGCAACTCCGCGTTCAGCGAAATGCGCCCGGCCTTATCGAACCACAGCTGCTGCGTTTTGGAAAAATACGTCGCGATAAAATCCTGCCCCGCGTCGTCGCTCAACGCGACCTGCTCGACCTTCGCGCGCAGTTTCGCGGCCTCCGCCAGCGGCAGCACGGCGATGTAATTGCCGTTTTTCCCGCTCTGCGGCACGGCCAGCAGCACATCGTCCGCATCGTGCGCGAACCTCCAAGCCGACGGAATCGTGATACGATTCCGGTCGTCCAACGAGTGCTTAAAATGACTCGTATAACTCGGTTGGTTGGCCTGCGACATGGGTGATCGGGACACTCTAAGCCCCATTTCGAAACATTTCCCCCCATTTTGACCCCACGTCAAGCGATTTACCTCTGAAGCTTCGGGTTTTTGCTCACAACTTATACGCAATTTTTCGGCGCTCGAAAAACGCGCGAAAAAACCGGCGGAACCGCACCCGCGCAGCCCGAACTCCCCGCTCCGCCGCGTTCGAAAATGCGGGCGCGCCCGCCGGAATCCCCTCGCCCTCCCCGCCCGTTTCGCGCGCCCCGCCCCCCGGCTCCCTGCGGCCAAGGCCACCACGCGCACGCCGCAACCGCGCGGCCGCCCCTTGGCCCTCGCAGTTCGTCGCGGTCCGCCGGCGGATCAATCGCACCCGGCGGCCCGCGCCCGCATCCCACGCGCGGCCAGCTTATCCCGCCCCGCGCAACATCTACTCGTTTGCCGAAAAACGTTGTCGTCGCGAAACGCGCCCCAAAGTCTCGGCGTCTGTCCGCAACTCTGGCTCGACCTCCACCGACTCCACCCTCTACCCATTAGAACGCGCCCGTCCTCCCTTGGACCCCGCCCATCATTGCAACCCCGTCGCGCCCCTTCCCGCCCCCCGCCCCCCTTTTTTCCACCTCCCAACCAAAAATAACATGAGCGAAACCTCGTCCTCCTCCCCTGCTGCGCGTTGCGAATACTCCTATGCGTTTCTCATTATCCGCCTGTGGCTCGGCCTCCGCGCGCTGTTCGCGGGCCTCGAAAAATTTGAGAGCAAAGGCGCCTACTCCTTTGAAGGCTATTATACGAACATGAAGCGCATGGCGGCCGGCATCACGGGCGCGTCGTTTCTCCCGCTGTGGGCCACCAAGCTCTTCGCCATGAGCATCGGCTACATCCTCATCGTCCTCGGCGTCACCTTGCTCCTCGGGATCAAGACCCGCCTCACGCTCCTCGCCCAGGGCCTCGTCTACGTTGCGCTCTCCTTCGGTCTGATGGTCGTGCAGGAAGGCGATGGCGTCGCGTGGCTCGGGATGCACGTCATTCTCGTCGTCGGCGGCCTCCTTCTCGCCCAATACAACCGTTTCGCCCTCGTGCGCGACTAACCGGGCCCGGCCCACAACGCCCCCGACCCGCCATGTCCGACACCCTTTCCTCTTCCCTCACCCGTCGCGATTTTCTCAGCACGAGCGCGAAGCTCGGCGCCTTCATCGCCGCGGCGCCCTACATCGCCCGCGGGGCCGACGCCACCGGGGCCGATCAAGTCAACGTCGCCGTCATCGGCTGCGGCGAACAGGGCCGTATTCTCATCAACGCGGCGCTGAAGATCCCGGGCGTCCGCTTCAAAGCCGTCTGCGACATCTGGCCGGTCAACCGCAATTACGCGGAGAATATCCTGAAGAAATTCGGCCACGACCCGAAACCGTTCGAGGACTATCGCGAGTTGCTCTCCACTGTGAAGGAGATCGACGCGGTGATCATCGCGACGCCCGACTTCAAGCACGCCGAGCACACCGTCGCCGCGCTCAAGGCCGGCAAGCACGTTTACTGCGAGAAACTCATGTCCAACACCATCGAGGGCGCCCGCTCGATGGTCGTCGCCGCCCGCGAAACGAAAAAACTCCTCCAGCTCGGCCACCAGCGCCGCAGCAATCCGCGTTACATCCACGCCAAAGACAAAATCGTCACCGGTAACCGGCTCCTCGGCCGCGTCACCAACATCACCGGCGAATGGCACCGCGCCGTTTCCGCCGACCTCGGCTTTCCCGCCGGCAAGGGCCTCTCGGAGGCCAAGCTCGCCGAATACGGCTACGCCAACATGCACGAGTTCCGCAATTGGCGCTGGTTTAAGCGCTATGCCGGCGGCCCCATGTCCGACCTCGGCGCCCACCAAATCGACATCTACAACTGGATGCTCGGCGTCAATCCCCGCTCGTGTATGGCCAGCGGCGGCGTCGACTACTACAAAACCCACGAGTGGTATGACAACGCGATCGCCATCTTCGAGTATGAGACGAAGGAAGGCATCGTCCGCGCGACCTACAACGTCCTCACCACCACCAGCGCCGGCGGCGGCTACCATGAGTATTTCATGGGTGACGAGGGCGCGTTGAAGATTTCCGAAAATCCGAAAGCGACCAAACTCTACCGCGAAGCCCGCGCCCCCGAGTGGGATGAGTGGACCGCCAAGGGCGTGGTGGCCGCGCCGCTCTCCGGCGAAGGGGCCCCCCCGGCAGTCAAACCTTGGGAAAAAGTCGGCGTGAAAAAACTCGCCGGCCCCTCGAAGGCCACCGTTGACGTTCGCGAAACCGCCGCCCTCTCCGCGTGGGATATTCCCGTCACCCTCGACAAGGCCATTCACCAGCCCCACCTCGAGAACTTCTTCGACGCGGTCCGCAAGGGCACGCCACTCAACTGCCCCGGCGAAGCCGCCTTTGCCAGCGCCATCACCATCCTCAAAATCAACGAAGCCGTCGCCGCCCAAAAGACCCTGACCTTCGCGCCGGGCGATTTCATCGCCTGATCCCGTCATCTCCCCCCACCGCTCCCTCCCATGAAACGTTCCCGTCTCTCCCTCCTCCTCTCCCTCGTTGCGCTCACGAGCGCCGTCCAAGCCGCGGACCAGGTTCCGCTCAAACTCGAGCTACCCAAGCCGCTCTTCGCCGGCACGCCACGGCCGATCTCGCTCCCTAACCTCGAAAAACCCCGCACCGGCAAACGCCCCGACCTCATGGTCCCCGCCGGCACGGTCAACCTATCCAAGGGCAAGACCGTCACCAGCAGCGACTCGCTGCCCGTCATCGGCGAACTCGCCTTTTTGACCGACGGAGACAAGTCCGGCACCGACGGCACCTACGTGGAGCTCGGGCCCACGCCGCAATGGGTGCAGATCGATCTCGGCGCCTCCGCCAAGGTCGCGGCCATCGCCGTCTGGCACTTCCACTCCCAGGCGCGCGTCTATCACGACGTCGTCGTGCAGGTTTCAAATGACAAGGATTTCAAGACCGGCGTCACCACGGTCTACAACAACGACGACGACAACTCCTCGAAGCTCGGCAAGGGCAAGGACCTCGCCTACATCGAGAACTTCGAAGGCCGCCTCTTCGATGCGAAGGGCGCCGCCGGCCGCTACGTCCGCCTCTACAGCAACGGCAACACCTCCGACGAACTGAACCACTACTGCGAAGTCGAGGTTCACGGCACGATCGCGAAGTAATCCGCCGCACCGTTTCGCAGCACCAGCAAGGGCGGACGATTTGTCCGCCCTTTCTTGTGCCCGGACCCCACGGCCGTCTAACTGCCGCTTATGTTCGCCCCCTCGAGTCGCTGGCTGCCGATCGCATTCGTCGCGCTGGCCGCGCTGTGGCTGCGGACCCACGACCTCGCGCGCCGGCCCATGCACGCCGACGAGGCGAACCAGGCCGTGAAACTCGGCGAACTCCTCGAACACGGCCGCTACGCGTTCGATCCCCGAGACCACCACGGCCCCACCCTCTACTACTTCGCCGTGCCGGTCGCGTGGCTGCGCGGCGAAACCACGCTCGCTGCGCTGACGGAAACCACCGTGCGCCTCGTCCCTGCGGTCGCCGGCACCCTCGGCATCCTACTGCTCTTTGCGCTGGCCGCGCCCCTCGGCTGTTGGCCTGCGCTCGCCGCCGCCGCACTCATGGCCGTGGCCCCGGCATCCGTTTACTACAGCCGCTACTTCATTCAGGAAACCCTCCTCGTCACCTTCACCCTCGCCCTGCTGGTCTGCGCGCGCCGCTGGTGGGTCACCGGCCGCACGGCCTGGGTCGTGGCCGCCGGCGCCTGCGCCGGACTCATGCAGGCCACGAAAGCCAGCGCACCGCTCTTCGCCGCCGCCGCGCTCGTGGCTCTCCTGTTGGTCCATCGCGCGCGGCCCGTGACGCCCCGACTCGCCCGCGACCTCACCCTGGCCTTCACCGCGGCCGTCCTCGTCGCCGCCCTGTTCTACTCGTCATTCGGCACGCACCTTTCCGGCATCCGCGACGCCGTCGCCACCTACACGCACGCCTCCGGCCGCGCTACCACGGGCGCCAGCGGCCACGAGAAACCCTTCTGGTATTATCTGAGCCTCTTTGGGTGGCAACGCGCAGGCGGCCTGCTCTGGCAACAGCTCGCCTTCTCCCTGCTCGCCCTCGCCGGCGCGATCGTCGCGTACGCCACCCGCCAAAAATTTCTCCGCTGGGCCGCGCTCTTCGCGCTCTTCCTCCTCGTCGCACTCTCGCTCCCGCCCTACAAAACTCCGTGGCACGCCGTCCATCTGGTCCCATGCTTCGCCCTCCTCGCCGCCGGGGCCCTCGCCGCCCTGCCCACGCGCGGACTCTCCCTCGCCGTCGCCGGCTGCGCCCTCGCGCTCCAACTCACCCAGACCAACCTCGCGGTGTTTCTCCGCCCCGCCGACGCCCGCAACCCGTTCGCCTACGTCCACAGCTCGCCCGACGTCCGCAAACTCCGCGAACTTGCCGAAGCGGCCCTCGCCCGCCAGCCCGCCGGCATCATCCGCGTGATCAGCGAGGAATATTGGCCCCTGCCGTGGTATCTGCGCACCGTCCCCGCCACCTCGGTCGGCTACTGGCCCGCACCGCCCGCTGCCTGCGACGGCGCCCTCGTTATCGCGTCCGCCGCCCAGGCCGTCGCGGTGCGCGCGCGGCTCCGCGGCGACTACCACGAATCCTACCTCGGCCTCCGCCCCGGCTTCCTCTGCGTCGTCTTCACGCCCGTCTCCGCTTTGCCATGACGCCACCCCCGCACTACTCGCTCGTCGTCCCGTTCTTCAACGAAGCCGGCAATATCCTTCCGCTCATCGGCACCGCCGTCGCCGTGCTCGACGCCCTCCACCGCGACTACGAAATCATCCTCGTCAACGACGGCAGCACCGACGCGACGGCCGACGAAATCGCCGCCTGCCTCGCCCGCTGGCCGCACAGTCGCGCGCTCCACCAGCCGCGCAACCTCGGCCAGGCCACCGCGCTCCTCGACGGCCTCCGCGCCGCCCGCGGCGAAATCCTCCTCGCCATGGACGGCGACGGCCAGAACGACCCGCGCGACCTCCCGCTGCTGATCGCCCCCGTCGAGGCGGGCACCCTCGACGTCGCCTGCGGCTGGCGCCACGAGCGCAACGATTCCTGGCTGCGTCGGCGCATGTCCCGCCTCGCGAACATCGTGCGCGGCCGCTTCCTCGGCGACCGGCTCCACGACAGCGGCTGCCAGCTCCGGGCGATGCGTCGCGAGGTCGTCGCCTGCCTCTTTCCCTTCGAACTGCTCCAGTCCTTTCTGCCGGCCATCGTCGTCGCCGCCGGTTTTCGCCTCGGTGAATTCCGCGTGCGGCACCACCCGCGCACGCGCGGCGAGACCAACTACGGCCTCCGCCAACTCTGGTGGCGCCCCGCCCTCGCCATGGTCCGCCTCCGCCGTGTCCTCCACCCCCGCCGATGAATGGTTCCCGTCAGATGCTTTCCCCTCTCCACCCCCGTTTCCAGAGACAGTGTCACGTAATACGTGACACTTTTTTCGGCCGCGTTTTTGGGACGTTTTGCGCCGCTCCATGAATTGGCCCGAATTTCACCACGAAGCGATGGCCACCACCTTCGCCATCCTCATCGCCGATCACCCGCGCGACTACGCACGCCAAGCCGCCGCCAGCGCTTTTCGCGAGCTCGACCGGCTCGAAAGCGAACTCAGCCGCTACGTGGAATCGAGCGATATCGCCCGCGCCAACCGCCTCGCTCCCGGCGAGACGATGGCGATCGGCGACGATGCGCTCCAATGCCTGCTCATCGCGGCCGATGTCTCGCTCGCCACGTACCGCGCCTTCGACGCCGCCTACGCGTCGGTCCGCGCGCCGGACCAGCCCGACCACGCCCCGCTGTTTACCCTCGACCCCGCGTCCCACACGCTCACGTCGCACACCGCTCGCCTGCACCTCGACCTTGGCGCCGTCGGCAAGGGCTACGCCCTCGACCGCATGGCCGCGCACCTTCACGAATGGGACATCACCACTGCGTGCCTCCAAAGCGGCGGGAGCACCGCCCTTGCCCTCTCGGCTCCCGCCGGTCACGCCGGCTGGCCCATCGGGATTGGCGAAGGACCGAACCACCGCGCGCTGTCGCTCACTCACGTTGCCCTCAGTGGCTCCGGTATCGCCGTGCAGGGTGCCCATCTCATCGATCCCCGCACCGGCGCCGCGTGCCCCCGCACCACCCGAACGTGGGCACGCGCCCGGACCGCCGCACTCTCCGATGCGCTTTCGACCGCGTTTTTCGTTTTCTCCGATGAGGAGATCGCTGCGTTCTGCGCCGCCCATCCTGGAATAGGCGGGGCTAGCGCGGTCTCGTCTACGCAGCTGGTCACCCACGGCACGCTCGTGCCGTCGCTCTAGCTGCGTCTCATCCCATCCGCGCATGTGCGCAAACGCGGCGGAGCGTTTTGCAAAAACGGGTGAGTCCGACACGCCCGCATGCCGAAAGATAAGGTCGGCATCCACTCCCATGCACCCGACAAACAATGCGGCCTCGTCGAGCTAAGCGTGGTCGCTCATCGCCCGCACTGCGCCACCCAAGCGCGCCGCCGCCGAGCGGGCCGGAGATTTTTACGAGATCTATTCCGACTACGACGAAGCCACGGTCCGCGAACAGGCCAGCCGCTGCATCTAGTGCCCCAATGCCCTGTGCGCCCACGCCTGTCTCCTTTCAAACCGTATCGCTGAGTGGCCGACTCTGGCCGGCCAAGGCCCGTTTCTCGAAGCTGCCGCGCTCTCCCGTTCGACCAGCAATAGGCCGGAGATCGGCTCCCGTGTGTGCCCGCATCCTCGGCTGCAAGAGCGACCCCGTCGCCATCGGCTCGGTCGAGCGTTGCATCAACGAGTATGCCTTCACGCATGGGGTCGTCGACGCCACGCCCACTACCCCCAACGGTCTCCGCGCCGCCATCATCGGCTCCGGTCCCGCCGGCATGGCCTGCGCCGACGAACTCGCCCAGCTCGGCTTCGCCGTCACCGTCTTCGAGTCGTCGCTCCTGCCCGGCGGCCTCCTCGTCAACGGCATCCCCGCCTTCAAACTCGAGAAATCCATCGTTGCCCGGCGCGTCGACCTCCTGGCGAAACGCGGGGTAGAATGCACCCTCGGCGTCGCCATCGGTCGCGACCTTTCCCTGCGGAACTCCGCCGCACGCACGACGCAGTCTTCCTCGCCCACGGTGCGCAGAAATCCAAAACCGCCGGCGTCCCCGAAAAAAATTTGTCGGGCGTCGAACAGGCCTTGCCCTTCCCCATCCAGAAGCACGTCGCCTCCGACCTCGTCGGCCTCCCGCCCATCGACGTCGTCGGCAAACACGGCGCCGTCCTCGTCGGCGGCGGCACGACCATGGATTGCTTCCGCACCGCCCTGCGCGCCGGCGCCGCCTCCGCCGTCTGCTTCTATGCCGCGACTTCGTGAACATGCCCGGCAGCCACAAAGCATCCCACCACGCCCTCGAAGAAGGCGCCGAATTCCAGTTTCTCCCCAATCCGACCGAAATCCTACCCGACGGCCGCGGCGGTCTCGCCGGCGTGCGCTGCGTGAGGATGGAGCTCGGCGCCCCCGACGCCACCGGTCGCAGCAAGCTAGGAGCCGTCCCCGGCTCCGAATTCGACGCCCGCGTCGATCTTGGGCCCGTCGCTGATGGCTTCGATCCCATGTCGTGCCCCAAAGACACCGAGTTTTCCGCGATCAAGGTCAGCGCGTGGGGCAGCATCGTCGTCGACCGCAACTAAATGACGAGCCTGCCCGGCGTCTTCGCCGGCGGCAACTCCGTGCGCGGCCCGAGCCTCGGGGTCCACGCCGTCCGCGACGCCCTCCGCGACGCCGCCGGCATTCAACCGCAGCTCGCGTCGAAACTCACCCCGGCCGCCATCTGACCGCCGCGCCGGCCATCGCGTCCGCGGTGCAGCGCGGTCTCCGGCGGGCGGACCTCGCTCGTCACTCGCGCCCGACAATTTGCTGTCCTTCCCCGCGGAAAAAACGCTTCCTGATCCTCCGCACCATGCACGCGCCCACCAACATCCAGCTCATCGGCAGCGAAGTCGCCATCGTCTGGGACGACGGTGCGGAAAGCTACCTCGCCTGCGAGAAACTCCGCGCCGCTTCGCCCAGCGCGAGCAACCTGGGTGAAGTCGATATCTTCGGCCACAAATACGGCGGCGACGGCCCGAAGAAATTCCCCGGCGTCCAGGTCGTCGGCTGGGCCATCGTCGGCAACTATGCCGTCCGCTTCGATTTCAGCGACGGCCACAACACCGGCCTCTACAGCTACGACTATTTGCGAAAACTCGCCGCGTCGTGAGCGACCACCGCGGGCTTGCACGAGTCCGAGGTAGGAGCCCGCTTGCGGGCGATTCGCCGACCTTTCATTTTCCCATCGCCTGCAAGCAGGCTCCTACCTCCAGTCATTCCTCATGAGCACCTACGTCTTTCCCGCCCGCACCACGACCGCCGACATCGAGCTCGGCACGACGCTCCAGCCGAAATTCGGCCCCGAAGGCCTGATTCCCTGCATCACCCAGGACGTCCACACCGGCGAAGTCCTCATGTTCGCGTTCATGAACGCGCAGTCGCTCACGCACACGCTCACGACGAAAAAAGCCACCTACTGGAGCCGCTCCCGCAACAAACTCTGGGTCAAAGGCGAAGAATCCGGCAACGTCCAGCACCTCCGCGAAATCCGCACGGACTGCGACCAGGACGTGCTCCTCATCAAGGTCGAGCAAACCGGCGCCGCCAATGCCAGCTGCCACAACGGCTACAAATCCTGCTTCTACCGCAAGCTCGCCGACGACGTGAACCCCGCCGACCCCGCGTCCTTCAAACTACAGTTCACGTCCCAGCCCCTCTTCGACCCGGCCACGGTCTACAAAAAAAAGTAACGCCACCGCGCACCACGTTTTGCCGGCCCACCTGCCGCAAGCGGAACGGCTCGATCGCACATGCAAGCCGGAGCACGCTTGCCCCGGGCCGTCAAAACGCGCGGCCGCTCACAGGTCGAACTTCACCTGCAAAATGTAGAGCGCGGGATCGACGATGCGGTAGGCGAGCGGAATGCCATGGGGGAAGGCACCGACGGGTTGTAGGCGGCCGTTTTCACCAAGGTTGCCGGCGTTGAGTTGGAGCGTGGCGCCGACTTTGTTCGCGAAGAACTTCATCCGGTAGCTCACGAACGCATCCACGTAATAATGCGCCTTGTCGTAGATCGGGCGGCTGGGATCGAGCTCGGTGATCGACGCGGGAAACGGCTGCACGCCGTAGTAGCCGATGCCGCCCTTGTCCGCCCACCGCACCGCGCCGCCGACCTTGAAATTGCGGAGGATGCGGTGCTGGGTGACGCGTCGTTACAGTTACCGCGACGTGCTGGCGTCGAATCACCCGTGGGTGGCACCGGGGAATCTGCCCGCGCTGAACGGCAATATCAACGGGGGCCAGACGGCCGGTGCGGCGCGCTTTCGGGGCTATTTCCGGGACTACCTCGGCGATGCGAATGGCACGAATGTCGACTACGCGCCGAGCACGTTTGCGTCTGGCCCGGCGACTTATGTGTGGGGCAACGCGGCGACGGAAGTCTTCCAACGTGAACCCGCGCGGCTCGACCAGCGGCCGACGCTCGCCAGCGCGGGCGGCGGCAGCAACTCCCAGACCGTGAGCAAAACGACGGGCGGCGTCATCCAAAGCATGTTTTTTGGCGGCCGCTTGGTCACGACTTTTGGCACCCGCGAAGACACGGTTTACGACCAGCGGGGCACGGAGCCGCGGCGTCTGTTGGCGGACGGCAGCGATTTTGACGACCAGGGTCTCGTCCACGCCCCAACTCGCGGTGCAATGGTCGATCACAATGTGATCGCCGCCGCCGCCGAAGCCGTGCTGCTCCTTCCCTTTCTCATCGCCCGGCCGGAACCGCAGGTAACGCATGATCACCTGCGAGGTGTCGAAGGTGACCTGATAGGCCTTAATGCAGATGCCGTCGCCCGGCGCCGTCTGGCCCGCGATCGTGAGAAACGGCTCGCGAATCTTCAGCTCCGACTCGAGCGCGATCGTCCCCGACACGCGAAACACCACCGTGCGCGGCCCCTTCGCCAGCACCGCCGCCCGAAAACTCCCCGGTCCGGCGTCGTTCAGGTTAGTCGCCTCGAGCACTTTTCCCCCGCGGCCGCCCACCGTGGATTTGCCAAATCCCTCCACCCCGGGAAACGCCGGCGCGTGGTTCGGTCGCAGATTGCACAGCGTGACCGCCCCCGACCTCCGGTCGTAGCTCACATCGCCCAGCCATCCTTCCGGCAGAATCACGCGCTCCAACGTGCCCTTGACCGCCTCGACGCCCGGCCCGAAGAAAGAATACACCGACGCCTCGTGCGGCCGAATCCGCCCGCCGAAACGCACCTCCAACGCCCCCGCCAACCGCACGCGCCCGCTCGTCACGGGGTTCAATACCTCATGGTCGTTCACTTCGAACACCCTGCCCCCTACTGCGTCCGCCGCCGATAGAATCATTCCGCCCCCGCCCATCAGCACCGCGCCCAGCGCGCCGACCGCAACCCATTGCCGCACCCCAGCCCCCCGACCGGAAACCTTCGCCGCGAGGGATGGCTCACCGGGGTCATCGGCAGGTCAACGGGGCGCGCACCGGAGCGCACAAGGGGTTAAGCACCCCTCACTCTATCAGGAAACGCCCAATCGCGCATGAGACCAAGGTCTTAAACCAGGCCCCGCGATCCGCCCTGACCTCACCGCAACCGCACCATCAGCCGGTTCCGCCCGATCACGCCGAGCTTCTTGAAAATCGAGGTGAGCTGCCCCTTCACCGTCTTTACGCTTTTCCTCAGCCGCCGCACGATCTCAGCGTTGCCGAGGCCCTCGCTCACGTGCCGTGCGATCTCGCGTTCGGCTACCGTCAGCTGACCGAGGAGCGAATGCGCCGGCAGTTGGTCGAGCGCGGGCTTGGCCGCATGATTCTCGAGGTAAACAATAAAACCGGGATACGCGGTCCGCACGTCTTCCTCGACCTGCAGCCGAATCGTCCCCGTGAACCCGGCCTGCGTGGGGTGGCTCACCTTCGTGGCTCCGCCCAGGTGCGGCTGGCCCATCGAGTGGTGTTAGAGCCACTCGCTCTTCAACGCCGCGCACGCCTGCACCACCTCCGCCGGCGGCGAAAACACGGCCCGAGGCTGATACGCCCGCGCCTTCGCCGGACCGAAATTCCACCTCGAACATTGCTCCAGTCCGGCCTGGTTCACATCGAGCGACGTCATCTCCCCGTTGAGAAAAAGCAGCGCAAACGGCAGGTGATGGTTGAACGCCTCCAGCCAGCGGCGCCGCGCCCGCTCCTCCTCGTAGGCGAGCAGCCGGTTGAGCACCGTCTCGATGTGCGGATGCACCGCCTCGAGCCACGCGACCTCCTGCGCCGTAAAATCGCCCTGCTGCGCCGTGCGCCGGATCGCGATCTGCGAGCCCACGTGCTCGCCGCGCCAGTAGAGCGCGACCGCCAGATGGTGCCAGCCAAACGGTACGAGAAATTCGTTGAAGAAGGCCGAGCGCCGCAACTCGCTCCGGTCCGGCACCACGTCCGACAACCGGTAGATTTTAATTTTCTTCGGCTGCGCGAGCACGAACCGCGGCGTCATGTCCACCGCCGCCGGTTTTTAAACCACTTCGTCGGCCCCTGGGCGTTGGGCGTCGCGAGGATCTCCGGCGCCTGCCACGAGGTCTCGAAATCGAGGACGTTGAGCTAGACGATCAGCGCGTCGGGCGGAACCGTCGCACCCAGCAACGCCTGCAACGCCGTCCAAAACTGCGGGATGTCGTTCGCCGCGTGCAACCGCAACAACGGCGCGTCGATACCTGGATAACCGTGCAGCAGCCCCGCATTGCGACCGCGCTCACCTCGCGCCACCACGGGCCGAGGCACGCGCGCCGGACCCGTGCCCGAGGGAGGAAAGGAGTTTTTCATCGCCGAGCGGTCGTTGTCGGCCAATCCGATCCCGCGCACAACTCCGCAGCACGTCGCCCATTCAGTGGGTGCGCTTTTTTGCCGGCACAGCGCGGTCGGCATTGCAGCGTGCGTCGTAGGCGGCTACCACCCGCCCATGCATGCCCTCCTCGCCGACGCCGCGACCCGCGCCAGCCGCTACCTCGCCGACATTGAAACCCGCCCCGTGGCCCCGGCTCCCGCGGCGCTCGCCGCACTCGAGGGCTTCAACACCCCGCTCCCCGAAAACCCCGCCGCCCCCGCCGAAACCCTTCGCCTCCTCGACGAACTGGGCTCGCCCGCCACCATGGGCATGGCCGGCCCGCGCTTTTTCGGCTTCGTGATCGGCGGC
>CANHJG010000020.1 GCA_947461205.1 Opitutia bacterium
GTGCGGCAGGCGGCGTAAGGGCCGGCTTGGAACCGGTGGAGGAGGCGGGCGGCGGCGACGGGACCGAGGACGCGGGCCAGCGGCTGAAAGAGGCGACCGCCGAGGGCGGACGAGCGGCGGTGGTCGGCGAGGCGGCGCCAGAGAGTGAGTGTGCGTTCGCCGAAGGCGGGGGAAAAGCCGCGGGGGAGGCGGCGCCAGGCGCCGAACGCTTTTTCGCCGACCAAGCGGCGGGCGGAAAGCGCCGAGGGCGTATCTGCCGGGCACGTGCGCGCGAAGGCCTCCATGACGGCGAGGGAAGCGACGCCGAGGCGTTCCCAGTGGTTGGTGAGGCGCGCAGCGGGATGCTGGCCGATAATCGCACGCGGGCCGGGGACGTAAACGACCCGGCCGGGGCGGGGCGCGGCATTGTGATAAAACCAGATCTCCGCGACGGGATTGTAGAGCGGCGAGGGCGGGAAGAACGCCGTGCGCACGAGTGCGTCGAGATAGGTGCGCCGAAAAATCGGGCTGTGCGGAGCGGGTTGAACGGTGATAAAGAAGTCGGCGGATTCGCGCGTCGCGGACAAAGACTCGTCGAGTTGGATTGAGAGGGAGGCGAAGTCACCCGCGAGCGTGGTGCGCGCGGTGTCGGTGTAGCTAACGTCGGCGCCGTTGCGCTCCATGGCAGCGATTTGGGCGTGAAATTTATCGGCGCTGACCAAGTCATCGGAGTCGAGAAACAGGACGTAACGGCCGGTCGCTGCGGCCAGGCCCGTGAGGCGCGCGAAAAGCAGGCCGCGGTTTTCTTGGCGAATGAGACGGGTCGGAATGAACCCGAGACGGGCGAGGGTTTCCTCGGAGGGGGGCGTGGAGCCGTCGTCGACGATAATGGTTTCGACGCTGAGCTGGCCGGTGGCGCGGCGGACGGATTCGAGCGTGTAGCGGATGACCTCGCCGCGGTTGAAGACGGGGACGATGACGGAAAGGTCAGGGGCGCTCATGGATGGGCGGCGGGCACAGTCGGCGGCGTCATTTCAGCAGCACGATCGAACCGGCTTTATCGGGCATTGGCACCGCACGAACGGGATGGTGTTGGCGGAAGTGATCGACCGCCTGGCGGGCGCCGGGCCAGGCGTTGTAATCATGCACCAGAACCATGCCGCCGGGAGAAAGGCGTGGCCAGAAGAACTCCAGGCCGGCGGTGATCGGCGCCTCGAGGTCGGCATCGAGGTGCACAAACGCAAAACGATCATCGCGCATCGCGGCCGTGGCCGAGGCCGGAAACCAACCGGGGACAAACTCGAGCGTCGTCCCGACGGGTGCGATGTTGGCCCGGACGAGTTCTACGGTGGTGTCCGCGAAAGCGGGCCCCGCGTTGAACCCGACGGCCACTGTTTCATGCTTCAGGTCATGGGCGGTAAAACCGGCAAAGGTATCGAGGAGGTAGAAGCGGCGTTCCGGGCAATAGTGATGGATGAGCCGTGCTGACCAACCGTGATGGACGCCGAGTTCGGCGAACGAGCCGGGGACATGGTTGACGACGATTTCACGCAGGAGGAGTGCGATCATGTCGGACCGCACGCGATCGAACGGAAACGATGGCAGGTAGCGACGCGACCCGCCAGCCGGGTGGAAACCGCCGAAGCGTTGGCGAAACTCCGGGGGGAACCACCGGTTTCTTTCGTCGATGTCCATCAGTGATTGCAGGGTGCAGTTCTGTTTTGCGGCTTGGCGATCGAGCCAGCTGGCGGAGGGCTGCAAGAACCGGCGAAAGGTTTGGACGAGGGGGCGGAGCATGAAGGAGGGAAGGGACCTAGGACAGCGAGGAGCTCGCGAAGGCGAGCGGCCGCGGCGGGGGCCGGGCGAGCAGTGCGAGGGCGGCGTCGGCAACTTCGGTCGGTGAGACGGCGGTCATGCAGGCCATGTCGTACGGGCAGCCGGTGCGCCGGGCGCAGGGGGCGCAGGAGGGGAAGGCGGTGAAATTGCGGTTGGCGGTATAGCCGAAGATTTCCGCCGGTGCGCGTCCGCCCAGCAGCACGACGGACGGGCAGTCGACGGCGCGGGCGAGGTGGGTGAGAAAGCCTTCAAGACCGATGAAGGCGGAGGAGGCGGCGAGGATCGCAGCGGCTGCGCGCAAAGTGGTTTTTCCGCGCAGATCCACATCGACGGGCAAGGCCGGATCGCGGAGCGAGCCGAGTTGGATGAGTTTGACGTGCGGAGCGAGGGCGCGGGCGACGGCGGCGAAGCGATCGGCGCCCCACTCTTTCGTGTCGTAGGGCAGCGCCGCGGCCAGGCCGGTGCTATGAAGCGCGACTTGGCGGGGAAACAGGGCGCCGGCGGCGTGTTCGGAGTCGGTGAGGGTGAGGTAGGGACGCAGGGCGACTTCACCGTGGAGTCCGGCGAGAGCGCACATCTCGGCAATGATGTGGCGGGAGGGCAGCAGATCGCGTTGTGCGTCGGCGGGATGGCGACCGACGTAATAGGGTTGAATCACGCGAGCGCCGAGCCGGCGGAGCCCGGCGACGTAGTCGTCGTCGACGGGGAGCAGGCGTGCGGGATCCGCGTTGCCGGCGAAAAGCTCCGGGCGGGCGGTCATCATCGCGAAGGGTTGGCCGCGACGGCGCGCTTCGCGGAGCACGGCGGTGCAGAGGAGATCGTCGCCGAGGCTGAGCGGTCCGAAGAGGAGCGAGCGGGCCGGCAGACCCCAGCGGACGAGGTTGCGGGCGAAACGCAGGGCACGGACGGACCGAGGGCGGTGGGGGGCGGCGGCAGGCGAGATGCTCATGCGCCGGGGCGGGGTGGGCCGGGGTGCAAATCGGCGAGACCTTCGAATTGCCCGCGGGCGCCGGCCCAACGAATGCGCTCGGCGGGACCGCGCCAGGCGCGTTGGCGAAACCACGCCCGGGCGACGCGGAACGGAACCGACGCCGGGGCGATGGCGGGCCAGGGGCACTGGCCGTGGAGGGCGAGGACCCGGACCCAGGTGCGCATGATGCCGCGGTTAAGGCGCGTGAGATAGTCGGGGGCCAGGCGGCCGGCGGGGATCAGGTGGGTGAGACGAAGTTCCGGAAAATAGGCGACCTCGCCACCGGCGTGAAGGGCCGTGAAGACGAGGTCGTTATCGCCACCGGAAGCGAGGCTGGTGCCGGTGCGGTCGAGGGTGTGGCGGCGGGGGTCGGTGGCGATGGCGTCGGCGTAGGCGAGGGCGGACGGACAGCGAATCGCGAGGCCGGCGCCGACGGGGGCGAAGTTGGGCCAAGGAGCGGCAGGACCACCGTAGGCAATTTTCGGAGACGGGCCGAGATCGCGCAGAGCGAGGAGTCCGTGGAACTCACGCGACCAAGCCGGGGGCGGTGTTTCCCACTCCGGGACGACGGGGCCGCCAGCGGCTGCGAGCGCAGGAGAGGCGGCGAAGCGCCGGGTGACGGAGGCGAGGTAGTCGGGGGCGAGGACGTTGTCGTCGTCGACGAGGACGAGGATTTCGCCACGGGCAGCGCGAAAGCCGGCCAATCGCGCGGGGGTGAGGCCGGGGGCCGGCTCGACGAGGAGGCGGGCGTGCAGGGTGGTGAGAAGTGGCTCGGCGGCGGGCGAGAGTGGGGGCGAACTGGCGTTGTCGATGACGAGGAGTTCCCACTCTCCGCGAGGGAGCGACTGGGCGGAGAGGCCGGCGAGGGTGCGGCGGAGGCGGGCGGGGTGCGGGTTGCGCGTGGGGACGATGACCGAGATCACGCGTGGGGCGATTTTTCCGCCGCGAAGTTCGCGAGGGCGTGGGCGGACTGCTCGTGACGGACGAGAGGGCGGAGCGTAAAGCCCGCGGAGCGGAGGATGTGTTTGGAGGGGGAGTCGTCGGACGGGGAGTCTTCGAAGACGACGAGTTCGCAGCGCGAGTGGGCGAGCGCGGTAGCGAGGCCCCGGAGGACGGCGGGTTCGTGGCCTTCGACGTCGAGCTTGAGGAGGTTCGGGGCCGGGAGGGAACCGGCGGCGATGAGGGAGTCGCCGGTGGCGGCGGCGACCAGCACCGTACCGGAGTAGGAGGCCTGCGACCACGGGGCGAGGGTGGTCATGCCGGAATTTCCAGCCGGACCGAGGTGGAGCGGGAGGAGGCCGGTGGTGTCGGAAAGGGCGAGCGAGGAGGTGATGAGGTGGGGGGCGTTCCACGCCCGGTGGCAGAGGAGGCGGGTGTGCTCGCTGGGGTTGGGCTCGAAGGCGACGACGGTGGCGGCAGGGACGAGGCGGGCGAGGGTCGTGGAATGGAGGCCGAAATTGGCGCCGATATCCCACAGCACGGAACCGGGACGGAGGCGGGCGCGGAGGGCGTCGAGGACTTCGGATTCATAGAAGCCCTCGCGCACGACGAGACCGTCGATGTAGGCGAGGGGATCGAGTTGAAAGACTGAGCCGTAGTCAGCGGGAAAGAGGAGGGAGTCGCCGAACGAACCGGGGGGAAGGAGGCGGCGGAGCGTGCCAAATCCACGCCAGCCGCGACGCCACCAAGCCGCGAGGAGGCGGTCGCGAAAGGTGGGCGCGGGGGGCACGGGAACAGCTGGCGTCATGGGGAAACGGAGACGCGCGGAGCGGCCGACGCGGCCAAGGTAGACCAAGCCGTGCGTTCGCCACGGCGGCGGGCATCGTGAATTTTCAAGTTTACGGGGGCGAGGGAGCGGCGCAGGCGCCATTCGCGAATCCGGGCGAGGAATGGGTGGGTAGGCGGGCGGAGATTCCCATCACGGAGAGCCATGAGAATCACAGTCGAGCAGGCGTGGCCTTCGATGAGGCTCAACAGGTAGAATTCCTCGATGCGGCTGCGCGGCATCAGATGAGTCATTGCGAGTTCCGTGAAGACGCCGGTGCCGAGGCCAAGATCGGTGGCGGTGAGGGCGAGATCGAAGTCCTCGCAGCCGGCGAGATTGCCGCCGGTGCGCCCGAGGAGTTTACGGCGTGGATCGGTGCGAACGTGATGGGCATACCGCCGGGCAACGGGCGTGCGCACACAGAGCCCGGCACCGGCTGGCGTCGCAGCGTAGTCAAACGGTTGATTCGACCAGCGGTCGCCCGGGGCGCGATGAACGGCGAGGTAGCGGATATATTCGGAGAATTCGGCGCGGGGGGGGATTTCCCACTCGGGCGAGTAGTGCCCGCAACCCCACACTCCGAGCATGGGCCAGCCCTGCGAGAGAGCCAGGACGCGGGCGAGGTAATCGGGCGCCAGGATGTTGTCGTCATCGACAAAAACGAGAACCTCGGCGCGGGCTTCTTCGATGCCGCGGAGCCGGGCGGCGGTGAGGCCCACTTCGCGCTCGGCGAAGACCCGGGCGCTGGGATGGCCGGGGCTGGCGGCATCGGGCGCGAGGGGAACGGAGGAGGCGTTGTCGATCAGGAGCAGTTCCCACGCGGAAGAAGGCAAGGTCTGCCCACGAAGGCTCCCCAAGGTGCGGGCGAGGAAGTCGGCGCGCGGGTTGTGGGTGCAGATGATAACGCTGAGGAGTAGCGCGTTCATGGATGCGCGCTGGCTGCCGGATGATCGTGCCGACGGCAGACGAAAATGAATTGGGCGCAGGTGGTCCGGCGTTCGGGGAGCAAGGGATAAATGGCGGAGAGATTGAAGCCGACGGTGTCGTCAGGCTCATCCGCCGGGACGACGGGAAGGTTCTTACCGAGGGCACGGCGGCAGGCGCGTTCGGCGGCTTCCAGCCAGCGGAGGGGGGTGGCGGCGAGGCGACGAACGCGGAGGCGGCGATCCACCCGATCGCGTTGCCACTCAGCGAAGGCGGGCTGGGAAAGGGCCGGAAGCACGGGCGACTGTTCCCATTCCTCGCGGATTTCGAAGCTGGGTGCGAGCCAGTCGACAAACTCGGCGTAGTCGGGTTCGGACAAGTGAAACTCGTTGGTGCGCGGACGAGCGGAGCGGGTAAATTGAAGCGCGTTGGGGGCACTGATCACGAGCAATCCACCCGGACGCAAGAGGCGGTGGAGGTTGGTGAGGAAGGCGTGGGGATCGGGGAGGTGTTCGATCGTCTCGAAGGAGACGACGGCATCAAAACTGGCGTCGGGGGCCAGCGGGGTGAGCGCGTCGCCGGCGCGGTAGGACAGGTTGGCGCGGCGGTAGGTAGCGAGGGCGTGAGCGATGGCGGCAGGCGAGAGGTCGATGCCGAGGCAGGTGGTGGCGGTCTGGCTGAGGACAAAACTGCCGTAGCCCACGCCACAGGCGAGATCGAGCACACGGCGGTCGCGCACGCGCTCGAGTGCGAACTGGTAACGTTGCAGGTGCTGGAGTCCGTAGAGACGCCAGCCAGGATCGCCGGGGTTGATGCGTTCGTCGGCCATGGGTGAGGAAAGGGGCTCGAGACGGAAGGGTCGCCCCCTACGGCCGACGGCCTTCGAGGACGAGGGTTTCGAGGGCGTTCGCCTCGACGCCGATCGCATGGTGGTGGCGGTGAATTCCGCGCAAGTCGGGTAACTCGCTTGCATTGGCCTCGCAGCGGCGGAGGTCAGTAAAACCGGCTTGGCGGAACAGGGTCGCGAGTGCCGCTTCGTCGAAGATGAAACGGTGGCCGTGGAGGAAAAAGAGGCTGTTGACGACGGTGGTGCGGGGAGGCAGATCGGCGGCGAGGGCGAAGCTGCCCACGATGCGTTTGAAATAACGTTGGTGGGCGGGACTATCGGGGTCGGTGTAGAAGCGCACGATTCGGGCAAGGTCGGGTGTGGCGATCCGAATCCAGCCGCCGGGGCGGAGGATGCGAAACGATTCGGCGAGCATCCGACGCGCACCATCGAGCGGCACGTGCTCGATCATGTGCTCCGAGAAAACAAACTCGAAGGTGGCGTCGGCAAAGGGCAACGGGCGGGTGGCGTCGAGCCGCGCGGTGCGCCAGTGCGACGGAAGGAGATCGGTGTTGAGCCAGCCCGTGAGGCCGGCGCCGCCGAGGTGGAGTTTCCGGGCAGAGTGTGTCCGGAGGTAGTGGCAAACCAGCAGGGGGGACAACAGGCGCGTGACGAGGGGGTGAACGAGCAGGCGCAGCGCAACACGTTTGAGGGCAGGGTGCATGGGGACGGGTCAACGGACGGTCCGCTGGCGCCAGACGGTGGCCGGCACCCCCGCAGCGTAAGAACCGGGAGGGAGATCGCGGGTGCCGACGGCGCCCGCTCTGACCACCCACCCATCGCCGAGGGACACGCCACCGAGGACGGTGACGCCCGCGCCGAGCCAGACATCGGCGCCGATTTTGGTGGGGCGCTGGTCGTCGCCGACGGAGCGGATGATCGTGCCGACAGGTGGGACCACGTGATGGGACGGCAGGATGCGGCCGAGCATCGCGATGAGCTTGTCCTGGCCAAGGGAGACTCCGACCTGGCCGAAAATAACGGTGAAGGGGCCGGGGTAAACATTCTGAGCCAGACCAATGGAGCCGGCGAAGGGATGGAGGACGCCGCCGATCTCGAGCTGGCAGTGCGAACCGAGCAAAAGGCATCCGAGGTAGGCGGAAGAGGGACCGAGTTGAGCGTCGCTCCTGGAAGAGGAGGAGCCGCCCGCCCCGACTTCCCGGCCGGTCGAACGCGCGAGCACGATGCGGAACCACGAGGCGACACGGTGGCCGACTGCGAAAAACCGCGCGGGTAGGCGGTGGCACTCGTCAGGCGGTAAAACTGCGACGGATGACGGTGGTTGGGACGGAAATGTCACGGTAGCGCGGAGGGAGGCGGGGGGCAGGGGCCGGTCGAATTACCGGCAGCGAAGATCGGAGGCGGGACGGGTGCTGCGTTTCCAGCCCGGTTGGGGTGGGCGAGAAAAAAAGCGAAGGAGGGCGATGAGAAATTTCATGCGGAGCGGGCGAACTGTTCGAGCCAGGCGAGTTTCTGCTCGCGGGTTTTTTCCTGGGGATTGCGGAAGATCTCGTCGTTGAGGACCAGGAGGTCGATGTCGGTATTGACGAAACAGTCCCAACCCTCGGCGGCGGTGCGAACGATGGGTTGGCCGGCGACGTTGAAGGACGTGTTGATCAAAATCGGCACGCCCGTGAGGGCGTGGAAAGCGGTGATAAAGCGATGAAAGTCGGGATGAACTTCGGGGCGAATCGTTTGCAGGCGGGCGGAAAAATCGACGTGGATCACGCTGGGGATGGAGCAGCGAGGGAAGTCGAGGCGCTCGCGGAGGTTCGTGAAATGCGCTGGCAGCGGTGCGCGCAACTTGGGTCGGAGATAGGCGGTGTAGTTCATGTAATCCGATTCGGCGGAGGAATCGAACCATTCGCCGACGTGGGAGGCGAGGATCGCTGGGGCGAAGGGGCGGAAGGATTCGCGAAATTTTACCGCGAGGTTGAGGCGCGACTGCATGCCGGGGGCGCGGGGATCGGCAAAAATGGAGCGGGCGCCGAGGGCACGGGCGCCGAGCTCCATGCCACCGCGCACGACGGCCACGATTTTTCCGGTGGCGAGCTGGGAGGCAATGTAGGTGTGAAGGTCGCTGTCACGGGGGAGCGACACGCGGTAGGGCTGGGCCGCAGGAGGGATCGGACCCGGTTCTCCGCCGAGGTAAAAACCCCGGGCGTCGATCTTGAACGGTGTCGGGGGGCGCCGTTGACGTTCGAAGAGAAGGGCGGCGCCGAGCGCTGAGCCCATGTCGCCGCCGACGGGTGAGTTGAAAACGGAAGAAAAGATTTGGAGGGATCGAAGTTTTCCGGCGGCGACGCAGTTTTGGGCGCAGCCACCGCAAAAAAGGATGTTTTCCTCGCCGGTTTGGGCACGGAGGAAGCGGGCCATTTTGAATACTTCATTCTCAAAAATTCGCTGAAGAGAGCACGCCAGATCGAGATGAACCTGATCGAGCGGGGCCGAGGCTTCACGGGCGGGCAGGCCGGTCGTGGCAGCGATCCACGGAAGTGCGTCCATCAGGGAGGCCCCATTGAAGCGAACTTCGCGGCGGAGACGGAATCCGCCCTGTTCGTCGGTGGTGAAGAGGCGGGCGAGCTCGGCGACGTAGCGAGGGGTGCCGTACGGGGCGAGCCCCATGACTTTGTACTCAGAGCCGAAAGACAGGAATCCCAGGTAATAGGTGATGAGCGTGTAGAACATCCCGAGTCCGTTTTCGTAGGGCTGCTCCCAGCGCATTTCGAGGCGACCGGGCCCGATGACGCCGGCGCTGGCGGAGTAGTCTTCGCCTTTTCCATCGATGCAGAGGAAGGCGGCTCGTTCGAACGGCGAAGTGTGAAACGCTCCGGCGACATGGGAGAGGTGGTGCCACGCGTGGTGGAAGCGGGCGGAGGGAAGGAGCGCGCGGGCCTTTTGAAGGTACAGACTGCCCAAGGCTTCCGGCAGCAAACACCCCAGGGCGCGGCTGAGGGCGTTCCCTGGGCGACCGGTGAGATCGAAAAAGCGGCTTTGCAGCGCCTTCTCCGCGAAGACAACGTCGGTGACGTCGCGGGTCGAGAGGCCGGCCAGGTGGAGGCAATCGGCAATCGCGCGGGCAGGGAACGAGCCATCGTGTTTGATACGGCTGTGGCGTTCTTCCTGCGAAGAAGCGATCAGCCGACCGTCGACCATGAGGGCGGCATTGGCGTCATGGCCAAGCAGGCCGCCAAGGCCAACGACGATCGATCGGGGAGGGGTCATGGGGTGGGTTTCGGTGGGGCGGGCACCATCGGTTTTCAGGGCAACGAGGCCCGACCTTGCCAAAGCACCGCAAGGTTTCCGTTGGCTTGGCGGGCGAGTCCAAAGAGCGGGTGGGATCCGCTTCGGTGGAGCAGCTCGGGCAGCAGGACTTGGAAACGATCACTGTAGAACGACCGCACGCTGGCCAACTCAGCGAGCCGCGAGCGGAAAATATCCACGGGCAGGACGAGTGGCCGGCCATCGCGCAGCATGACCGCAAAATCTGGCGGTGCTTTGCCGGGAACGGGCGCGGCCGTCAGTCCGTAACCACAAAAGGCGGACGTGGCAGTCGCGGAGAATTCCAGGGTGCCTTCGGGAGTTGGGCGATTCAATTCAGTGATAAACGCGAGGTCGGCGGTCGAGAGCGGGGCGGGCGGTCGGATAAGTCCGCGCGCGAGAGAGGCGCGCCATTGGATTTGGGCTTCGGGCCACAGGGCAGTCGTGCTCTTGAAGTAGTCACGCTCCAACTGGCGGTTGAGGGCCATGGCCTGGGTCCAGCGAAATTGGGTCGTGACCCGCGGCAGATGGCCCGCGTAGGAGAGGAAGCAGAAGCCCGCGGCGGCGACGAGGGCACCGGCGACCGCGGGTCGCTGTCGGGCGACTGGCACGCGGTCGAGCAGGAGCAGGTAGAGCAGCGCGAGCGCGAGCAGGCCGTAAACACGATAGCGATCCTGCTCCATGTAGTCCGGCCCCCAGCCGATCCGACCGCGGGCCGCCATCGCGACGCTGAGGGTGACAAAAAGAAGAAACAGGGCGAGGGCGGGCGGGCCGCGCCGCCACACGGAGGCGAGCAGAATCACGGCGGCGGCCAGCAGAACGACGCCTCCGGCGATGGTGGCGAAACCGATGCCGAGCGTGCCAAACATCAAGGGCGCACCGATCATCACGGCGGCATTTTGGCAGAACTCGAGAACTTGAAACGGCGACTGCGGATTGGAGTAACTCAGGAAAAACGCTGCCCACACGACGGCACCGGAGATGGCGAAGGCGAGGCTGCGGTAGCGGAGCCCGAGGAGGGCCAGGCCGGCGGCGGCAATGGGAAACACGAGCAGACCGTTGACGGAAGCCAGCGGGGCGAGGAAGGCGAGGGCGAGGGAAGCGGCGAACGTCAGGCGGCCGGGGCGGAGGCAAAAGGTGAGGGCACCGAAAGAGATCACGAGTACTCCGAGATTTTGCACGGCCTGCATTGCAATCAGGAAATTGGTCGCACCCTGCGGCTGCATCAGAATGAGCATGACGGGCAAGCCGCACCAAGGAGTGAGGCGAACACGGGCGGAAGCATGCAGGAGCAGCGCCGACACGCCCAGCCAGGCGAGCCAGCCGAGCGATTGGAGCAGCACAAAATCGCAGTAACCGGCGAGGGAAAGAACGGCGGCCGCGGCACATTTTGTGAGGACAATGCGGTGGCTGAAATATTGTTCGAACAGGAGGCCGAAGCGCGTGCTCCATGCCGGCGAGTCAGTCCACTGGACCAGAAAGGGAAGGATCGAGAACGTATCGTCGTCGCGGGGCAGGTCGGTGGCGTGGTGGGCGATGACGAAGGCGAACCCGGCGACCGGAGCCAGGAGCAGGGCAAATTGCAGCGCGCGGCCAAGGGAGCGAGGAGCGGGGAAAGTCACGAGGAGGGCGACGGAGCGGGATCAGCGGACGGAGCGGAGGAGTTGTTGGACGCGCAGGGCGGTCCAGGGGCCGACAAGACGGCGAAGGGTGCGGATCACCGGATGGTGCGATGTCGGAGCGCGGCCACCGAGGGAATGGTTCAGGGCGAGGGCGCGGCGGGCCGGGGTGAATCCACCGAGTTGGCAGAGAGAACGCGCGGCAATCTCCGCTTGGTCGGCGATCACGGGCTGAACCCGCGGAGGAAAACGGGTTGCGTAGCTCTCGAGGGCCGTGAGGCGATAGGTCCAGCTCTTTAAATAATCGTGACTGAAACTATCGTCGTGGCGGAGCGAGTGGGTGTGCACCTCGGAGACGTGGGCAAAACGAGCGTGCGCATTGGCGAGCCGGATATGGACGTCGGCGTCTTCCCACATACCAAGCTTCTCATCGCAACCGCCGACGGAGGCCCAGAGGGATCGGCGAATGATGCTGCAGTTGAGTCCCATGGCATTCTCGAGGAGGTGGCTCAGCGGGTCTTGGATGAGGGCGAGTGGGTTGTAGCGCCAAGCGATGAGGGTGGCGCCAGTGACTTCGTTAACCCAGTCGGCGTCACAGGTGACAACGTCGTGGTGGGAGTCGCAAGCCGGAGCGAGCCGTGCGAGAAATCGCGGTAGAATAATATCGTCGGCATCGTGGAAATGGATCCACCGGGAAGTTGCGGCGGCGGCGAGGCGGTTGCGGGCGACGGAGACGCCGGCATTGGGGTGCCCGGTGATTATATTTAGCCCGAGTTTTCGCGCGACAGCCACGGTGTCGTCTTGGCTGCCATCATCGTAGCAAAGGACCGCATCGAAAGGGCGAGTCAGGGCACGAACGGACTCAATAAGGCGTGGCAAATAGCGGCTCGCATTGTAACATGGAACCAGAAGCGTGATCCTTTCGCTCGGGGGCAAGGGCATGGGCGAACTCGTCGAACGTCGGACTAGCGAGGTTTATATGCATCCACGTAGATCGTCTCGTGCCGGCGCGATTCCGAGTCGCGCGCGGGATCGAATTCTCGCCGAACGATGCGTTCGAAACCTGCGTCGCGCAGCATCTTTTCCAAACTGGGGAAATCGTAGATGAACTGATGTTCTCCGCCTTGGCGGAAGAGCCAGTTCAGCGCCTCCATGGGTGTATTCAAGTGGCGGCGCACACTGAAATGATGGTGGAAATATTCAAAGTAAGGGCTGGGAGTGCCAGCCAGGTAGGCGGTAATGACTGGTATCGGATCCGGCACGCCGATACTGACGCGGCCACCGGGATTGAGGACACGCACCGTTTCGCGCAGGTTAGAAACCGCGCCCTCCGGATAGGGGATGTGCTCGAAGAAATGCTCCGAATAAACTTCGGCACAGCTGCCGGCGGGAAAAGGCAGTGATTGGCGAAGGTCGAGGGTGAGATCCGGAGTGCAAGGAGGGGTGAAATACGCATCGATGTTCACCCAGCCTGCCTTGTAGATGTTGCCGCAACCCAGATGGAGCTGAAGGGGATTCTGATGAAGCAACGTGGACGCTTTTAAGCAGCCGAGCCGGTGCAAGCGGTGGAGGCGCCAGTTGGAGCGAAGCTGGCTGCGAACGGTGACGAGGTGGTCTATGACGCCGGGGCTGACGAGACGTTCTAATAGGCGACGCGTGCGATTCATGGGGCGAATTGAGGCGTTTATGAGTCCGTGATTTGCAGCCAGAAGCTCGAAGCCCGGCGATCTTTGCCGCGAAGCGCGGGACCGAGGAGAGTTTGCGCGGCAGGCGAGTTTGCGAGGTGCGCGCAGGGCAGGATTATCTTTATGCGACGGCTTCCTCCCAGGAGGTAAGCTGCCAAGAGATACTGCTCGGACCAGAACCGATTGAATAAGGCTGCGGGATAATCGGAGGGCAGATAAATGTCGTGGAGATGGACGATGGTGCCCGAGGGGAGACGCGGCAAAATAGTGAGGAAAAAGACCGTGACATCGCTCCCAGGCAGAGCGCGGTGGCTGCCATCAAAAAACACGACGGTTTTCGGAGTCACGAGCGCGAGAAATCCCTCAGTCATATGCTCCAACCTGCGTTGATGCACGTGATCGCACAGGGCTGCGACGGCGAGGCGAGGCTGCGGATCGATTGAAACGATCTCCATCGGGAACGCCCCAAGGCGGCGAGCCTGCCAGCTAACGCGGGTCGACATGCCAGAACCGATTTCCAAGTAGCGTTCCGGCCGGAAATGAAGGAGGAGGCCGTGCAGCGCAACTTGATCGAAGCAGGTCAGAAACGTATTTTCACGCCACGGCAAAGCTGGTTCGGCGGGGTTTTCGTGCTCGGGCCATGTGAGGCAGGCTTCCGCAGTGCCCACGCAAGCTTGCAACAGCGCGAGTTGACTGGATTGGTCGGCTTCGATGAGAGCGGCGAGTTCACGGTGGCAAGGGTGACCGTGGCCCCAGGCGGGCGCGGCGTCAGCAGCGGGAGGGAAATCGACCCGGAGGAGGTCAAGGCCGTGGCCCGGGATTTTCAATGCATCCAGAGCGTGCCAATGGTGGGGACCGCGCAAGAGGCTGCGGGTGATCGCGATTTTGATACGGAGCGCCAGACTCGTGGGGTAAAAGAATAGCTTGTCGAGGAACGCCATGGAGGGGGAAGGACGGCGGGGCGCGCGGTAGGTTTACGATCCGAAAAATTAACGGATGAGAGGGAGTTGCTCCCAGTTGAACGCCATGTCGAGCGGACCGACGGTCTCGGTACGAAATTCCGGGGGGCGCGTCCTCAATCCGGGAAAGTAGAATTCCATGGCAGCTTCCCGGTGTTCGGTGGAACCATCACCGTCGCCGAACCAGACATTGATGCGGTATTGGCCGGGGAGGAGTGGGGGATGCGCCAGATGCAGGCGAAGTAAGCCTGAGGCGGCCGGGTGGCTGTTGCGGCAGGGGTCAACGTGGGTGTTGGTGCCGCCGACAAGAGCCCCGAACTGGGTGGTCAGCACGATTCCGACATGAGGTCGAGTGAGCACGTGCGGGGACTCGAAGCTGACTGAGATTTGGAGGTTTCCTGACTCGAGGGCGGTCTGCGATACGGCGATATCAGTGATGCGTGGGCGATCCAGAGCGTCCGAGGACCGATGAGTGAGCGGTGGGCTCGCCATCATGGTTTGGAGCACTGCTTGGGTTGGTCCGATATGGGCAACACGGCCGGCAGAGAGTAGGATCGCCCGAGAGCAGAGCTGGGCAATGGCGCTCATTTGATGGCTGACGAAGAGGACTGTTCGCCCCTGTTGGGTTGAGACCTCACGCATCTTGCCGAGGCATTTCTTTTGAAACTGGGCATCGCCGACCGCGAGGACCTCATCGACAATCAAGACTTCTGGTTCGAGGTGGGCGGCGACGGCGAAGGCGAGGCGGACATACATGCCACTGCTGTATCGTTTGACGGGCGTATCAATGAATCGTTCGACTTCGGCGAAGGCGACGATTTCGTCGAACTTGCGGCGGATTTCGGTGCTCCTCATGCCGAGAATGGCACCGTTGAGGAAAATGTTTTCTCGGCCGGTGAGATCCGGGTGGAAGCCAGTGCCGACTTCGAGGAGCGAGGCGATGCGCCCGCGGAGAGTGACCCTCCCCGCGGTGGGTTCGGTAATGCGCGAAAGAACTTTCAGGAGGGTGGACTTGCCGGCGCCATTGCGGCCGATGACGCCGACCACTTCGCCGGGCTGAACGGTAAACGAAACGTCGCGGAGGGCCCAGAACTCCTCGGTATCAAAGCCGGTGCCCCAGCGTGCGCGGCGCCAAAGTTTTCGCGCGGCGTGGTGCAAGGTGTCGCGCAAATTGTCGTGGCGGGCTTCGTGCTCGATCACGTAGCGCTTGGCGAGACCCGAGACTTCGATGGCGGGGTGCGACATCGTCAAATGATGTCGGCGAACTGGCGTTCGGTGCGCCGGAAATACCCGATGCCGGAACCGAGCAAGATGGCGGCGACGACCACAGAAATTCCGAGTCCGGGCAGATAGAGTTCGGTGCGGCCGCCGAGCAGGCACCAGCGCACCCCATCAACGACTCCCGCGAGGGGGTTGAGTGCGATCAGATCTCTCCAGTTGGGGAGAAAGTCAGTGCGAAAGCCGACGGGAGTGACGAAGACGCCAATCTGAAGGATGAAAGGCGTGATGAAGCGGAAATCGCGAAATTTTACGGTGAGCGCGGTGATCCAGAGTCCGGCGCCGAAGGCAATGACCAGGGCGAGGAGCACGAAGAGGGGCAAGAGCAGGAGTTGCCAACCCGGGGCTCCGCCGAAAATGAAAATGACGGGCAGGGCCAAGGCGAGTATGACTCCGAAATCGACCAACGCGACGGCGAGGCAGGAAATCGGCACGAGGAGGCGGGGGAAATAGACCTTACTGATGAGGTGAGAGTTGCCGACGAGGCTATGGCCTGCACCGCTGAACGCGGCGGTGAACAATTGCCACGGTAGGAGGCCGGACAGAACGATCAGGGCATAGGGGAGTCCGCCATCGGGCATTCGGGCGAGTTTACCGAACACAAACGTCAATAAAATGGTTTGGATGGCCGGCTGGAGAATCGCCCACGCCACACCCAAGGCAGCCTGCTTGTAGCGAACCTTGATATCGCGCCAGGCGAGAAATCCGGCAAGTTCGCGATAGCGCCAAAGATCGCGCCAGTAGTGGGTGGAGCCACGACCGGCCTCCAACACAATCTCGGGGACAGGTGACGAGTCTAGATTTGCGCGACGCATCGGTCAGGCGAGAAGTTCGGACAGGCGGTCCTTGAACGGAAGGTAGGAGAAATGCCTGGCACGGGCGAGGATGGCGGTTTCGTTCCAAGGACGTTGGAGGGCCGCGATCGTCTCGGCGGCGATGCCGGTCACGTCACCGTAGTCGACCAGGGAGCCGGTTTCATCGGTGATCACTTCGGGCACGCCCCCGGCGCGGGCGCCGAGGCAGGGGCGGCTGTGGGCCATCGCTTCGAGGAAGACCAGGCCGAAACCCTCCTTCTTGCTGGGGAGGGCGAACAAGCGGCAGGTGCGCATTTCGGCGGCGAGGCGTTGGTCGTCGACGTAGCCAAGAAACTCGATGGCGGTCGTGAGGCCGAGCTCGTTGCGGAGGGATTGGAGGCGCGGCAGGTCGTCGCCGCGGCCGATGATGCGGAGGATGGCGCCGGGAACGGCGGCACGGATGGCCGGCATGGCCTCGATGAGGTGTTGCACGCCCTTGTAGCGGTCGGCGTAGGTCAGACGGGTGACCGAGAGGATGACGGGAGGGCACCCGGCGAGGGGCGCGCCGCCGAAAATCTCGAACCACGGGTCGAGGGTGTTGTGGAGTACGACGGCCCGGCCTTCGGGTAGGGCACAATTTTTCAGAAGTTCGCGGCGGGTGTAGTCGCTCACGCAGAGGATTTTTTCGGCGTCGCGGAGGGCGACGCGTTCCATCAGGGTGAACGGACGCCAGACTTCGATGCCGTGGGCGACGAGGTAGTAGCGGAGCCGGGGATTTAGCCGTCGTGCGAGCCACGCTACGGGGAGTTGGCCGATGTGCCCGCAAATCAGGCGATCGCAGCCGCGGCTCATGCGGAGGGCGGCGCGGACGAAGCGAGATTTATTGCGGGAGCAGACGAACCAGTCCTCCAAGTTGAGGTTGGCCGAGCGGCGGATGTCGCTGGAGGCGACGGCGTCGTCGTTGAGCGCGAGCAGGCGCACCGCGCCGTCGGCGGGCGCGAGATCGCAGAGGGCCTTGAGATAGGCCTGCATGATGCGCGGGATCCCGCCTTCGGAGGCGAAGATCTCCGGCGCGAGCAATAAAGCGCGGGAGCGGATGGTGCGACGGCGGGGCGGCGGCGTGGAGAGCGGAGAGCGGAGAGCGGAGAGATTGGAAACCGCGGACGAGGCCACGTGGAGGGGGGGCGCAGGTGCGCGCGCAGGGAGAACCGGCGTCCGCCGATTGGCGAAGGTAACGAGTACGGCGAGGCTCCAGACGCGGGACCATTCGCGGCTGTCGTCGTTGGCGAGAAAACCGCGCCACAGCTCCTGCACTCGGGCACGGGCGAGAAGGTTGCTGCGGTTCAGGCTCGCGTCGGAAAACGTGTCTTCGAGAAACGGGCGCAATTCGCGTTTCATCCAAACCGGAAACGGGAGGCTGAAACCTTGCTTACGGCGGTCCGCCAGACCGGACGGAAGGATGTCGCGGGTCGCGTCACGGAGCCGATTTTTCGGGTGGAGCGGATCGGATTTGAAGGCGGCGGGTTGGTGCCAAAGCCATTCGATCAGCGGGCGATCGACGAAGGGCACGCGAAGCTCAAGCGAATGGCGCATGCTCATCACGTCGCTGTCGCGGAGCAGCACGTCGGCCATGTAGGTGCGGAGCTCCCACGCGCTGATGGTTTCGAAGGCACCGGCGCCGGCGAGGTCGGCGGTCAGCGCGGGCAATTCCGGGTGAAACGGGGGGCGGGAGCCGAGGGCGGCGAGGGCGTCGGGGCCGAGGAGGGAGCGACGCGAGTTTTCGGAAAAAACGCAGCGTTGCAGAGCATTCAGTTCGCCGAAATTTCGGGCGTGGTCGAGGAAATCGGCGAGTTTCCGGCGGCGGGTGTCCCCGTATTTAAGGCGGTCGACGATCCCGCGGCGGAGGCTGGCGGGGAGCGAGCGCCAGAGGGGCAGCCAGCGGTTGAGCCGCGGAAGATCGCGGAACGACGGGTAACCGCCGAAGAGTTCGTCGCCCCCGAGACCGGAGAGCGCGACGGTCACGCCGCCGGCGCGCGCGGCCTGACTGGCGTAATAGGTGTTGATTCCGTCCCCCGTCGGTTGGTCGAGGGACGCGAGCAATTGCTCAAGGTCGCGGGCGATTTGCGCGCCCGTGAGAACGTGGGGTCGATGATCGGTGCCGAAATGGCGGGCCGTGGCCTCGGCGTTGGCAGCTTCGGAAAAATCATTTTCTTCGAAGACGATGGAAAACGTCCGGAGGCGCGCGCCGGTGGCGCGGGTCATCAGGCCGACGACGACCGCCGAGTCGAGTCCGCCGGAGAGAAACGCTCCGACGGGCACATCGGCGACGACGTGGGCGCGAATGGTGTCGTCGAGGCGGGCGCGAAGCTCGGAAGAGAATTCTGCGTGCGTGGCGCAAGGTTTCGCGGCGATCGGAATCGAGTGAAAGCCCCACGCGGCACGGATTTCCAGGCGACCCGCGCGAAAGGTCGCACATTCACCGGGCCGCAGACTAAAGACCTCACGATAGATGGTGCGTGGAGCCGGCACCGCGAACCACGCGAGGTAGTCGGCGACGGAGAGGGGATCAATCTCGGGGGGGAACGTCCCGGAAGCGACGAGCGCGTTGAGTTCGGACGCGAAGATCAGTCGGGCACCATCGTGCCGGTAGTAGAGCGGCTTGATGCCGAAGGGATCGCGGGCGAGGAAGAGCGTGCGTTCACGATTATCCCAGACGGCGAAGGCGAACATCCCGCGCAGACGCGCGAGGCAGCGCTCGCCCCAGTGAGCGAAAGCGGCGAGGAGCACTTCGGTGTCGCAGTGCGTGCGAAACGCCCAGCCCGTGGCGGCGAGTTCGTCGCGGAGGGCGCGGAAGTTGTAGATCGCGCCATTAAAAATTAAGGTTAAACGCCCATCGGGCGAGCGCATCGGCTGATGGCCGTTCGCGGGATCGAGGATCGCGAGACGGCGCATCCCGAGGGTCGCGTCGCCGGGAGATTCGAGTCCAGCGTCGTCGGGACCGCGATGAATCATCGCGGAGCACATCCGATCGACGGCGACCGTGCGGTGCTCGCGCGGGCACTGCGGATCAACGATTCCGGCTATGCCGCACATCAGGAGAGAGAGCTCACGGGGGTTTTAGGGAAGGCTTCGCTCCGTCACGTCCTTGCGGAAGCGACCGGATCGGGGCGGAGCAGAGAATCACACTCGAGCAAAATCATAGGGTATAAACCCTATTCAATAGGAGAAGAGGGGTGCGCCTAGAAATTGCAACCCTCTTGATGCGAAGACTCTTCAAGCGCAAATCGACCGGGCCACGTCCTGAGCCTCTGCGGCGCCGAAGAGCTGTGTGATCAGCGCTAGGGCAAAATCGAGCGACGTGCCGGCGCCGCGGGACGTCAGCAGGTGGCCGTCGACCACGACGCGCTCGGCGGGGAGGCGATCGGCTAGTTCGGCGGCGACCGAAAAATGGGCGGTATAGCGACGGCCGGCGAGAAGGCCGGCGTCGTGCAGCAAAAGGGGCGCCGCGCAGATGGCCGCGAGCCAGCGGTCGGCGGCGTGGTGCCGCAGGACGAGGGTGCGCATGCGAGGGTCGGCGCGGAGCAGCTTCACTCCCGGGCCACCCGGAAGGAGCAGGCAGTCGAAGAGCGGCGGGAAACCGGCATCTGCCCCGGAGTCGGGGGCGGGGAGGGGGCCGGAGACCGCGGTGGTTCCCAATGCGGCGAGGGTGAGATCGGTGCGCACCGTAATTCCGCTGCGACCGGTCACGTCGCGGTCGGACCCGAGGGCCGCGATGGTGACTGCGGCGCCGGCGCGACGCAGCAGATCGATGGGGGTGATCGCTTCAATTTCCTCAAACCCGTCCGCGAGGATTGCGAGAACCGTAGGCATGGTGTGAACTCAGCACGCATGAGTCCCCCTGCCGATGGAATTTTTTCAGGAAAGCACGTCGTGGTCTTCGGCTGCGGCTACGTCGGCGCAGAGGCGGCAAGGCAGGCGGTGGCGCGCGGCGCGCGCGTCACGGCGCTGACGCGCAACGACGCGAAGGCGGACGCATTGCGGGCGGGCGGGGTGGAGGTGGTCGTCGCGGATTTGGCGAGCGGGGACTGGCACGGGCGGGTGGCGGGTGGGGCGGACTGGGTGTTGAACTGCGTGAGTTCGGGCGGCGGCGGGCTCGAGGGATACCGGCAGAGCTATGTGGCGGGCATGGGCTCGGTCTTGGCGTGGGCCAAGGCGCGGGGCCCGGTGGGGACGATCGTCTATACGGGGAGCACCTCGGTGTATCCGCAGGGCGGAGGCGTGGTCGTCGCCGAAACGGCCCCGACCGACGGGGGCGGGGAACGGCCGCGGATTTTGCTCGAGGCGGAGGATTTGTTACGGGGGAACGACGGTGCGACGGCGCGTTGGTTCGTGCTGCGGCTTGCGGGAATCTATGGGCCGGGGCGGCATCATTTGCTGGAGCAGCTGCGCGCGGGGGAAGTGGCGGGGCGCGGGGACTACCGGTTGAATCTGATCTATCGTGACGACGTGGTCGCGGGGATTTGGGCGGCGTTTGGAGCGGAGGCGGACGTGCCGAACGGCATTTTCAATCTGGCCGACGACGGGGCGGCGACCAAAGCGGCGATGGTGGGCTGGCTCGCCGCCCGGCTCGGGGTGCCGGAACCGCGGTTCACGGGCGAGCCGGTGAGCGCCCGGCGCGCGGTGACGCCCGACCGGGTGATCGCGAATGCGAAGGCCAAAGCCGTGCTCGGGTGGCGGCCCGCCTTTCCCAGTTTCCGCGAAGGCTACGAAAAAATATTGTCGCGTTAAGATTGGCGGGCTCTCTCAACTCTGGGCTTTCAACCCTCAACTCACACCACTTATGGCCGGCGTAGGCACACTCCTCAAACAAGCCCAGAAAATGCAGCGCGGGATCGAAGCGCTCCAAACCCAGCTCGAGACCAAGGAAATTGACGTCACCAGCGGCGGCGGCGCGGTGAAGCTCAAGGTCAACGGCGCGGGCAAGTTTCTCTCCCTCACGCTCGATCCGGAGTTTTTGAAGGAGGACCCGAAAGTGGTGGCCGAGACCGTGCTCGGGGCGGTGCAGGATGCCGCGAAACAAGCGAAGGACTACAACGACGCCGAGATGCAGAAAGTGACGTCCGCCTTCAAAATGCCGGGCGGCTTCTGAGCGGCGGCGCGCGTTTTGCGATGACGCCCGCGTTCGAGCGACTGCAGAAGCACCTGAAGCAACTGCCGGGGCTGGGCTACCGCTCGTCCGAGCGGATCGCGCTCCATCTGCTCGTGGAGAAGCCAGGGCAGCTGCCGGCGCTCGTGCTGGCGCTGGAGGAGGCGGCGCGGGCCGTGCGACGCTGCGGCCGGTGCGGCAATCTCGCGGAGTCAGAGTACTGCGCGGTGTGCGCGGACGACCGCCGTGACCGCTCGGTCGTGTGCGTGGTTGAGCACGTGCCGGATCTGGTGGCGATCGAGCGGAGCGGGGCGTATCGGGGTTCCTATCACGTGCTCCACGGTAAACTGTCGCCCATCCACGGGGTGGGGCCGGACGATCTCAACCTGGCCGCGTTGCGGGCGCGGATCGAGGCCGGCGAGGTGGCGGAGCTGATCCTCGCGTTGTCCAACGATGTCGAGGGCGAAGCCACGTGCCATTACCTCACCGAGCATTTGCCGGCGGTGGCGGCGGGGCGGTCGCTCAGCGTGACGCGGATTGGGTTCGGCCTGCCCAGCGGGGGCGGGGTGCTCTACGCGGATTCGGTGACGCTGAAGAGCGCGCTGGAAGGCCGGCGGAATTACCAGTGAGCGGTGGTCGGGCCCGACGCGGTGCGCGGGAGTGTCTGAGGTAGGACCGGCGTTTTAAACCGGCCGGCAAACGACGGGGTGCGCGCGTCGCCGCGCCGCGTGAAGCGCGTCATTTAAAGGCGGACGAACGGAACGGACTATTCGGCCTCGATCACGCGGCTCGGGCCCTTCGTGCAAGAGGGTTAAACGGTGCGGCTGCCGCCCGGGAAGCGCTCGGCGATCTCGGATCCGGGGCCGAGGCCGCGCCGGTAGCAGAGGTGGATTTCGCGCGCGCCGGCGTCGGAAAATTCGACGGCGGAGCCCGTCCGCGGCGGGTTCTCGTCGAGGGAGGAGTCAGGGGCATGGTCCCTTGTGCGACTGAGCCCGCGGGCTTGCGGGATCGCCGATCTCCCGGGGTGGCGGGGGATTCCACGGCGCTCCCAGCTGCGGGAACGCCGGCCAGGGAGCACGCGAACGCAGCGTGCGCCATCCGGAGGATCACGAAAATCCGGTCAGCGCTGGCGCGCGGTTCAGTCGGGAACGAACCGGGGACGGCCCTACTTTGGCGAGGTGATCGGGCCAAATTCGGCGGGCGCGATTTTTCCATTGTCAGCGGGCGGTGCGGCCCGCATGAGAACGGGGTCTGCGGGCGTAGTATATCGGCTATTATGTGTGCTTCCCAAGCATGAGAGGAGGGTTCGACTCCCTCCGCCCGCACCAATTTCACCAGTGCAATGCGCGTCCCTTCGCAATGAGCCCGAATCTTCCATGTCAAAATCTTCGTTGTCCGGACTGAGCGTGCTTCTGCTTGAGGACGAGGTGCTCCTGCGCAAACGCCTGGCCGGGTTTTTGGAGCACGAAGGGGCGGCGGTCACGGCGGTCGGCAGCGTGGCCGCGGCGCGGCAGGCGGCCGAGTCTCTGCCGTTTGATGTGGCTCTGCTCGACGTGAATCTGCCGGACGGGCGGGGTACGGATTTGCTCCGCGACAAAGTGTTTCCCGCGACGACCACGGTGCTCGTGATGACGGCGGAGGGCGGCGTCGCGGGGGCGGTCGAGGCGGTGCGTGCAGGGGCCGCCGACTACCTGGTGAAACCGTTCGATCCGGAAGAGCTGCCGCTGCGACTCGGGCAGGCGCGAAAGACGCTGCAGGCGAAGCGGGCGGACGAGTTTCGGCGGGGGCAGGAGGCGGAGCTGGTGTTTGGGGAGAGCCTCGCCGGAGTGCGGGAGCAACTGCAAAAAATCACGACGGCGGACCGCCGGTTGGGCCGCCACCTGGCCCCGGTGCTGATTGAAGGCGAGACCGGCACCGGGAAGACGGCCATCGCGCGCTGGATCCACCGCAACGGTCCGCGGGCCGACGGACCGATGGTGGAGTTGAATTGCTCGGCGATGCCGGAAGCCTTGGCCGAGGCGGAGTTGTTTGGGCACGAGCGCGGCGCGTTTACGGACGCGAAGGCGGCGCGCATCGGGTTGATGGAAGCGGCGGACGGTGGTTCCCTGTTTTTGGACGAATTGCCGAGCCTCGCGGCGTCCTTGCAGGCCAAGCTCCTCACGGCCCTCGAGGATCATTCGCTCCGGCGGGTGGGCGCGACGCGCCCCATCGCGGTGGATTCGCGCATCATCGCCGCGACGAATGCTGATCTGGGCGTGCTCGTGGCCGCCGGGAAATTTCGTGAAGACCTGTTGCACCGGCTCGATCTCTTTCGCGTGCGCCTGCCCCCACTGCGCGAACGCGGCCAAGACATCTTCGTGCTGGCCGATGCCTTGCTGGTGCGCGTGTGCAAGCGCTATGGCCAGAAACCGCCGGCGATCCCAGCGGAAGGACGGGCCCGGCTACTGGCCTACGCGTGGCCGGGAAATGTGCGTGAGTTGGCGCATGAGTTGGAGCGGGCGGTGGTGTTTGGCGGCGAACGCGGGTTGCTCTTTGCCCACCTCGGTTTGGCCCAGGCCGGAGCCGAGGGCGGAGCGTCCGGATGGCTGCGATCCGGATTCGTGTTTCCGGAATCCGGATTTTCATTGGAGTCGGCGATCGACCAAATTGTGGCGGCCGCCGTGCGACAGGCCGAGGGCAACGTGTCGGCGGCGGCCCGCTTGCTCGGGGTGTCGCGGGATGTGGTGCGTTACCGCCTCAAGAGCGTGGGCGCGTCCGCGAATGTTGGGGATTAGTCCGCGCGTGGAGGGAAAATCGGGGGATATTCCCCGAGGGATACGCGCCTTGGATTTAACTTCAGATCTATGCTAGTCATTGGAATAGAAGAGTAAATAGAGTTACACGCCGGTTGGCACGGGCGATGCAACCGGGTAGGCTGATCCCAAGTCCGCGCTATCGCGGCCGAACACCTCTCCTATGAAAGTCCAAATATTGAACAAGCTGATCGCTGCCGCCGCTCTTGCGGTGTGCTCCAGCATGTTTGCGGCCGATGCTGCCCCGGGGGCCAAGCCGGCCGAAAAATCCCCAAGTAGAGGCGCTTCCGCCTCGGTCGACGTCAAGAAGGACACGGAGAAGTTTAGTGCCCAGCGTGACGCCATGCTCGCCGAACGTCAGGCGCTCATCAACCAGCTCAGGAACGCAACGGAAGAACAGCGCAAAGCCATTTTGGAAAAAATGAAGGAGATGGGTGACGCGCAGCGGGAACTCAGCAAACAGATCCGCGATGATCTGCGGAAGCTCCGGCAAGGTCCGGGCTCGCCGGGACGCGGTTGAAACAAATTTCGGGCGTAATGTTCGGGAAAAATGCGGCCACCTTGGGGTGGCCGCATTTTTTTACGTGATTCTTTTCGCGGTGAATCGAACATGGCTTGAGTGCTCAGGTCAACCGCCGCACCGTTTTGCGCCATTCTCCCTCGCTCGTGACCGTCTCTTTTCGTTTCACCCACCTGCTGCTTTGCACGTTTGCCCTTTCGCAAGTGGGTGTGCGTGGTCAAGGCGTAGTGGGAGCAGAGCCGGCGGAGAAATCTCCCGTGGAATCGCCAGCGATCGTCATGCCCGCACCGGTCGCGTGGGTGGCCTGGGGGAGCGGTTTCGCCGGGGCGGGGTTGCGCGACAACGTGCTCCTAAGCCACACTGGCGAGGAGCGCAGCGGATTCGTGCGGGGCGGGCTCGATGTGACGGCTTGGAACCGGAAGGACGCGCGGATCGATTACTGGGCGTCGGTCAGGACGTTTGGCACCCGTTACTTTTCGGCCAAGACGGTGAATCATGAAGAGCAGGCGATTTTTCTGTCGGAGCTGAACCGCCGGGCGGGTGACACGTTCAAGTTCGCCCTCAACGCCAGTGCGTCTTACTCGCACTTGATCTACGACGTATCCGACACGGATTTGCTGCAAGTGGTGTCCGAGATCAAACGATCGGGCGGAGCGCTCGGCCCGACGATTCGTTGGACATTCGTTCCCTCCGCGTGGATCGAAGCGAGTGGCGCCGCCCGGCGCGAAACCTATCCGGACGGCTACAACAACCGCAGCATTCAAGAGGGAGGGGTGAAAGTCGGATGGAAGCCGGGCGCGCGGTTTGAGGCCAGTGTGGCGGGCTCGGAGGGGCACCGGGTGTTTGACCGTCGCGAACAGTATTCGGCCGGAGGGCGGCCGCTCGGCGGAACGGTGTTGGCCACCACCGAACGTGAGGTGGAATTGCGCGGAAAAACCACCTGGGACGCCGCCGCGCATTGGAGGACCGATACGCGCGTCGGCGTGACGCAGTTTGCCGATAACGGCTCGGGCTTTCTCGACTACCGCGAGGGCAAGGTAGGACAGGAAGTCGATTGGGAGGCGGGCAATTGGCTCGTGGAGTTTGAGGCCACGGCGCGCCGCCTAGAGTTTCAAAAACAGACCGTGGGGGTCGGAGTCGCCCCGCCGCCGCGGGTGCGCGACGCCTTTTTTGCGCGGGTCCTGCTGGAGCGAAAACTCGGAGCGAAGTGGACCGTTTACGCCGAATACACGTGGGAGCGCAACCGCTGCAACGATCCGCTCGCCGCTTATTCCCTCAACGAAGGCTTGCTTGGTATCCGTTGGAACTGGGAAAAATGAAGGCCCCCATTCCTCATGACCGTTTCTGCCACACTGCCATCGACCGGGCGCTATGCGCATCCCGCGGTGGTCGGGCTCACGCTGACGGTCTTTGCCGCGGTGATCGCCTTTGTCACCGTCCAGCTCAGGGACGGCCTTAGGCAACAGATCCTGTCGGGCAAAGCCGCGACGTTGTCGGCGGTGGCCTCGCTGCAGCTCGCCCTCGGGGCGGACGCGCTGGTGGAGCTGGGCGTGACCGAGGTGCCGGGGGAACTGCTTGATGCGGTGCTGAAGGCGTCGAAGTTTCGCGGCGTACTGGCGATTCGGGTGTTCGATGCCGACCGGCGCTTTAGCGGGGCGGTGCCGCTGGAGCTCTCGGACGAGCCGCCAGCCGCTCACGAATGGCCGGAGCGTCCCTTCGCGCGCCTGACGCCGCGCACGCAACTGAGCGCTTTGGCGGGCGCTCCGGTGGCCGGGACGACGGGCGAGGCGAACGTGCGCGTGCTCGAGGCTTGGGTGCCGTTGCGGCGCGCTGATGGGGCGAAACTGGCCGGGGTGGCCCAGTTCTGGATCGAAGGGACGGAAACCGCGGCGGAGTTTGCCGCGCTGGACGCCCGTTTGCTCCTCCAAGCCGCGCTCGCGTGGCTGGCCGGCGCGGCGGTGATCGTCGTCGGGCTTGGCTGGGCATTTCGCCGACTTGCCGCGGCAAACCGGATCCTTGAGCGGCGCACGGAGGATTTGCAGCGGGCAAATCGCGAGCTCATGTTGGCCGCGAAGACGTCTGCGCTGGGGGCGGTGACGGCGCATCTCATCCACGAGATCAAGAATCCCCTGGCAGGTCTTGAGGTGTTTATGGCGGGTCAGGCGGAGCTTGGTGCGCGGGACGACGACGGGCGGGAACTGGTGGCCGCCACCGAACTTACGAGGCGCCTCCGAACGATGATTAACGATGTGGTCGGCGTGTTGCGCGATGAGCAGCACGGAGCGCACTTCGAGCTCACGTGCGCCGAAGTGGGCGAACTGGCGTTGGAGCGGGTGCGGGCGTCGGCGAACCAGACGGGCGTGCGGCTGACAGCGGATCTCTCCGCGGAGAAATCCCTGCCCGGACGGCGGGCGAATCTTGCGGGGCTCGTGCTGCGCAATTTACTCCAGAACGCCGTCGAGGCTTCGCCGCCGGGGGGGGTGGTGCGGGTGTCGGGAGGCGCGACCGCGGAGGGCGGGGCGGAGTTCTGGGTGGAGGATCGCGGCGCAGGTTTGGCGGAGGCGGTGCGGGCGCGGTTGTTTCAGCCGTGTGCGAGCACCAAACCGGGCGGGAGCGGTCTTGGGTTGGCGCTGAGCCAGCAGATCGCCCAGCAGGCCGGCGGACGGATCGAGTTGGTGCGCAGCAATGCGGGGGGGACGTGTTTTCGATTGGTGCTCGGTCCGGTCGGTTGATGGTCGGATCCATGGTCTGCGAGAATATTTTTGCCAAGGCGCATTCGCTGGCTAGACGCATGGGGATGAAGGCATATCGCGGCTCGCTGTCGCTGGGCTGGGCCGCGCTGCTGATCTGCGGCGCGGCGACTGCGCCACTATGGGCCCAGCCCGATGGTACGTTGCGCTGGGGCTCGAAGATGGCCAGTGCGCTCGGCTCGATCTACTCCTCACCCGCAGTGGGGGCCGACGGCACGATCTACGTGGGCGTGGAGGTCAACAGCACTCCACAGGACGGCATGTTGCAGGCGGTTAATCGGGATGGTTCGATCAAGTGGACCTTTCCGACCCGCCAATGGGTGGATTCGGCCCCGGCCATCGGTTTCGATGGCACCATTTATTTCGGCTGTTGGAACGGGAATCTTTACGCGGTCAATCCCGATGGCACGCAAAAATGGAAACTCGCCGTCGGCGCAATCGTGGTCAGTTCACCGGCCATCGGTGCGGATGGGACCATCTATATCGGCTCCGACGACAGCGCGCTCCATGCGGTGGGCAAGGACGGCATCGAACTCTGGAAATACGCGGCGCGCAACTCCATCGAGTCATCGCCGGCCGTCGCGGCCGACGGGACGATCTATTTCGGGTCGAAGGACAGCTCGGTGTACGCGGTGACGCCGGCCGGCACACTGAAGTGGCGCACGGCCACCGGCTTTGACGTATCTTCTTCGCCGGCGATCGATTTGGATGGCACGGTTTATATCGGTTCGTTCGACGGTTTTCTTTACGCCCTCGCCCCCGAGGATGGGGCCATCAAATGGAAGTTTCCCACCGGCGGACAAATTCAGGCCGCAGCTGCGATCGGGCCCGACCGAACGATTTATTTCGGCAGCTTTGACAAGAATTTCTATGCGGTAAACCCGGACGGCACCAAGAAATGGAGCGTCAGCGTGGGTGGCGCGATTTACTCCAGTGCCGCGATCCGGAGCGACGGCACGGTCATCTTTGGGGCGGATGACGGGCGGGTCCGTGCCCTCTATACGAATGCGGGCCGGGAGGGACTGGTGAAGTGGGCCTACGCGACTGACGATATCATCGAGTCATCGCCCGTGATCGCACCCGACGGATCGGTTTATGTCGGCTCGATCGACGGGAAACTGTATTCGTTTTTTGGTTCGGGGGCGCCGGCCTCGGGTTATTCCCGTTGGCCGATGTTTCGGGGCAACGCCGGGCGGTCGGGCCGGGTGGCGCTGGCGCCGGACGGCGGACGGCTCGTGAATCTGGCGACGCGGGCGCAGGCGGGGAACGGCGCGCCGCTGATTGCGGGATTGGTGACGAAGGGCGTGGGGGTGAAAAACTACCTGATTCGGGCGGTCGGTCCGACGTTGGAACAGTTTGGGGTGCAGAACCCGCTGCGCGATCCCACGCTCGCGGTCAAACCGCTGGGTTTCGACGAGGTGCTTTTGGCCAATGACAATTGGGGGAGCGAGGGCAACGCCGCGCAGATTGCGACCACGGCGGCGGCGGTCGGGGCGTTTGCGTTGCCGCCGGAGAGCAAGGATGCGGTGGTGCTGGGCGCCCTGCCGGGCGGGCTTTACACGGCGTCGCTGGGCGGACCGGGCAGCGACACGGGGGTCGCGCTCATCGAAGCCTACGATACGGACGTGGGCGCCCCCGGGGCGCGGCTCGTCAATCTTTCGACCCGGGCCCAAGTCGGCACCGGCGACAAAATTCTCATTCCCGGTCTGGTGATCGGCGGCAGCGACCCGGTCCGAGTTTTGGTGCGGGCGGTCGGTCCCGGCTTGACCGCTTTCGGCGTATCTGGAGCGCTGATTCGGCCGACGCTGACGGTGTTTTCTGCGGCCACGCAGAAAGTGATCGGGTCGAACACCGGCTGGTCCGGAGGGGTGGACAAGGCCGACCTCGCGGGCGCGGCGGTCGTCGTGGGCGCGTTTCCGTTGGCGGAGGGGAGCGCGGACTGCGCGGCCCTGCTGACGCTCATCGGCGGTGCGTATACGATCCAAGTCGCCGGCGTGGGCGGCACGACCGGCGAAGCCTTGGTGGAGGTTTACGTTCTTCCGTAAGAGGGCCGGGCGGGCCCGCGCTCAGACGTCCGTGATGATCGGCGCGGCGCGGAGGTTGCGCCAACGGTTGAGGACGCGGCGGTGGATGTCGTCCGGCGCGAGACCATAGGAGGCGCGGAGGATTTCGACGCTGCTGCCGTGTTCGACGAACGTGTCGGGCCAACCGATGCGTTCGACGGCTGCCGCGCACCCGGCTTCTTGCAGCGCCTCGAGCACGGCGCTGCCGAAGCCGCCGGCGAGCACGTGGTCTTCCATGGTCACGAGCAACGGAGTGCCCGCGGCCTGGCTGAGCAGGAGCGCGCGATCGAGCGGTTTCACGAAACGGGCGTTCACGACGCCTACGGACAAGTTTTCCTCGAGGGCCAGGCGTTCGGCGAGACGCAGCGCGTCATGGACCATGCTGCCCAAGGCCCAGATGACGAGGTCGGAACCCTCGCGGATGAGCTCGGCCTGACCGACGGGGAGGGCGACGGGCTGCGGCTTGATGGCCACACCCGTGCCGGCACCACGCGGGTAGCGGATGAACCCCGGGCCGGGCAGCTGGAGGCTGGTGTGGAGCATGTCCACGAGTTCGTCTTCGTCCATGGGCTGCATGATGGTCGCATGGGGGACGCAGCGGAGATAGGAGAGGTCGAAGAGGCCGTGGTGGGTCGGTCCGTCGTTGGGCGAGAGGCCGGCGCGGTCCATGCAGAAGGTCACGGGCAGGTTCTGCAGCGCCACGTCGTGGATGACCTGGTCGTAGGCGCGCTGGAGAAAGGTCGAGTAGATGGCGCAAACGGGGCGAAATCCTTTCGTGGCCAAGCCGGCGGCGAAGAGGACGGCATGCTCCTCGGCGATGCCGACATCAAAAAACTGCCGGGGCACGGCGGCGGCGAGGTGCGAAAGGCCGGTGCCGCTCGGCATCGCGCCGGTGATGCCCACGACGTTGGGGTTGGCCTGCGCAAACTTCACGAGGGCCAGACCGAAGACGTCCTGAAAGTTCGGCGGGGCGCCGGGGGTGGCTTTTCGGCTTTCGCCGGTCACCGGGTCAAACGGAGAAGCGCCGTGGAATTTCTCCGGGTATTCGACGGCGGCCTCGAGGCCTTTGCCCTTCTTGGTCAGCACATGGATGATGACGGGCACGTCGCAGTGCTTCGCGAACTCCAGGTTCTTTTGGAGCGCGTCGAGGTTATGGCCGTCGACGGGGCCGAGGTAGCGCAGGCCGAATTTTTCGAAGAGCGATGATTCGACGAAGAAGTCCTTCGTCTCGCGCTTCCATTTCATGTAAACGCGGTTCATTTCCACGCCGACGGGAAAACTCCTGAAGAAGGCCTCCACGTCGTGGTGGAGCTTGTTGTAGGTCGAGTTCGTGCTGATGCGGTTCAGATAGTGGGAAATCGCGCCGACGTTTTTCGCGATGGACCACTCGTTGTCGTTGAGGATGACGATGAGGCGCTTGGTCGAGGAGACGACGTTGTTGAGCGCCTCGAGGGTGATGCCGCAAGTAAAGGCGGCGTCACCGCAGACCGCGACGACGTGCTCCTGGGAGCCGCGGAGGTCGCGGGCGGTGGCCATGCCGAGGGCGGCGGACAGGGCGGTGCCCGCATGGCCGGCGCCGAAGGCGTCGTGCGGGCTCTCGCTGCGATAGAGAAAGCCGCTGGCTCCGCCGCTCTGGCGCAGTTTCTTGAAAAAATCGCCGTTGCGGCCGGTGAGGAGCTTGTGGACGTAGCCCTGGTGGGCGACGTCGAACACGAACTGGTCGACGGGCGTGTGGAAGGTGCGGTGGAGCGCGATCGTCAGCTCGACGACGCCGAGGTTGGGCCCGATGTGGCCGCCGGTTTTGGCGGTGACGGCGATCAGTTCGTCGCGGATTTCCTGGGCCAGCTGCGGGAGCTGGGCGGGCGCGAGGGCTTTGACGTCGGCGGGGTCGTGGATGGCGTCGAGCAGGCGGGCGGAGGGCGGGGGAGTGGAGGCGGGCATCTTAGTCTTCTCGCGTGGTCTCGAATTTTTCGAAGGCGACCTTGCCGTCCTTCAGTTTCTTGAGCTGCTCAATTTTGAGTTCGGCGTCTTTCAGCCGGGCTTCGCACACTTTGAGCAGGTTGTTGCCCTCCTCGAATTTCGCGAGCAGCTCGGCCAGCGGCACGTCGCCCGACTCCATCGATTCGACGATGGACTCGAGTTTGCCGAGGGCGGTCTCGAAGGAGAGTTTGGTTTCTTTGGCTTCCACCCGGAGGACCATGCGGCGGAGAGCGGGCATTTCAAACAATCTTTGGGCTGGCGGCGGCGGCCGTTTTGCATGCAGTGATTCGCATGCTGTTAGTTCTCTCGATTACGGCCGCGCTGATGGTGCTGCGGCTCGCCGGCGAGCTCGTGCTCTCCGCCCTCAATCGCGCCGAGGTGCGCCGACATGCGGAGGCCCCTCCGGCGGCCGCCGCGGCCATCATGGATCCGGCGACCTACCGCAAATCCGTGGCCTACACGCTGGAGAAATCGCGGTTGGGGGCCGTTGCGGGGATTTTTGACACGTTGGTGACGGCACTGGTCCTGTTTGGCGGGGTGCTGCCGCTGCTTTTTGCCCACGTGGCCGACTGGGGGGCGCCCAACACGGTCTGGAGTCACGTGCTGTTTGTGCTGTTGGCCCTGATGCTCCTGGCGGTGCCTTCGTTGCCGTTCGAATGGTGGGAGCAGTTCCGGCTGGAGGAGAAATTCGGTTTCAACAAGAGCTCGGTCGGGCTATGGGTGATGGACAAGGTCAAAGGCACGGGGCTGGCGTTGGTCATCGGCTTCCCGTTGCTCTGGGCGCTGCTCTCGCTCGTGAAATGGACGGGTGAATCGTGGTGGCTATGGGGATTCGCGCTCATGTTCGGGTTTCAGCTGATGATGCTCGTGCTCTACCCGAAGTTGATTTTGCCGTTGTTCAACAAGCTCACGCCGCTGCCCGAGGGTGAGCTCCGCACGCGACTGCTGGCCCTGGGCGATCGCACGGGTTTTCACGCCCAGACCATCGAGGTGATCGACGGATCGAAGCGTTCCGGCCACTCCAACGCCTACTTTACGGGCTTCGGGCGTTTTCGCCGCATCGTTTTGTTCGACACCCTGATCGCCCAGCTGACGCCGGAGGAGCTGGAGGCGGTGTTGGCCCATGAAATCGGCCACTACCGCCGCGGACACATCCCGAAGATGATTGCGCTCTCGGCGGTGATGATGGCCGGCGGTTTCGGAGCGATTGCGTGGCTCGCGCGCAGCCCGTGGTTCAACCTGTCTTTCGGATTTCCGGCGAATGAACTCGCCCCGTCGTTTCTGCTCTTCGGGCTGTTGAGCGGCCTGGTGACGTTCTGGTTTTCACCGCTGATGAACGTGCTATCGCGCAAGCACGAGTATGAGGCTGATGCGTTCGCGCGCGAGGCGGTGGGCGGTCCGGCCGCGATGGTCGGCGCCTTGCGTAAGCTTGCGCAGAAAAATCTCACGAACCTGACGCCGCACCCGTGGTTCAGCACCTTTCACTACTCGCATCCGACATTGGTCGAGCGGGAAGCGGCGCTGGCGCGGAGTTAACCCGGGAGGGCCGGAGGATTCCCGATGAAACCCCTGACCCTGTGGCTGCGGTTTCTCGGGTTGCTGGGCTGGCTGGTGGGAATGATTCCGGCCGGGCGGACCGAGGAGCTGACGATCGCGACCTACAACATCGAGAACTACGGCCCGGCGAACCGGCTGACGGCGACGGGGTATCGCAAAGACTATCCGAAGCCGGAGGCGGAGAAACGCGCGTTGCGCGCGGTGATCCGTGCGTTGAATGCCGACGTACTCGTGCTGCAGGAGATGGGGCCGCAGGTTTACCTCGATGAACTGCAGCGCGATCTGAAAACCGACGGCATTGACTATCCCCATGCCGCCCTCGCAGCGGCGGCCGATGCCGACCGGCATGTGGCCTTGCTGTCGCGGCGTCCGCTCAAGGCGGTGACGACGCACGCCGACCTCGAGTTCGGATATTTTGGAGCGAAAGAAAAAGTGAAGCGCGGGCTGCTGGAAGCCACGATTGCGACGGCGGAGGGGGATGTGACGATTTTTGCGGTGCACTTGAAAAGCCGGTTCACCGACCGGCCCGACGACGTGATGTCGGCGCTGCGGCGCACGGCCGAGGCGGCGGCGATCCGAGACCGCGTGCTGCAACGATTTCCCCGGCCGGCTGAGTCGCGCTTTCTGGTGCTGGGTGACTGCAACGATGGGAAGGTCAGCAAACCGCTCGAGCGGCTCCGCGCGCGGGGAAAAACGGTGGTGGCGGAGTTGCTGCCGGCCGTCGATTCGCGGGGGGAAGCTTGGACGCACGCGTTTCGGCGCGAGGAGACGTATACGCGGGTGGACCACATCCTGGTGTCACCGGGACTGCGCGGGGCGGTGCAGGGCGGGGCGGCGCGGGTGTTTGACGGTGAGGGCGTGCGGCAGGCGAGCGATCATCGTCCTGTGGCCGTGACGCTCCACTTCGGGGCCAAAAAATAGGGCAGGTCGTGCGACCTGCCCTCGAAAAGGGGTGAAAAACAGAGCGGTTACTTGGCGGTCACGCTGACGGGCACGTTGACCTCGCCGGCGCCAAAGCCCTTGAGGAAGAGACTGCCGGTGCCTGGCTTGCCGCCCTCGACGGTGATGGTGGCGCTCGTCTGGCCCTGCGCGATGACGACTTCGGGCATGATCACGCTCTCGGGGACGTCGGTGGCGATGTCGAGGAGGGTGCCGCCGGGAGGCGCGGCATTTGGGATGGTGAAGGTGAGGGTTGCCCGCGCGCCGGTGCGCAGGGCGAGGGCACTCGGCGAGACCGAGACGCTGCTCGCATCGATGCGGAAGGTGCCGACCGGGGAATTGCCGGCGGCGCTGTTCAGGGTGACCTGGTAATTGCGGCCGTTTTCGAGCGCCGGGACGAAGAAGCTCAGGGCGTTGGGGGATTCGCAGACGGTGCGGGCGGGCGAACCGTTGAAATTGACGATATCCTGGGGCGTGAAACCGCGGCCGAGGACGCTGACGCGGGCGCCGACGGGACCGCGGTTGACCTCGAGGGATAGTACATAGCGGCGGACGATCTTGATCCGCGACACGTCGGTATAGGTCTCGGCGGGGGTGAGGAGGTTGTTGCCCTCGACGGCGTAATTGACGAGGAAGTAATAGGCGAGTTCCTCGCGACCGGACGGCACCTGGTATTCAAATTCGTAAATGCCCTCGCCGATCGGGCTCCGTTTCAGATCGAAGCTTTTGCCGTCGACGATCACGTGCGGGGCGATGCTGCGCACGGGAACGGTGGTGGTGCGCGGAGTCACGCGCAGCGTGAACGTGTAGATTTGCGACGGATTCTCCGGCATCGAGCCCGGCGTGAGGTTCGTCAGCGTGACGGTATCGCAGCCGGACAGGAGGGCGAGGCCGAGCGCGGCGGCGAGCCAGGCGAGGATTTTTCTCGCGGGAGAAATTCGGTTGGTATGCATTGGTTGCTAGAGTGAAAAAATCCTGGCGAATGAAAACGAGGTAGTAATGAGCGGCCTCGCCACAGCGCAAGCCAAAGCTTCCTCAGCGCATGCCCCGCTGGGGCTTTACGTGCATGTGCCGTTTTGCGCGTCGACCTGCGATTTTTGCGCATTTTACCAGACACAACCGACGGTGGACGGGGTGGGTGCATTTCTGGCGAGCACCGCGCGGGAGGCGGCGTTGGTCGAGTGGACGCGGCCGGTGACGACCGTGTTTTGGGGTGGCGGCACGCCGGGGATGCTCGCGGCGCGCGATCTGGAAAAACTGGCCGAAACGGTCCGGGTACGGTGCGGGGGCGTGCCGGACGAGTGGACCGTCGAACTCGCGCCGGGGTCGGTGACGGACGAGCGGCTCGCAGTGCTGCGGGCGGCCGGGGTCACGCGGGTCTCGATGGGCGTGCAGAGTTTTCAGCCGTCGCTGCTCGACGCTCTGGGGCGGCAGCACTCGCTGGGGCAGATCGACCGGGCTTACGAGCGGGTGCGGGCGGCGGGTTTTTCGAGCGTGAACCTCGACCTGATGTTTGCCCTGCCCGGGCAGACGGAGGCGGAGTGGGCGGCGGATGTGCGGGCGGCGGTGGCGCGGGCGCCCGATCACATCTCGACGTATTGTCTCACGTTCGAGGAGGACACGAAACTGTGGGTCAAGCTCTCGCAGGGCCGGGTGAAGCTGGACCCGGAGCACGAGGTTCGCCTCTACGAGCAGACTTGGGCGCAGCTGGCTGCGGCGGGCTACGGCCAATACGAGGTCTCCAACTTTGCCCGCCCCGGACATGCCTGCCGCCACAATCTGAATACGTGGCGTATGAACGAGTGGGTGGGCCTCGGGCCGTCGGCCGCCTCGCAGCACGGTGGTTGGCGCGGAGCCAACATCGCCGATCTGGACCAATGGCAGATCCGCGTCGCGCGCGGCGAGCGCGTGACCGAAGACCGGGTGGCGCTCACGCCGGCGCTGCTCGCCGAGGACGCCCTCATCTTTGGTTTGCGCACGAACGACGGCGTGGACGTCGCGGCGTGGCGGGCGCGTTGTCCGGACGCGCCCTGGGCGGCGGTGGAGGAGCTGCTGGGCCGTCTGGCGGACGAGGAGTTGGCGACGCGGGCGGGTCCGGTGGTGCGCTTGACCGACCGGGGGCGGCTCTTGGCCGATTCCGTCGGAGCCGAAGTGATGGAGGCTTTTTCCGCCGGGTTGCCCGTCGCATGAAAAAACGCCCACAGTTGCTCTGGGTTGCGCCCGGTCCGGAGCATATCCGGGCGACGGAGCCCGTGCGCGGGCGGCAGACGGGTTTGGGCGCGAAGGCCGGTGCGCCGGCTGCGGTGCGCGACCGCGCCGGGACGAAGGCCGGCCGGACAGGCGGGGCCGTGGGCGAGCTTGCGCTGTTGCAGTCGGTGAACGGTCGGTTGACCGTGAGGGCCGCGCGGGTCGGGGGGGATGCGCAGGCTTGCGACGGCGCGGTCGGTGCAGCGTCCTCCGCGCGTCGCGGGAAATCTGAATCCATGATCAAAATCGCCGTCAACCTGCTTGGTTTCGCCCTCCTGCTCGCGGGCTGTCAGACGGCGGAGAAGGTGGACTACACTCCGACGCTCGCGCGCTTTTTTCTGGAGGAGGCGGATGCCCGGACGATCGGGGCCACGCTGCCGCAAAGCGGGGTGCGCGTCATGGTCGGGCCGAAGCCGGTCCTGACCGAAGGTGATATCGTGAACGTGGAGCTGATGCAGGTGGAACTGGGGAAATGTCTCATGTTTCAGCTGACGCCGGCGGCGGCGCGGGACCTGTATCGCGTCAGCGGTTCGAATCAGGGCCGGCGGCTGGTGCTGTTTTTAAACAACCTGCCGGTGGGCGCGCGCCGGATGGAAGGACCGCTGGCGGAGGGCGCGGTGCTGATGTTCGTGGAGATGCCGGATGCGGCCCTGCCCGCCCTCGTCGACCACCTCAAGAAAACCTCCGCCGCCGTGCAACGGGCGGCCGCCCGAAAATGAACCGGCGTACGCTCCTCTGTTTCGGGCTGCTGGCGCTGGCCCTCTCCGCGCGCAGCGCCGACCGGCTGGATCTCGCCTGGCCAACCCCGAATCCGGCGTGGGCGGACGGAAAACCGGTCGGCGATTTTGTCCAACACGCCGGTTCGGGCGATCCGGTGTCGGGGACGTTTGGCGGGGTGCGCAACGGTGGGGTCCAGTTTCACGAAGGGCTCGATATCCGGGCGCTCGCCCGGGACCGGCGCGGCGAACCGACCGATGACGTGATGGCGGCCCTGGCGGGAGTGGTGCGGCACGTCAGCGCCCAGGCCGGTAGCAGCAACTACGGCCGCTACGTCGTGCTTGAGCATCCCGACGTAACGCCGGGGATTTACACCCTTTACGCGCACCTTGCGCGCATCGCGCCGGGGTTGACGGTGGGCGGACGCGTGGCGCGCAGTCAGGTGCTCGGCACGATGGGACATAGCTCGGGTGCGACGCCGATTCCGTTGGTGCGGGCGCACGTGCATTTTGAGATGGGGGTGATGGTGACCCGCGATTTTCAGTCGTGGTATGAACGCCGGAAATTGGGGAGCCGCAATGACCACGGTCCCTGGAATGGGATGAACCTGATGGGCCTCGATCCGCTCGATTTCTTCAGCCAATGGCGTGCGCGCCGGATCGATACGGTCCAGGATTATTTTTCGAAAATGGAGACCGCGGTGAAGGTGCGGATCGCGACGCGGCGCACGCCGGATTTTGTGCTGCGGTACCCGTCGCTCCAGACGAAGGAGCCGCCGCTGGGACTCGTGGCGGGTTGGGAGATCCAGTTTAACTGGACGGGCCTGCCCTTCGCCTGGACTCCGCTCAACGCGACCGAGGTCGCCGGGTTGCCCTTCGAGCAGCCGCGCCTGGTGGAGGTCAATGCGGAGCTGGAAAAACGGCAGCGCAGCCGGACCCTGGCCGTGAGCCGCCGCGGGGCGTGGACGGCTGGGCGGGATCTGGAAACTGTGCTGCAGCAGCTGTTCGGGCTGAAGTGAGCGCCGACCCCGGCTGGCCTCAGCTCTGGGGCTTGAGTTGGTCGAGCAGTGCGAGGAACGCGGGATGCGCCTTCAGCCCTTCGAGGTCGGGGTCCTGCTGCATCCAGTCGAAATCGCGGTAACCGAGGTCGATAGCGTGGCGCAGAGAGCGCAGCGCGGCGGATTTGCGCCGCGAGAGGGCGAGGCTGCACGCGAGGTTGTAGTGCGCGGTGGCGTTCGTCGGCTGGAGCTTGACCAGCCGGCGGTCCATTTTTAGCCCGTCCGCGATGCGGCCGTGTTTCGTGTAAAGGCAGCCCAGGATTTCGACGACTTCCGGGTAGCCCGGATCTCGGCCGAGCACCGACTCGAAAAAACGGATTTCAAATTCGTGATCGTGGGCGCGCGCCTTGGCCATCGGGTGGAGAAATTTGGTGGGGCGGCCTCACCCGCGCCGCGGGCAGGTGGCGGTCAGGCGGAACGCGTCGCAATGGGCGCTGACCTGCAGGCGTTGCGAGACCGGGGTCAGACCGATTTTCGACGAGACCGTGCTGCCATACCAGGCCATGAACGGAGCGCTGATCTCAAAAATTTTGTCGCAGTCGAGACACACGACCTGCGCGACCTGCGTCGTGCCGCCATCGCGGTTCGGGCGGTAAAATTTTTCGCCGGAACCGATGTCCACCTCGCGGAGCAAGGCACTGTCGGTCATGATCGGCAGGGTGCGGTAGACGGTGGCGCGCGAGACGGAGTCGTCGAGTTTGCGGGCGTGATCGAGCAGCTGCTCCGCCGTGAAATGCTCCTCCAGCGTGAAGGCCGCGTCGAAGATGGCGAGGCGCTGGCTGGTCGCGCGGAGGCCCTTTTGGACCAGAAACTTTCGGAATTTTTCGCGGGCCGCGGGAATACTCACGAGCGACTGTTTCCCGCGGGCGGCGGGGGTGTCAATCCCGCGGGCACGCGCGGCCATCCCCGCGGAGACGCAAAGTCGGAGTTGCGGGCGAGTCACCGCACCGCGCACAGTGGGCGGATGTTCGTTGGTGTCCATCCCCTCGCCGGTTTCGACAAGGTCCTGCACTACCGGGTGCCGGAGGCGCTGGGCAGTGCGGTGGGCGTGGGCTCGCTGGTGCGCGTGCCGATCGGCCCCACGCTGCGGTTGGGGATCGTGGGCGAGGTGGGGGCGCCGGTGGATTTTCCGGTCGAGCGGCTGAAAGCGGTGGCGCAGGTCGTCTATCCTTTTCCCGCGCTCCCGCCGGACTTGCTGCAACTTGCGCGGTGGATGGCCGGTTACTACGCGTGCGGGCTCGACAGCATCATTGAGACGATGATTCCGGCCGCCGTGCGCAACGGCGCGGGACTGAAGCAGGAGAAGCAGCTGGTGCTGGTGCAGCGGCTCGCAGCGGAGGAGCTGGCTGGGTTGGAGAAACGGGCGCCGCAGCAGGCGCGGCTTTACCGCTTCATGGAACAGCAGTTTCGCCCGCAGAAAAAATCACTCGTGCTGGCGCGACTCGACGTCACGGCGGCGGTCGCCGCGGCGCTGGTGAAACGCGGGGTGCTGCGGGAGGAAACGCAGCGGATCGAGCGTATCGCCTACGACGACGACCATTCGTCCGGGGAACTCGTGGCGTCGCAGCCGCATGCGCTCAACCCTGAGCAGCAGGCCGCGGTGGACGCCATGACGGCGACGCTCGGTGAGGCGAAATTTGGCGTGACGCTCCTCCACGGGATTACCGGCTCGGGGAAGACCGAGGTTTATCTGCGCGCCATCGACACGGCATTGAAGGCGGGCGGCGGCGTGGTGTTTCTCGTGCCGGAAGTGGCGCTCACGCCGCAAACGGTCGCGCGGCTGCGGTCGCGGCTGGAGGCCATCGCGCCAGGGCACCGCTGTGTCGTGTGGCACAGCCACCTCAGCGAGGGCGAGCGGCTCGACGGTTGGCTCGCGCTGGCGACGGGCGAGGCGAAGGTGGTGGTGGGGGCGCGCTCGGCGGTGTTCGCCCCCGTGCAGAACCTCCGGCTCATCGTCGTCGATGAGGAGCACGAACCGGCCTACAAGCAGGACGAGACGCCGCGCTATCACGGCCGGGACGTCGCGGTGATGCGGGCGAAGATGAATCGCGCCGTGTGTCTGCTCGGCTCGGCGACGCCCTCGCTCGAGAGTTTTCTCAACGCCCAGACGGGGAAATATCGGCTGGTCGAACTCAAGCAGCGGGTCGATTCGCGCAAGCTGCCGTATATCGACATCGTCGATCTGCGGATCGAGGCGATGAAGCAGCGGTCGCTGCCCCTGTTGTCGGGCAAGCTCGTCAACGCGATGCAGGCCCGGTTCGCGAAGCGGGAGCAGACCATTTTGTTCATCAATCGCCGCGGCTACTCGTCGTCGATGCTGTGCACGAAATGCGGGCACTCCGAGGAGTGTCTCCATTGCAGCATTGCGCTGACCTACCATCGCTCGGACGAGACGCTGCGGTGCCACCTGTGTGGCGCGCAGAAGGCGGCGCCGCTGCGCTGCCCGAAGTGCGCGGCGCCGGAAATCCGGTGGAAAGGGCTGGGCACGCAGCGGATCGAGGAGGCGGTGCGGCGGGTGCTGCCGCGGGCGAAAATCGAGCGGATGGACACGGACACGATGGCGAAGAAGAACCGCTTTCGCGAAGTGCTCGCTCAGTTCCGCGCCGGGAAAATCGATGTGCTCGTCGGCACGCAGATGATCGGTAAGGGGCTCGATTTTCCGAATGTCACGCTCGTGGGGCTCGTCGATGCGGACATGTCGATGCACGTGCCGGATTTTCGCGCCAACGAGCGCACGTTCCAACTGTTGGTGCAGGTGGCGGGCCGGGCGGGCCGCGGCGACCGGGCGGGCGAGGTGGTGGTGCAGACGTTCACGCCGCAGGCGGAGGCCATCCAGTTTTCCCGGCAGGCGGATTTCGCGGGCTTCGCGGCGTCGGAGCTGAAGGTGCGGAAGGATTTTCACTACCCGCCGTACCGGCACCTGATTCACCACCTGTTTCGGGGGCCGAATCCGGAGAAACTGAAATTCTTTGCGGAGCAGTGGGCGAAGCTCGTGGAGAAAACGCTCGGCGAGCGCGTCGAGTTGCGCGGGCCGTCGGCTTCCCCGATCGAAAAGATCAAAGACGAATACCGGTGGCAGCTTTGGTATTTCACGAACGCAGTGACGAAGGTGGTGCCGGAGCTGGCGAAGCTTCGCGCGGGTTTCGCGTGGCCCGACGACATCACGCAGGTGCTCGATGTCGATCCGGTGAATCTGGTGTGAGGGCGGGGCGGGGCGGCGCCGCGGGCGGGGCCCGGATCAGTCGGAGCGCAGGGCTTCGACGGGGCTCAGACGCGAGGCCCGGAGGGCCGGGTAGAAGCCCGCGGCGATGCCGACGAATCCGCTGAACACGACGCCGATGACCAGAGCGGCGGGGGAGAGTTCGGGGCGGTTGGCCTCCACCACGATCTTTTGCAGGAGTTTGATCAGGCCGATGCTGGCCACCATGCCGATCACGCCTCCGGCGATGGCGAGGGTGATGGTTTCGGCGAGGATTTGCACGAGGATGTTGCGGCGGGTGGCGCCGAGGGCGCGGCGGACGCCAATTTCCCGGACGCGCTCGTTGATCGAGGCCAGCATGACGTTCATGATGCCGATTCCGCCGACGATGAGGCCGATGATGGCGACGCCGCCGAGCGAAACGACGTAGCTGCGGCGGGTTTCCTCGTAGCGCTGGAGCAAGTCTTCGCGGGTTTCGAAGCGGATGTCCTGGATGCCGCGGTGGGTCTGCGTGAGCACGTTGGCAATTTGGTCGATTACGAGCGGAATATCGGCGACGTCGGCGACCTTCACGTTCAGGGTGTCGACGTTTTCATCGATGCGAAACAGCGTTTGCAGCGTGGTGAGCGGGATGAACACCGCGGAGTTTTTGGAGCTGTAGCCGCCCCCGCCGCCGAGGTTCGTCTGATATTCCCGCAGGACGCCCACCACGGTAAACGGCTGGCTGTTAATGGTGACCACGCGGTCGAGGGCGTCGACGCCACGGGGGAAAAGCTGGTCGACGACCGAGGCGCCGAGCACGACGACCTGAGTCTGGAGTTCGTTGTCGAGGTCGCCGATCAGCCGGCCCATCTGGACATCGAACCGGTCCATGATGAACGTGGCGGGCAGGACGCCGCGGACATTTTGTCCGGTGGCGCGGCCCTGGTAATAGATGCGGCCGCCGCCCGGGATGGTGACCTCGGCCGTGACGCGTTGGGCGAGGGGGATGGCATCGATGATCGCATCGACGTCGTTCATGGTGCGGCCGGGCGAGAGTTTCGCGATTTCGCGCTGGCTGTCGGGGGCCGGCCGGGACCACACGCTGATGCGTTCGATACCGCCCGTCTCGTAGATCATCGTTTCCCAACCGCGCAGGAGACCCTTGACGACGCCGAGCATGCCGACGAGGGCCGCGGCGCCGAGGACGATGCCGAACAGGGTGAGGAAGGAGCGGAGCTTGTGGGCCAGGACTTCGTTCCAGCCGCTGGCAATCCCCAGGGTTAACAGTCTCATCGGCGCGGGTCAGGAGCCGGTCCGGCGTTTGGTCCGGGCCTTCACGGGGGCGGTGGGTTTGGCGATGGGGATTTCGCCCGTGTATTCGAGTGGGCGCATCAGCGCGACTTCGTCGCCGAGCGCCAAGCCGGAAACGATTTGGACCCGCCGGGTATCGACGATCCCGATGTCGATCCCGCGCACGTCGAAGGTTTCGCCGGTCCGCACAAAGACGTAGCGGACCGAGTCGGCGTTGGAAAACACGGCGGACAGCGGCACGGCGGGCACGTTCTCGACGTGGGCGAGGGTGAACATGACGGTGGCGGACATGCCGGGACGAAGGCGCGGATCGGTTTCGTCGACGACCACGTCGACCGGGAAGACGCGGGTGCGGTCGCCGACGGATTCGGTGGCGATGGTGGCGATGCGTTTGATTTCGCCGTTGAGCATCATGTTACGCAGCGAATCGACGCGGACGCGGGCGACATCGGTGACTTTCAGGCGGGCGACATCGATTTCGTTAATGTTGGTGCGGACCATGAGGGCGCTGAGGTCGGCGACTTCGCCGAGGAGGGTGCCGCCGTTTTGGGCCGCGGCGCTGGTGATGAGCTGGCCTTCGGTAAGGTCGCGGAGGAGGAGCGTGCCGTCGTGGGGGGCGCGGATGACCGTCTTGGTGAGTTTGTCGCGCAAATTGGCGGCGCGGGCATCGTAGACCGCGGCCTCGTTTTCGGCCAACGACAGGGTGGTGCGGGTTTCCTCAAAATCCTTCATCGTGACCAGCTCCCGGGATTTCAGGTCCTTCTGCCGGTCGAATTCGCGCTTGGCGCGCTGCGCCTTCAGTTTGGACGCTTCGATATTGCGGTCGGATTCTTGGATCTGGGTGAGGATATCCTGCTGATCGAGGCGCAGGAGTTCCTGATCGCGTTTGACTGGTTCTCCATCGGTCACCGAGATCTTCATGATACGGCCGTTGATTTCGGCGCGCAGCTCGGTGGAGAAAACGGCGCGGAGGCGCCCGACGGCCACGATTTCCTCGGCGATGTTGGCCACCTTGACGGTCGAGGTGGGGATTTTCGCTTCGCGCTTCGTGCCAAACAGCCCTGGGCCGATTTGCTTCCACAGGGCTCGCCCGCCCCAAATCGCCCCGCCCAGCACGGCCAACGTGATCCCGAGACGGATAATGACTTGGACTGGTTTGGTTTTCTTAGGGGGAGAAGCCATGGAACGAGTCAAGACGGGCGAGCGGGCTTTTGGAAACACTCGGCTGCGAAATATTAGGTAGAATTTCTTGGCCGGAAAGATCGTCAGAATTCCCAGCTCACGCCGGCGCTCGGCAGGAGTGGGAGTTGGTCGCGGGGTTTGCGCACGTCGGTGATCTGCGTGCCGGTCACCGTCACGCGATGGTCGTAGCTGACGTAGTTGGTGCGATCATAGGCGTTAAACACGTCGAGGAACACCCGGAGGTCGCCGCGGGAGAGTTTGAAGCGGCGGGTGGCGCGCAGATCGAGCCGATGGTAGTCGGGGAGGCGCAGGTTGTAGGGGACGGTGTTGGCGGAGACGAGGACGCGGCGGCCGTTGGTGAGGGTCGCGAGCGAATAGACGATGTCGGTCGCGGGCCAGCCGGTGTGGAATTGCCATGAGGCGCTGAACTGCCAGCGCGGATTGGGCGCGTAGGTGACGTCGGCATAGAAGGTGTGGCGTTGGTCGCGGGCGCGCGGGGTCCAGCGGCCGGCGAGCAATTCTTCCGTGCGGGCGAGGGCGTAGGAGGCGTTCCAGGTCAGGCGCGGGCCGGTGCGTCCGGCGAGGAGAAATTCGATTCCGCGGGCGCGCGCGCTTGAGGGGGTGAGGCGGGCGCGGTCGGATTGCGCCTCGGGGAAGAGGTCGTAGCCGTTGTCCAAATTTTCCCAGCGGGGCCGGAGGCGGGAGGTGAGCCGTTGGTAGGCTTCGACGCGAAGGTTGACGCCGCGGGCGAGGGGATACTCGACGCCGAGGACGCGGTGCTCGGCCAGTTCGGCGCGGCGGAAGGTCGTGTCCCCGTCGGCGACGGCGAGTTCGTGGAGCCCCTGCGGCTGGCGATAGGCGCCCCACGCGGCCCGCACGGTGGCGCGACCGAGGGTGAGCACGGCATTGAGGCGCGGGCTACCTTGGGAGTCGGACGTAAAATCCTGGCGGTCGAAACGCAGCCCGGGCTCGACGACGAGCGCGGCGAAGGGCTGCAGGCGCGCCGAGACGAAGGCCCCGAACGAATCGCCGGCGGGCTGGAGGGCGGCGTTTACGGTCTCGGTGACGGTGATTTGGCGGCCCGCGCTGACGACCGTGTGTTGGCGGGAAAGGGTGTAGTCGTAGCGGCTGTCGCCGGATTTAGCCTCGAAACCGGCGCGGACGAGGGCGCGGGGCCCGAGGGCGACCGACCAATCGTTGCGGGCGCCGAGGATGGTGAGCCGGCGCCGGTCGCGCAGGGAAAAGGGAAATGCGTCGAGCAATCCGAAGCCGCGGCGGTTCCAACCAAGGCGACTGTAAGAAAGCACGGCCTCGCTCTTGAGTTCGGAACCGAATCTGCCCAGCCAGCGGCCCCAGACGTAGTCGGAGTCGTAGCTGCTTTCGAGGGACGGATTGTTGGTGCGTTGGTAGGTCAGGGTGTCGCCCGCGTGCAGGGCGTGGAGGGAGAGGGTGTGACCCGGGGCCACCTGGTATCCCACCTGGGCGGACGCATCGTAGTAGCGGGGCGTCACATCGTCGTCGCGGCCGGCTGCGCGGAGGGCGACGTCCGGATAACCGCGGCGGACGGATGCGAGCCAACGGCCCTGGTTGTTGGCAAATACGCCGTGCTTGCTGCCCCCGATGCCGGTCAGGCTGAGGCCCAGCGCCGTGTGCGCGGTCGACAGGGATTTGGTTTCCATGACCAGCACGCCGGCGAGGTGATTGCCAAACTCGGCGGTGAATCCGCCGGTGGTGAGATCGAGCCGACTAATCGTCTGGGGATCGACGACGGAGAGCGCGCCGTCGACATCCTTGAGGTGGAACGGCTCGAGGAGATCGACCCCGTCGAGCCGGGCGAGGAGCTGCCCGTTGGGTGCACCGCGCACCCAGAAACGGGCGCTGAAATCGTCGGCGGCGAGCCCGGGGAGACGCGCGATGGAGCGGAAAAGATCGTCGCCGACCTGCGGGAGCGTTTCGAGTTCGGCGCTGGTCAGCGTGGCGCCGACGTTGGTGCGCTCCTCGGCGACGCCGAACTTGCTGGGCGTGACGACGACTTGGGCGAGGCTGACAGGCGGTTCCGCCGCGAAGGCTGGCGCGTGGGCGACGACGGCGAGGGCAAAGAGGGCGAGGCGTGAAGGGGAACGCATGAAAGAGGGGCTTGCGATGGTGGGAGGCGGAGGAACGGGGGCGAGCACGAACGGTGACGGTGCGGCGGGTCGTGTCCCGTGCGAACCGGCGGATAAGATGCGCCGGCGCCGTGGGTCCGACCCGCGCCTGCGCCCGTGGCCGGCGGGCGGGCGCAGGCGCGCCCATCATGGAATCCCCGATAGCCGAATCGTGCCACAACGCCCTAGGAGCCGCGGCGAATCTCGGCTAGGATGGCCGCTTGAAAAATCGAGAAGCCGAAGTCGAGGTCGCGGAGGATAACTGTGGGCGGTTGATCTGTGCTTGGTGCGTGCCGCCGCGCGACATGGGCGCAGCTCCCGGTTTTCACGCCGGTGAGTTTACCCACGGCATCTGTCCGGTGTGCCGCAAGCAATACTTTCCCGGGGCGTGCGAAAGCTTGGCGGGTCGCGCCGCCGGCGCCAACGGGGGAGACGGTGGGGGCAGAGTCGGCCAGCGGGCGGGCGGCGCCGAGGAGTGAGCGCTGAACGGGGCGCTGGGCTGAACGGCCGCGAGCGGGCGTGGCCCAGGCCGGCGCCAGCGCAGTGTTTGGGAGTTTTTTTGGGGGGACCGAGCGCGGGGGACGGTCGACCGCGCGCAGAGAGCCCAACGCCGGCGCGGCCGCCGTGGTCGGAGGGCGCCACCCGGGGGTGGCGGGCCGCGGGCAGGTTTCGGGGGAGGCCGCGCCCGGTGCCGGAACGCACCGCGCGGCGGTGCGCCGCACGCGGGACGAGGTCGGGGCGTGGTCAGACCTTGGCTCCGGCGCTTCAGCCCGGCCCGCCGGACCCTGCGGGCGCGGGTTTTTTTGGGTGACTCGCGTGCCCGCTCGCGTTGCCGTGGGCGGATGACTGAACTTATTCCGGGAACCATCCGCAGCCACAGCGCCTCCCGGCGACCGGGGCTCGTTCCCTTGTCCCAGGGCCTAAGGCCGACCGTGGATGATGGCGGAGGGGTGGGGAGCGGAGGGGGCGATGGGCTGGTGCGATGGGCCGCTGGGCGAGGCGTTGGTCACCGGTTGGGCAATCGTTGAATTTATGCGGATCTACTTCATGGGAATTTGCGGCACCGCGATGGGCAATGCCGCGCTCTTGGCGCGCGCCGCCGGGCACGACGTCTTCGGGGCCGATACGGGCGTCTATCCGCCGATGAGTGACGTCCTCGCGGCGGCCGGTGTCGGGCTGTACGAGGGCTACGACCCGGCGCGCCTCGGGAAACTGGCGCCCGATCTGGTCGTGATCGGCAACGCCATGTCGCGGGGCAACCCCGAGGTCGAATGGCTGCTCGATTCCCGCGCCCTACGCTTCACGTCGCTGCCGGCGATGTTGCACGACTTGGTGCTGCAGACGCGGCGCAACCTCGTCATCTGTGGCACTCATGGCAAAACCACGACGACGGCGCTCGCGGCGTATCTGCTGCGGGCGGCGGGGTGCGATCCGGGCTTTTTGATCGGCGGAGTGCCGCAGGATCCGCCGGTCGGCGCCCATCTCGGAGCGGTGGGCGATCCGTTCGTGATCGAGGGCGACGAATACGACAGCGCGTTCTTCGACAAGCGCAGCAAGTTCATCCACTACGCGCCGCACATCGCGGTGTTGAACAACCTGGAGTTCGATCACGCCGACATTTTCCGCGATCTCGCCGATGTGCAGCGGACGTTCACGCACCTGACGCGGATTGTGCCGCGCAACGGCTTCGTGGTGCTGAACGGCGACGACCCCAATCTGCGCGCCCTCGGGCCGATGGGGTGGACGCGGATCGTGCGAGTCGGAACCGCGGAAGCGTGCGACACGCGGATCGTGGATTTTGCGGAGTCCCCCCGGGGAGCGGAGTTCAAGCTGCTCTGGCGGGGCCAGCCCTGGGCGGAGGTCAAGTGGTCCCAGCCGGGGCTCTTCAACGCGCGCAACGCGGCGATGGCGGCGACGGCGGCCGGGCTGGCGCTCGACGGGACGAATCCGACCGGGCTGAAGCCCGATGCGTTGGCCGCGTTTCGCGGGGTGAAGCGCCGGCAGGAAATCTTGCTGGCAACGCCCAGCCTCACAGTGATCGAGGATTTCGGGCATCACCCGACGGCGCTGGCCGAGACGCTGCAGTCGTTCCGCTCGCGGTTTCCCGGCGCGACCCTCACGGCGGTATTTGAACCGCGCAGCAACACGGCCCGGATCCGGGCACTGCAGGCGGCGTTTATGCGGGCGCTGGGGCTGGCCGATGACGTTTATATTGGCGCGGTAAACCGGCCGGAAAAACTCCGCGACGACGAGCGCTTCGACCCCGAGTCGGTCGCGCAACATCTCGAGGCGCAGGGCGTGGAGGCGCACTATGCGCCGACGAACGCGGCGTTGTTGGAAAAACTGGCGGCGAATCTGCTCGGGGCGGCCAACGTGCGGCGATCGAAACCGCGGGTGGTCGCGTTTTTTACCAACGGCTCGTTCGACGGAATTATCGCGAAATTCGTGGCTGCGGCGAAGGGCGGCGAGGGCTAGCGGACCGCGGGCTTTTCGGACGGGACGTGGGTGCAGTCGGACGGGGGGGGGCAGGACGGCAATCAGGTTGCCGAGCTGGCCGGCGGTTTGGGAACACGAGGGCGGGCGGGGTTTCCGTCGGTTGCCCGGTGGGAGTGGCGACCGGGAAATCGAGCGCGGCGGACACCCACTCGGCGAGCGGCGCACGGCTCGCGGCGCGCAAGGTGACCACCCCCAGGCGGCGGGGGAGAATTCCGGGTCGACGGGCCGCCGATTTGACCGGAGCCCGGCAGGCCCAACCCGCGGCGACCGCCAGCCGCGAGGCCCGCCGGGTCGAGGCGGTCGGGCGGGAAATTTTCGCGGCGGGGCGCGGCGGGCCTCGGGGCCGTTGCTGGCCCGGGCCTGCTGGCCGCCCCGCTGCCGTGCCGAAGGGGGGGGGTATTGTCCGGTACCTCGCCGGTGGCGCGGGTTTTGCGCGATGGAGTCCCGCAGCGGGATGCGTCGCCGTGGGCGGTTACTGCGCCTGTTTGGCGGTCTTGCGGGTGGTGGGTTTCTGGCCGGCCGGCAGCGCGAGCAAATCGTAGTCTTCGTAGCCCGTGATTTTCACGTCGACGAAGGCCCCAACGGGCAGCGTGAGCGGCACGTAGATGCGGCCGTCGATGTCGGGAGCGTCGGCCTCGCCCCGGGCGACGCCGGGCTCCTCGATGAGTGCGCGAAGGGTGCGGCCGGTGAAGGTCTTGCTCACTGCGGCGGCGATTTCCTTCTGAAGTTTCATCACGCGGTGCCAGCGGGCTTCCTTCACCTTGGGGGCGATCTGGTTTTCCATCTTCGCGCCGCGCGTGCCTTCTTCCTGCGAGTAGCGAAACACCCCGAGGCGTTCGAATTTCGTTTCGCGGATGAACTCGCAGAGTTCGTCGACGTCGGCCTCGGTTTCACCGGGGAAGCCGACGATGAACGTGGTGCGGATCGCGATGCCCGGGATGCCGGCCCGGATGCGCTGGAGGAGATCGCGAATATACGCCGAGGAGGTTTCGCGCTGCATCAGGCCGAGCATATGGTCGCTGATATGTTGGAGCGGAATGTCGATGTAGCGGGCGACCTTCGGGCATTCGGCGATGGTCTTGATGAGTTCGTCGCTCCAGTGCGCCGGGTGCGTGTAGAGCAGGCGAATCCAGAAATCGCCCTCGATGGCGTTGAGCTCGCGGAGGAGGGTGGTGAGAGCGGAGCCGCGCGAGGAATCGACCGGCGTGCGCGGGTTCGGGCGCTGTTCCCAGGTGTCCATGCCGAAAAAGGTCGTGTCCTGGGAAATCAGATTCAGCTCCCGGACGCCTTCTTTGACGAGTTGGCGGGCTTCGGCCACGACGCTCTCGATCGTGCGGCTGCGGTGGCGGCCGCGGATCTGCGGGATGATGCAGAACGTGCACGGGTGGTTGCACCCCTCGGCGATTTTGATGTAAGCGAAATGTTTCGGCGTAAGCCGGAAGCGGGGCGTGTCGTAGTCGGGGATGTAGGTCGACTTTCCCTCGATGAACAGGAGCGGCGCGGCGTTCTTTTCCCGCTCCTTGGCGAAGAGTCCCTCGATGATGGGCGCCACTTGGGTGACCTGGTCGAGGCCGATAAACGCGTCCACTTCGTCATGCAGCGAGGCGGAGAGATCTTTGGAGAAGCGCTGCGACATGCAGCCCGCGACGATGAGTTTCTGCTCTTTGCGGCGTTTCGTCATGCCGCGGGTTTGGTGGACTTCGAGGATGTGACCGATGGATTCTTCCTTGGAGGAATCGATAAACGAGCACGTGTTGACGATCACGACGTCGGCTTTCTCGGCATCGGGGATGACGGTCATGCCCGCCTGGTGCAGGTGGCCGACCATGATCTCGGAATCGACGAGGTTTTTGGCGCAGCCAAGGGAGATGAGACTGACTTTGAGCATGGCGAAACGGAGGACGGTCGGCGGGGGCGGCGAATGAAAAAACCGCGGCCGGAAGACCGCGGTCAGAGAGCGGGAGCGGGCCGGGCGAAGCTTACTTCTTCTTCGCGGCGAGCTTGGCGCGCGCCTTTTTGCGTTTCAGGTAGGAGGCGCGGCGTTTACGTTTGATGTGCTTGTTCAGTTGTTGACCCATGGTGTTTGGAAGTGTGAACGATCGATGTTTCAGAGCGCACCGGGCGAGTCAAGCGCCGCGGTTCATCCGCGAAAGCGGCGGGAGGCGAGAAATGAGCGTGACCGCGGGCCGTGGGGCGGGAAGATTACGGTTTCGCAGCGACGGGCGGTTCAAATTCAGGGGCCGCCGCCGAAGCGCTGCCTCACCCCGACTATGATGTTCCACCTTAGAATTCTTCTGCGCGCAGCCTTGGTTGCGGCCCTCAACGTGGCGGTCTTGTCCGCGGGCGACGCGCCGGCGCGCCTGGAGTTGCGCGAGGGGGACCGGGTCGTGTTTCTGGGCGATACGCTGATCGAGCGGGAGCAATACCACGGCTGGGTCGAGCTGATGCTGACGTCGCGGTTCCCCGCGCGGAACGTGACCTATCGCAACCTCGGCTGGAGCGGAGATACGCCAGCGGGCGATGCGCGGTTCGGCCTCAGCCTGCTGCAGGCGGGCAAGGAGCCGGCCAACGAAGGGTGGACGCAACTGGTCAAACAACTCGAGGATGCGAAACCGACGGTCGTGTTCGTGGGTTACGGGATGGCGGCGTCGTTCGAGGGCGAGGCGGGCCGGGAAAAATTCAAGGCGGACTATCAACGCCTATTGGACGCCCTCGCGAAGATCTCCCCCGGTGCGCGCATCGTATTACTGGGCACCGTGCGGCATGAGAATTTGGGTGTGCCGTGGGCCGATCCGGCGCGGCACAATGCTGAACTCGAGCGCACCTCCGCCGTTGTGCGGGAGCTCGCGGCGCAGCGTTCGGCGACGTTTTTTCCGCTGAACGAGGCGCTACGCGGGCCGATGGAACGCGCCGCCGCGGCCGGCGGCAGCCGGCTGACGGACAACGGCATTCATCTCAACGGGGCTGGGTACCGGGTCGCGGCTGAGGCCCTGGAGGACGGCCTGTTCGGCGGCGGCGAACCGGGAGGCTGGCGGACCAGTGCGGCGGTCGAGCCGCTGCGGCAGTCGATTATCCGCAAGAACGAGTGGTTTTTCCACCGTTCGCGGCCGGCGAACATGGCGTATATTTTCGGATTCCGGAAACGGGAGCAGGGGAACAACGCGGTCGAGGTGCTGAAGTTCGACGGATTCGTCGCCGAGGAGGAGAAGCGCATCGCGCAGCTGCGGGGCTTGCAGGCCGGCGCCAGCGTGCCCGAGATTCCGCGCCGCGTGGGCAACCTCGTGATGAAATCCACCCCGCAGCCGCATCCGCAGTTTAAGCTCGATGACGCGCTGGAGGTCACGTTGTGGGCGGAGAATCCGCAGCTGAACAAACCGATCCACATGAATTTCGATCCGCAGGGGCGGCTCTGGGTGGCGAGCTCCGAGGTGTATCCGCAAATCGAGCCCGGGCAGGCGCCGACGGATAAGATCATCGTGCTGGAAGACACGACGGGAGCGGGGCGCGCGGACAAGGTCACGGTGTTTGCCGAGGGCTTGCTGATTCCCACGGGAGTCGCCCCGGGCGACGGCGGGGTCTACGTTGCCCAGAGCACGGAGCTGCTGCACTTTCGCGACACCAACGGCGACGGCAAGGCGGACGTACGGCGCATCGTGCAGAGCGGTTTCGGTACGGAGGACACGCACCACAACCTGCACTCGCTGCGCTGGGGCCCCGACGGGCGGCTCTATCTGAACCAGTCGGTTTACACGCGGACGGACACGGAAACGCCGACGGGGATCGTGCGCCTGCGGGCGGGCGGAATTTTCCGGATGGATCCGCGCAACCAGGAGATGGAGGTGCTCTACCGGGGCTGGATCAATTCCTGGGGTTTTCAATTCGATGAGTTCGGGCAGGCGTTTGCGACCGACGGAGCCGGTGGTTCCGGGGTGAGCTGGGCCGTGCCGGGTGCGACTTACCGCACGCTCGCGCCGGCGCGGCGTGAGTTGGAAAGCGTGAGTCCCGGGGCGTATCCGAAGTTTTCCGGTCTCGAAGTGATCCGGAGCGCGCATTTTCCGGACGACTGGCAGGGTGACATGATCACGGCGGACTTCCGGGCGCACCGCGTGGTGCGCTTCAAGCTTTCCAACCAAGGCTCCGCCTACGTCACGAAGGAAATGCCCGACGTGATGCGCACCACGGACAGCACGTTTCGACCGCTCGACGCCAAGCTCGGGCCCGACGGAGCGCTGTATCTGGCCGATTGGAGCAATCCGATCATCCAGCACGGGGAGGTGGATTTCCGGGATACGCGCCGTGACAAGGAGCACGGTCGCATCTGGCGCATCGCCGCGAAGGGCCGGGCGGCGCTGGCGCGGACCGATTTCACGAAACTGGCCACGGTGGCGCTGCTCGACCGGCTGCTCTCGCCGAACGGCTACGAGCAGGCGCAGGCCAAGCGGGTGCTGGTGGAGCGCGGGGCCGCGCGCGTGCAGGCGGAGTTGGCGGCCTGGACGGACCGGCAAGCGACGCCGGCGGCGCGGTTACAGGCCTTGTGGGCGCAGCAGGCGCTCAACCTGCCGGTCGCCCCGCTCGTCGCCGAACTCGTCGCGACGGACGATGCGCGGATTCGCGCGGCGGCCGTGCGCGTGCTGCCGGTGGGCGATTCGCTGGTGCCGCTGACCAAGCTGGTGGCCGATGCGAATCCCCGGGTGCGGCTTGAGGCGGTGCGGGCGTTGGGGAAACTCGGGGCGGCCCGCGCGGCGGAGCTCGCGTTGACGGTGCTGGA
>CANHJG010000021.1 GCA_947461205.1 Opitutia bacterium
GAGCTTACGAAAGGCGTCCAAGCCTCCTGCCGAGGCTCCGATGGCAACGACTCGTGGTTTGTCGGCGATTTTCATGGGCGGTGTCGGGTCGTGGTCAGGGTGCCGCCGGCGCAGCACCGTCGGCGCGAACGGCGGCCGGCGAGCCGACCTGCAGTTCGGCGGTGTGCTCTCGGCGATCATCCCGGAGGGGCAAGGTCGTCCCGGATAGCACCTGTCCGTCGAGGGTGAGCCGGTTCGCGCCGGGTGAATCCGGGGCGCGGCGCGTGATGGTGATGTGATAGACCGTCTGCCGGTAGCGGTAATGGATTTTGTAGCTGTTCCACGCTTGCGGCAGGCGAGGTTCCAGTCGCAGCTGATCGCCCTCCCGGTTCACGCCGAGCAGGGTTTCAACGAGCAACCGATACATCCAGCCGGCCGAACCCGTATACCAAGTCCAGCCGCCCCGCCCGGTGTGGGGTGCGAGGGCATAGATGTCCGCGGCGACGACGTAGGGTTCAACCTTGTAGGTGGCGATTTGCGCGGGGGTCCCGCCGTGATGGATGGGGTTGAGCAGAGTGAAAAGTCCCCATGCGCGGTCGTTTTCTCCGATGAGCGCAAACGCCATCGCGGTCCAGATCGCGCCGTGCGTATATTGGCCGCCGTTTTCGCGCACGCCGGGAATGTAGCCCTTGATGTAGCCCGGCTCCTGGGAAGACTTGTCGAATGGCGGATCGAAGAGCTGGATCAGCCGGGCATCGCGGCGGACGAGCCGTTGGTCGACGGCGTCCAGCGCCTGGCGCGCGCGGTGCGGATCGCCGGCGCCGCTGATCACCGCCCAGCTTTGCGGCAGGGAATCGATCTGGCACTCCAGATTGGTCCGGGAGCCGAGCGGTTCGCCGTTGTCGAAGTAGGCGCGGCGATACCACTGGCCGTCCCAGGCATGCCGCTCGATGTTTTCCTGCAGTTGGCGGGCGTGGAGGAGGCAGCGATCGGCAAAGGCCAGGTCGCCGCGGGCGCGGGCCAGCCCGGCAAACTGCGTCAGTACGTCGTAGAGGAAGAACGCCAGCCAGACGCTTTCGCCGCGCCCCTCGTGCCCCACGCGGTTCATGCCGTCGTTCCAGTCCCCGCACCCCATCAACGGCAGTCCGTGCTCGCCGAATTTCAGGCCGCGTTCGAGGGCGATCACGCCATGCTGGTAGAGCGTCGCCGACCGTTCGGAGCGGTTGGGCAGGTCGTAGTAAGCCTCTTCCTCCCGCTTGACCGGACGGGCCTCGAGGAAGGGAATCACCTCGTCGAGCACACCGGTGTCGGCGACGCACGAAACGTAGCGGCAGATGACGTAGGGCAGCCAGAGGAAATCGTCGGAGAAATGGGTCCGCACGCCGCGCCCCGCCGGCGGATGCCACCAATGCTGCACGTCGCCTTCGCGGAATTGATGCGCGGCGGCGCGGAGCAGATGCGCGCGCGTGAGGGCCGGCTCGGCGTGCACCAGCGCCATGACGTCCTGCAGCTGGTCGCGGAATCCGTAGGCGCCGCCGGATTGGTAAAATCCCGTCCGGCCCCAGAGCCGGCAGCTCAGGGTCTGGTAGAGCAGCCAGCCGTTTGCCATGATGTTCACCGCGGGGTCGGGCGTATCCACGTTCACGGTGCCGAGCGTCCGGTTCCAGTAGGCCCAGACTCCTTCCAGCGCGGTGCGGCTGGCGTCCGCGCCGCGGAAGCGCTGGACCAGATTTTGCACGTCGGCGGGGCTGCGGCCGACCCCGAGGCGGAAACTCGTTTCCTGTTCCTGGCCGGGAGCGAGGTCGAAGGCCACCTGCAGCGCGCCGCACGGATCGAGGGCCGCGCCGACCTTGCCGGACAGCCGCGTCCGCTGCAGTGCCGCCGGCTGCCCGTAGGTCCCGTTGCGGCCCAGGAATTCCTTGCGGTCGCCGGTGACGGTGCGGGCGGGATCGTGGACATCGACGAAGGCGATCCGGCCGGGAAATTCGGTGTTGTAGTCGTTCCGGGCCAGCAAGGCGCCGGTCTTGAGGTCCACCTCCGTTTGCACGTGCAGCAGGTTTTTCTGCCGCAGGTCGCCCAACACCCATTCCCAGTAGCCGGTGACCGACACGCGGCGCGGACGCCCGGAGACGTTGCGCAGTTTCAACACGGTGAACTTCACCGGCGCGTCGATCGCCACATAGACCCACAATTCCGAGGCGAGGCCGTGCTCGGTGTGTTCGAACACGGTGTAGCCAAAGCCATGGCGAATCACATAGGGCGTCGCGCCGCGTGCCGGCGCAGGCGTGGGCGACCAGAATTGGCCCGTGTGCTCGTCGCGGATGTAGAGGGCCTCGCCCGTGGTGTCCTGCACCGGATCGTTGCTCCAGGGGGTCAGCCGGAACTCATGGGAATTTTCGAGCCACGTGTAGGCGCTGCCGCTTTCTGAGACGACCGTGCCAAACGTGGGATTAGCCAGCACATTGACCCACGGTGCGGGCGTGGTCCGGCCCGGCTGCAGCGTGATGACATATTCGTGCCCGTCGCGGGTAAAGCCGCCGAGGCCGTTCTGAAACACGAGCTCCCGTGGCACGAGCGGGGCGGGGAGGTCGGCCCAGGCGGTGCGCGTGGGCGTCAGCAGCGGGATCACCGGGTCGAGCACGCTGCGCGCCTCGAGCTGTTGCGCCAACGTGCCCTTTTCGTCGTCGAGGACGACCCGGGCCACGGCTTGCAGGAGCACGAGATCTTCGTGGGAAATCTGCTCGAGGTGCCGGACGAAAATGCCGCCCGGCTTATCGAGCATCTGCGCCTCGAGGCCCGAGGCAATCAGGCTCGTGATCTGGTCGTGCAGCGACTGGCGGTAGACCGAAACGTCCTCGTTCAGAATGACCAGTTCGGCCGTCAGCCCCTTCATGCGCCAGTAGGAGTGCGCCCGGATCAGCTGCCGAACGAGCTCGATCTTCTCCGGGTCGCTGATGCGGAGGAGAACCAGCGGCGCGTCGCCCGAGATGCCGTAGCTCCAGAGACCGTTTTGTCCGCGCCGGTTGTTGCGCAGCACGCCGGGGCTGGCCCGCCGGGCGGGGTCGGCATAGATCAGCGCTCCGGCCAAACGGCCGTAGAGCTGGGCCTCCGGCTCCGTAGCGTTGAGGTGGCGGAGGGTCACCTGGCTGTGCGTCCACGCGAGGTCGAAGGCGCGGTCGGCCATGCGGGGACTCTGGTATTTTTCCACCAGCGCCAACGCGGTCTCCCGGCTCTCGGCCACGCCCAGAATCAGATCAACGATGGCGGTCTCATGGGGCGGCAACGTCACCGTGCGGCGCAGGGCGACGATGGGGTCGAGCACCGGGCCGACCGTGTTGGACAGGGGTGCGACGCCCTGCATCGCGGCGGGCTGCGCCAGCGTGCCGCCGCGCCCCACGAAACGGGAGCGATCGGTTTCGCCGGAGATCTCCCCCTGCTCGCCGCCTTGGCCCACCATCAGATGCAGCAACCACGGCGGCTTTTCTTCCGGGGCCCGGGCGCGGCGAGCACAAAGGAGAGCGGAGGAGTTTTTCACGAGTTCCGTTTCTACAAACAGACTGCTGAAGGCGGGGTGGGCCGCGTCCGCGGCCGGAGGCGCCAGGACGACCTCCGCGTAGCTGGTCAGTTCAATGACGCGCATGCCGGACGAACGGTTGGTGATCGAGACGCGCCGCAATTCCACATCGTCTTCCGGCGATACGCTGATCTCCGTGTGGATATCGAGACCGGCATGCTGGTGCCGAAACTCCGCCCGCGCCTGCGTGAAAATGGCTTCGTAGGGTTGGGTCGCGCGCAAGGTGGGTTGATAGGCGGCCGACCAGAACTCGCCCGTCCCCACATCGCGGAGATAAACAAAGGTGCCCCAGCAATCGCGCGTGGCGTCTTCCCGCCAGCGGGTGACCGCCAGATCGCGCCAGCGGCTGTAGCCGCCGCCGGCACTGGTGATCACCACATGGTAGCGGCCGTTCGACAAAAGATGAACTTCCGGGGCCGGTGGCGTAGGGTCCGTGAAGACGCGCATCACGCTTTCGCCGCCGCCGGTGAGGATCGGCGATGTTTCCGGCGTCAGGTCTTCCACGAACACGCTCGCGGCCGTCTTGGGCACCCGCTCCTGCAGCAGCAAGTCCGCGGCCTTGAGCATCGGACAGGCCATGAACCGCCGTTGCAGCGGCCAGTCGTGCAGGACGTTCACCAGGGCCAGCAGGCTCATGCCCTGATGATGCACCATGTAGGACCGGATGGTGGTGCTGGTTTCGTCGGGTCGCAGGCGCGCCGGCGTGTAGTCGACCGCTTCGTAGAACCCATAGGCACCGGCGCGTCCCTCGGCCGCCAGGCGTTGGAGGTTTTGGCACGCGGCGACGGGCGCGACCATCAGGGCCAGCGCCGTCGCATAGGGTGCGATGACCAGGTCCTCGCCCAGGCCGCGTTTCAAACCCAGACCGGGCACGCCGAAGGCGCGGTATTGATAGTTGAGCTGCACGTCGGTCCGGTTGTAGCCCGACTCGGAAATGCCCCACGGTACGCCGAGCGAATCTCCGTATCCGATCTGCTGTTTCACCGCAGCGCGGCAGGTGTGGTCGAGGAGCGTTTTCTCGTAGTTCGGCATGACCAGCAGCGGCATCAAATATTCGAACATCGAGCCGCTCCAGGAGACGAGGATCGGCTCCCCCCGGGAGGCGACGAGCAGGCGTCCCATCGAGAACCAGTGGTCCTGCGGAACCTGCCCCAACGCAATGGCGATATAGCTGCACAAGCGCGCTTCCGAGGCCAGCAGATCGTAGAAACCGGGGTCCGGCCGGCGCTCGCTGACGTTGAACCCGGTGCAAAACAAATCCCGCCTCCGGTCGAACAGGAAAAGAAAATCCATCGCGGCCAGTTCGTCGCAGTGCCCCGCGAGGGTTTCCAGCGTGAGCAGGCGTTGCCGCGCGTGGTCGCCGGCCTCGCGCAGGCAGCGCGAGAGGGCGACGTGGTCCGCGCCGTCTTCGGCCGAAGGACCGGGCGGTGGTTCGAGCTGGGCGGCGGCCTGCAACGTGGGCGGCAGATCGAGCCGGGCCAGCTGCACGTCCAGCCAGCCGCCTGAGCGGGAAACCGGAAGCGCCAGCCATGGCGCGAGGTGAAGCAGGTCCGCGAGCTGCGTCGCGCACGCCTGCTGCAGGGTTTGCGCCCACTCCTTGGTTTCGGCCGCGGCCCCGGCCAGCGCCTGGGCGATCCGGGTCGTCTGGTCCGCCGCGCTGTGCAGCAAAACAAACGCCGCGCGCAGGCCGGACGGCGCCGGCTCCAGCTCCGCGTCAAGGCGGGCCAGGGCGGTGTTTTCCGGGACCTGTTCCCGGAGGACCTGCACGGTGTCGCGCAGCCCAGAGAACACCTGCGGCGAGAAAATTTTTTCGGCCGCCTGTTCCCGCAGCCCGGAACCGAGGGTGAGGAGATGCCCGGCCAGGTTACCGCTGTCCACGCTGGAAACATAGAGCGGGGAAAGGGGCCGGAGCGTGCGGGTCTCGTACCAGTTCAGAAAGTGCCCGCGATACCGCTCGAGGCCTTGCATGGTGGCGAGGGCATTTTGGGTGCGTTGGATCAGACCGCCGGTCGAAAGATACCCGAAATCCCGGGCGGCCAGATTGGCCAGGAGCGCCAGCCCCATGTTCGTGGGCGAGGTCCGCGAGGCGACCGTCGGGACGGGGACTTCCTGGAAATTGTCGGGTGGCAGCCAGTTCTCCCGGGCGGTGACAAACGTTTCGAAGTAGTGCCAGGACTTCCGGGCGGTGTGCCGCAGAAAAGTCCGCTGCCCGGCCGACAGATCCGGCGCCGCAGATTCGATGGGCTGGCTGATCCACCAGGCGATCCACGGGGCCGCCAGCCACAGGCCGAGGTTCGGCAGCGCCAGGGCCAATTCGCCCGGTTGCCGCCAGGCCAGCAGAAATCCTGCGGTCAACGCGACCACTGGCGCGATCCACATCGTAGCATAAAAGCCGGCGAGGCTGGCCCGCGCGGTCTGTTCGGCGTCGCCCGCGGTTTGCCATTCGAGGAGCCGCCGCCGCGTCACCCACAGGCGCAGCAGCGTCCGCCCGATGGCGTCCAGGCTGACGTGGACGTCGTAGGGGAGAAAGGCGAGGGTGAGGATGATCTGGGCGAGTTGCCGGCCCCACGACCCCACCACGCCCTTCAGGTGCATCGCCCAAGGCAGATCGGCCGGTTTGCAGCCGCCGTGGACGAGCGCCGCCAATAGTCCGGGGAGGGTGATGATGGTCACGACCAGCAGCGGGCCCAAGCCCCCGTGGCCGGGGAGCAGCAGCCAGGAGCCGAGGATCAGGAACAGCAGTCCGGTGGGGACGAGGCTGCGCCGCAGGTTGTCGAAGATTTTCCACTGCGAAAGCACTGACAGCGGATTGGCGATGCGGCGGGCGTCGGCTCCGGGCACCCGCGGCAGGAGCCATTGCGTGATCTGCCAGTCGCCGCGAATCCAGCGGTGACGCCGGTCGATGTCCACGTTGTAGCGGGAAGGATGGTCTTCGTAGAACTCCACATCGGTGACGAGGGCGGAACGGGCATGGCAGGCCTCCAGCAAATCATGGCTGAGCACGGTGTTTTCCGGGCAACGGCCGTGCATGGCCCGTTGGAAGGCATCCACATCGTAGATCCCTTTGCCGATGAAGGAGCCTTCCCAAAAAACATCCTGATACACATCGGAGACCTCCCGGGTGTAAGGATCGATCCCCGCGTCGCCGGCGAACAGCCGGACAAACCAGGATCGTCGGGCGCTCGGCAGACTCACGCCCACGCGCGGCTGCAGAATACCGTAGCCTTCGGTGACGATCCCGCGGGTCGCGTCAAACCGTGGACGGTTCAGCGGATGGGCCATGGTGGCCACGAGCCGGCGGGCGGCCTCGCGGGGGAGCTGGGTGTCGGTGTCGAGGGTGATGACATATTTCACCGACGGCAAAATGGACGTATCCCCCTCGATGGCGGAAAAGCCGGCGGGGTCGCCGCCGCGCAGGAGTTCGTTAAACGCCATGAGCTTTCCCCGCTTGCGCTCATAGCCCATCCAGCGGGCCTCGCCGGGGTTCCAGCGCCGCGGGCGGTGGAACAGGTAGAACACGGTCTGGTTCCCGGACGGATACTTGGCGTTCAGCCGCGCGACACCGGCCCGTGCCTGCTGCAACAACGCGTGGTCTTCCGGCAGAATTTCCTCCAGCGCGTCGCGATAGTCCGTCAACAAGGCAAAGTGAAGGTGCGGATCGCGGTTCGCGAGGGAGTGAATTTCCAGGGTCTCGAGGAGCCGGACGATGCCTTCCGCGCCCGTGAGCAGCGTGGGAACGACCACCATCGTGCGGTCGTCCGGATCGATGCCGGAGGAGTAGTCCAGCCGCGGGAGCGGGCGGGGTTGCACGAGCAGGGTGGACAGCCAGTTCGTCAACGCCACGGCCAGTTGACTGGCGCAAAGGAGGAAAACCAGGGTGAAAAAAACCAGTTTCCCGCCCTGCACTTCCAGCGTCTGGGCGAGCCGCACAAAACCGCCCACCGCGAGCAGTGTGGTGCCCGCAATGCCGCCCGCATAATACGCCAGCGGAAAGCGGTGGATGCTGCGTTCAACCGTCGATCGCCAGGGCCAGCGCACCTTAACCGCCCGCGCCAGCGCCGTGCGACCATTCCCGATGAGATAAAAGCCCACATGCGCGGTCCGCCCGTCGCCGGCCTCCAGCCGGGCCCGGTCGGCGGCCAGCTGGATCGCGTGCCGCGCGATGTCCGCTTCCGGCCGTTTGCCATGCCGGGCGAAAAATTCGACCGCATGGCGATAGCGGTCGCGCGTCGCAAAATCCATTTGGGGATACACGCCGGCCGGGTCGGTGCGCAAGGTCTGTTCGACCAGGCTCAGCGACTCCACGAACGCCTTCCAATCCATGGCGCTCAGCAGGCGAAGGCTGGAAATGCTGTGGCTCACGGAGACCTGGTCGGCCGCCTGATTCTGACTTTCCAGTTGGACCCGCTGTTCGATCGACTGCCCCTGTTCAACCAGCCGTTGCTCCAGCCAGCTCCGCGCGAGATGCAGCGCCGGGCTTTGCCGGGACAAACGCTGGCAGAATTCCGCTACAAACGAACTGGAGAGGGGCAGAGCGGACTTCGCCATGTCGGCCACCACGACCACGAGGTGCGACGGATTTTTTTCCGCCATGTCCTGCAAGCGATCTACCCAGAAGTCCGCGAGATTGCGGTCCTCCCGGGCGACGGCCAGCCGGGTGGCGATCCGCTGGAGATTCTCAATCAATCCGAGCCGCAGCATGATGGGAATGGCCCACAACTCGCCCAGCTTCAACGAAGCCACGGTCTGATAGGCGGCGATGAAGGCGCCGAGCGGCTCGGTCTCGATTTGCGCATCCGCGTGCGAGATCAACTCGAGCACCAGGTCGTAAACGCGCGGCAGTCCGGCCGACCGGCCGGTCACGAGGCGGGGCAGTTCCCGGCTGTATCCGCGAGGCAGATGCCGCCGCGCCAGTTGGATCTGCTCTTCGATGAGGTAGAAATTGTCGAGGAGCCATTCGGCGGCCGGGGTGATGTGCCGGCTCGGATCGACGGCCAGGGTCGCGCGGTGAAAGGCCCGTAAGCTCTGCTCGTTTCCGTCCAAACGCGCCAACAGATGATTCGAGCGATTTTGGGTGATGACGGTGTGGTCGGCGGCCAGGGCCCGGGCATGGCGCGCGAGTTGCTCGACCCCAAACAGCTCGGCCCGCAGCGGTGGCTCGGTTGCGCGCGGGCGCGTTTGTCCGGCCCTCCACGTTGGCCAGCGTAGCGAGAGAGTCTGCACAGCGTTTTTAAGCTCCCGCCGCGAGGCTGGGCGGCACCCCGCGTCCGGCGAGGCGTGCGGCCCGGCGGCTTCCGCCGCTCCTCGACGCTGGGGCGGGCCAAGCCACCGGCTTCAAGGCCGGATTCAGGCCGGCCCGGGGGCCCGTGATTTTCCCGCCGGGCAATGCCTCCGGGGCAGATCCGAACAAGCGCGACGGCACCTTTGGTTTCATCGGGGGCCATTGTGCCCCCTCGCGCAAAACGGTCATATGGGGTGTTGATCCCAAAAGAATGCTCTGGAGCTGAGCGGAACCGTGGTTCCTCCGGTGCTCCGCGCCGACGCAGACGCACCCAGTGGCGGTGCGAGCTCGGACAACGGCCGGGCGGGAAGGTGCGGTACCGTGCAGGTGCTGCTTGCAACGATTTTAAGAAAAGCGGAGGGCGCGTCGTCCGCCCTTTTCCGTCAGGCGGACGCAGCGGTTGTCGGGCCTGAGCGGCAGCCCGCCGACACCCGTCCCGCTCGGCGGTCGGGCTCGGGTTATGCCTCGATCGCCGCGCTGTAGGCGACGACGTTGCGGCCGGAAATTCTGAGCCGGATGGATTTGCCCTTGAGGGCGTCGAGCGTGCGCTGCGTTTTCCAGACGATTTCGCGGCGGAGGTGGTCGCCGGTGACGGGCACGCAGTCGGCGGGCGTGAAATGCTCGTAGTCGCCACCGTAGCCGGGGCGCTTGATCGAAACGCTCACTTCGCCCGAGCAGACGAAGTTGAGGAAGAGCCGGCCGCCGGGACACACGAAGGGCAGCGTCGCGAAGGAGCCGTCGTGTTCCGTTTGCTGGCCGACGAGGCGGTTTTTGCGGAAGGTGGCGAAGGCGAGCGAGGGACGTTGCGCCGGGTTGCCGCCGGTGTCGGCAGCGTCGTGGCGGTCGGCGGACGCGTAGTAATAGTAGCGGTAGTCGTCGCCGACGAGGATCGGTTCCGCGAGGCCGACGTAAGCGCCGCCGCTGTCGTAGGCCCCGGGCGGGCCGGGCTGGAGCAGCCGTGGGCGCGAGGGCATGCGGTGCCACGCGTGGTGGCCGCCGCTCTCGATCAATTCGACCCAAGTCGTTTGCGTGGTGACGTCGTAGACGTTGAGAAAGCCCAGGGTGCGGCCGCAGAGCGTGAACGCGGATTGGTTGTAGAAATTTGTGCCGTCGTGATCGCCGTGGTCGGGCGTGAAGATCCACTGCGGCTCGCTCCACGTCTTAAAATCGTCGCTGTGCGCGAGCATCCGGCTGCGGTGGTTGCCGAGCCGGTCCTTCAGGAACGCGTAGTAACGGCCGGTGCGGCGGTCCTGCCAGAGGCACGCCGCGTCCTGCGCGGGGAGCACCGTGCCGGTAAACGTCCAGCGCAGGCCGTCGGGCGAGACGAACAGGGCGCAGCCGTTGAGGTCGCGGTTGGTCGGATCGAGGTGAAACATCATCAGCTTGTAGCGCCGCTGCGGATCGCGCTCGGAGAGATCTTCGATCACCGAGGGCGAGTCGTTGTAGTAGGAGGCCCACTGCAGGATAATGTTGTTGCCGGGAAACTCGTCGGCGAAATGCAGGTTGAGCGCTGGGCGCCGCCAGACGAGGCCGTCGTCGGATTCCGCGTAGCAGACGACGCAGTGGTTTTTCCCCTGCAGGGAATGATCCACGAGCACCGCGCCTTGCTGCACTCCGGGAAAATCCGTGCTGTAGAAAAACTTGAATTTCCCGTCGACCTCCGAGCGCAGCACGCTGCCCCAGGCGATGCCGCCTTTTTCCCACGGCATCTCCGCGGTCATGACAGGATTTTGCGCGGGCTTCTGCAGCGGTTCGAAGCGGGCGTAACAATTTTTCCGTTCCGTGAGGTTGCCGGGAGTGAACAGGATTTCTCGCAACGCCCCGCCGGCGGGCGGCGGCGGCGTGCCCGTGCCGGGCGCGACGCGCTCCGCCGCCGTGAGCCCGGCGTTCGCCCACGGCACCGCGGCGGCGAGGAGGGCGGTCTGGTGGATAAACGCGCGGCGGGTGGGATTCATGGTCGGGGGAGGAGTCGGGCACGATTTCAACGCACCGCCTCCGGGCGTCGAGCCTTTGCGCGTGCAACGAATCGCCGCAACCCCCAGCTTTCCCCGTCGCCTCCGCCCCCGCCTCCATGTCGTCCCCCGCCCCGCTGAGAGTCCTCCTCCTCGCCCTGGTCTCGCTCGCCGCGCCGGCGCGGACGCCGGCCGCCCAGCCCGAGGTGCGGTTCGACTGGAGCGACGCCGATAAATTTCGCGTTGGCGTCGTGCATCCGAGCGGGGCGTTCAAGCCGTCCGATGTGGTGCGGGCGCGGGAAAATCTGACGCGCTACGCATGGGCGAAGACCTATCTCGCGGGGTTGGAGCGCAGCACGCGGGCGAATGTCGGCAAACTCACGCCCGAGTATTTGCGGGCGATGATTCCGGAGACCACGCCGGGTGACACGAAGTTCACGCCGTGTCCCGCGTGTCGCGACCAAGGTAAGCCCGGGCATCCGCACGGGCAGTGGAACTGGCGGGAGAGCGCGCCCGAACAGCTCGCCTGCCAGGTGTGCCGCACGGTTTTCCCGCACGCGAAGTACCCCGAGAGTATCGCGCTCCAGACGAAGTGGGGGCTGCCGCAAACCCTCACGTTTTACGGCGGCGAGCCGTTTGCGGTGTTCGGCTACAAGACGGGGCGGCCGAGTTTCACGGCGGCGATCCGCGCCCACAAGGTCGGCTACCTGGCTGGCGTCGCGCGCACGCTGGCCGAGACCCATCTGCTGACGGGCGACGTGGCGGCGGCCGGCGGGGTGCGGGAAATCTTGCTGCGCTTCGCCGCGTGTTATCCGCGCTGGCTTGTGCACAGCGGTTACGGCGAATACGCGGACCTGGACCCGCGCATCGCGGCGCAGGCGATCACCCAACTTCCGGAAGCGGAGCTCTGCCCGCCGCCCAATGTCCCGGATCGCCGCCTGCACACGGGTTACTGGACGGCGGGGCGGGCCACGGGCGGCGGGCAGGAATCGGGGTTCGTGCGGCGGGTGACGGAGGCCTACGATTTCACCTGCAATGCGCAGGCGGCCGACGGCACGCCGCTCTACTCCGACGCCGAGCGCCGGCTGATCGAACGCGATCTGTTGCTCGAGGGCACGGTGCTCCTGGTGAGCGACCAGCAGATCAACAACAAGTCCGTCGGCAACCGCACGGCCGCCGCGCTCGTCGGCCTGTGCGTGGGCCATCCCGGGCTGGTGCGGTTCGGCTGGGATGGGTTTCAGCAGACGATCGACGAATGGTTCTTGCCCGATGGGACGACCTCGGAATCGCCCGCCTACGCGATGATGACGCTCCATAACATCTGGGATATGCCGCAGGCGTTGCGCGGCTACTCGGAGCCGGCCGGCTACCGCGGGCCGGACGGGCGGCGCCGCGTGGCGACCGACCTCTACCACGGCACGGCGTATGAGCGCGTGTGGGCAAACTGTTTTCGCGGCCTGCAGGGCGACCTGACGTTTCCCGCCTATGCCGACTCCTACCGCGACACGCGGCTCGGTTCCAACTTCCTGGAGCTGATGGTGGCCAACTACCCCGAGCGTCCGGACTATCTCGCGCTGCTCAAAGAGACGTGCGGCGCCGATCTCGCGAAAGGTTACGCTCCGCTCGCGCTCTACTATCGGGAGCCCGGCCTGGAAAATAAACCGGCGCCGCCCGTGGTGCTGCCGGACTGGTGCTCGCCCGAACTGCGCATCGGTCACCTGCGGACCGGTCCCGATGGCCGCGAAAGCCTCCTGCTCCTCAGCGCGAGCCACTGGGCCAATCATCATCATTACGACAGCCTCAACCTCTCTTATTGGAAAAACGGCCGCGAGCTCCTCTCCGACCTCGGCTACCTCTGGGATCACCCGCGCAAACACCAGGCGTCCCGCACCGTCGCGCACAACACGGTCGTCATCGACGAAAAGGATCAGCGGACGAAGGCGCGGGGCGGCGACGTCGTGTTTTTCCGCACGTCCGAGCACGTGAAAGTGATGGAGGCGACGTCGCGGGCCTACCCAGAGACGCCGGAGTATCGGCGGACCTCAGCGATCATCGATCATGGCGCGGGCCGCAGCTACGTCGTGGATTTTTTCCGCGTGCAGGGTGGGCGCACGCAGGATTTCGTCTACCATGCGGCGGCACCGACGGCGGAGATTGTCGACCGGGCGGCGCAGGAGGAGTCGGCGGCGAAGAAACTCTACGACTTCACGCGCGTGAGAGCACTGGAGGGTGAGGACGTCTGGCGCGTGAGTTGGGAAACCGGGGCGAACCAAACGTGTGTGGCGTGGAACGTGAGCCAGCCCGGGGAGCGCGCGTGGATCGCGGACGGCTGGGGCCAACGCGATTGGAAGAACTCCGACGTCGGCGCGACGTTGCCCTATATCGTGCGGCGTACGGAGGGCGCCGCTCCGCGGTTGTTCGTCTCGGTGTTTGAGGGCGTGTCGGATGGCCGGGCCTTCGTGCGCAGCGTCGCGTGGCGGGCGGCGGGCGTACTCTCGATCGAGACGGCGCTAGGCACGGACTATGTGACGAGTGAACCTGCGGGCGGCACACGGGTGCTCGCGGCCGACGCGGGCGGGCGGGCGCTGGCCGGGCGCTTCGCGGTAGCCTCCGTGCAGGCGGGCCAAGTGGCGTGGACGTTTACCGAGCCTGAGGGTAATTAACGGAGCGGCGGTTTCCAACCGCCGGCCTCCCTGGGCGCTGGGAAAGCGCCCCTCCGTTCGGGACTAACCGGGCGCATTTGCTTTGCCGCAGTGGGGCCATCGTTCTTTCGTGACGAGGTGAAAACCCCGCTCGTCCTTCCCCTCGCCCTGGCCGCGATCGCGGCCGCCCTTTTGCCGGCGTTCGCCGCCCAGCCCACCGCGACACCCGACGCCGACGGCTTCGTGCCGATGTTCAACGGGCGCGATCTCAGCGGCTGGACCAACATCAATTGCGCGCCCGAGACCTGGAGCGTGCGCGATGGGAAAATCTACTGCACGGGCCAACCGGTCGGCGGGCTGCGCACGGTGAAGCAATACGAGAACTTCATCGTCGAACTCGAGTGGCGCCACCTCCAGCGCAGCGGCAATTCCGGTTTCTTCGCGTGGGGCTCGCCGATCAACGCACCGGGCGTGCCGTTTTTGCGCGGGATCGAGGTGCAGATCCTCGACCACGGCTACGCCGAGGATTTCGAGAAGAAGAACGGCAAGAAGTCCGAGGGGTTCACGACGCACGGCGATGTCTTCGCGATCCACGGGGCGACGATGGACTACGTGGGCAAAACAAACGGGAAACGGAGTTTCCCCACCGAGGACCGCAGCAAGCCGTCGCCCGAATGGAACCACTACCGCATCGTCGCCAACCAAGGCGCGCTGCGCCTCCACGTGAATGGCAAGGAGATCAGCGGCGGCGACAACGCCAACTACCGCAAGGGCTACCTCGCGCTCGAATCCGAGGGCGCACCGGTGGAATTTCGGAACCTGCGCATCAAGGAACTCCCGTCGACGGGAGCGAACGAGAACAACACGGCACCGGTCGACCCGGGCTGGCGGACGATGTTCAATGCGGTCGATCTGCGCGGTTGGCGCACGGGCGCGGAAGTGGCCGCGCGGTGGTCGGTCGGGGGCGAAAAACTGGTGTTGAAGCCCGGGGCCGGCGGCGGTTCGACCGCGCCGCTCACGACAGAGGCGGAGTTTGCCGACGCCGAGTTCATCGTCGATTTCCAGCCGCCCAAGGCCGCGGCCGGCATGCCGGCGGCGGATGCGGCGCTGACGTTTCGCGGGACGACGATTGCGCTCGCGGGCGCGGCGGGTGGAAAATTCAGCCGTTTCACCATCACCGTGCGCCGCGGGAAAATCCGCGTGCAGCGCGATGCGCAGGCGCCGGCCGAACTCGCCCTCGCCGCGGGCGCGCCGGCCCGCGGCGCCCTCGGGCTCGTCGCGACGGCGGGCGGTGGGACGTTCATGAATTTGCACGCGCGCGACTTGTAGCCACCCTCCGGTCATGAGATCTGCGCTCGTTGTGGTGATTGCGGTCGCGCTTGGCCCGATGGGCCGCGCGGCGGCGCCGGCCGACCGGTCCGGGATCGACCCCGACATGCTTTCCGGCGGCGTCTTCGCCGCCCGCGACGTGCAGCCCGCGGCCGGGGCCCCGGCCGCGCGGAACGTCGCCCGCGCCGGCGAGTTTCCCGATCTCGGCAAAGGTCGCGCCCCCGTCGTCCTCGACGCCCGCGTGGGCGCCAACGTCCGGCTCGGCGACGATCCGGCCGCGCTCCCCGCGGCCCAGCGCGGTCAGGCGGAGCCGCACCTCGCGCGCAGCGCCGTCGATCCCGAGGTGCTCCTCGCAACCTTTCAGGAAGGCCGCTTCACCGCGGATGGCGGCGCCGTGGGCTGCGGTTATGCGCTGTCCCGCGACGGCGGATTCTCGTGGACGCGGGCATTGATCCCGCGACTCACCGTGGCGACCGGCGGCGGATTTCAGCGGGCCACCGACCCCGTCGCCGGCATCGGTCCGCAGGGCGATCTCTACCTCAACACGCTGGGCTCGCTCGACAACGCCTTCAGTCAGTCCGCCGTCGTGGTGAGTCGCTCGGTCGATGGCGGCGCGTCGTGGTTCCCGCCCGTCACGGTCGCCCTGTCGTTGGACTCGACCGTGATGCTCGACAAAAACTGGATGGCGGTGAACGACCTGCCCGGCGCGCCCAACCCCGGGCGTATCGCCGTTACGTGGACGACCTTCTCCGGTAATTTCAATTTCCTCGAGTCCTCGGTCAGCGACGACCGGGGGGAGTCGTGGAGCCCGCGGGTGAACCTCACCTCGTTCACGTCGGTCAATCAGGCGAGCCAGCCCCTCTTCCTGCCGGACGGCGCGCTCCTCGTGCCCTACATCACCTTTCTCACGCCCACTACGAGCGTCGCCAATTTTCGGATCGAATCCAAGGTGTCGGCCGACGGCGGCCGGACGTGGCCGGCCGGGTCCAACCTCGCGGTCTCCAGCGTGGTCGGCTGGGACGATCCGGAGTTGCGCGACGGCGTTTTTCTGATCGGCGCCGCCGCGGCCCGCACGACCGGCGAAGTGTTCGTTTGCTACACGGCGGTCGTGGGCGGTTCGCCGCGCGTGCTGGTCATCAAATCCGCCAATCGTGGCGTCACGTGGTCGGCCCCGGTGGTGGTGAGTGACCAGCCGGCCGGCGTCTCCGTGATGAATCCCGCGGTGGCGGTCACACCCGACGGCCGCGGCGTCACGGTCGTATGGATGGACCGCCGGCACGCGACGGCCGCCCTGCCGGCGGTCGACCATTATGCCGCGGTCTCGCTGGACGGCGGCGCGACCTGGGGGGCTAACCTCCGGCTCACGGACAAATCGAGCGACCTCCGCCGTGCCACGCCCACCTCGCGCGGCTACATGCTCGGCGACTATCTCGGCCTGGTGGCTCCGCTGGGCCCCGGCCAGCCGGCGCTCGCGGCGTGGTGCGATACGCGTACCGGCGACGCGGATCCTTTTGCCGTGCGGTTTGCGCTCGCGGAAGCCCCCGGCTTCGAGACGTGGCGGGTGGCGCGGTTCAACCGGGCGGAACTGGCCGAGGGCAACCGAAGCGGACTGGCCGCTGATCCCGACGGCGACGGCTACGCCAATCTGCTCGAATACGCCCAGGGCACGGACCCGCGCGCGGCCGAAGGCGGTAGCGGCCTGTATTTCGCGCCGGGTTCGGTTGGCGCCGCCTTGGGCGACCGGCGCGCGGCCGGCCGGACCGACGTCGCGGTGAATTTTGAGAACTCCGCCGACGGCGTGACGTGGACCCCGGCCCTCGCGAATCCGGCCGCGCTCGTCCCGGCGCCAGCGCAGGGCCTCTTTGACTACCCCGCCGGCCGCGCGCGGTTTTTCCGCGCCAAATACTTGCTCGGCGGAGCGACCCTGTATGCTCCCGACACACCGGTGGCCAACAGCGATGCGCGGCTCGTCAACCTCGCGACGCGCGGCGCCGTGAAAACCGGGGGAGCCCAGCTGATCGCCGGTTTTGTGACCTCCGGCGGGGGCCTGCGGCTACTGGTGCGTGCGATCGGTCCGGCCCTCACGCCCTTCGGTGTGCCGGGGGCGCTCGCCGATCCGCAACTCGCCCTTTTTCCCGCCGGTGAATCCGCCGCCGTCGCGGCGAACAACGACTGGACCGATGCCACGGCCTTTCCTTTGGCCGGCGCCTTCGGCCTGCCCGCCGGGAGCAAGGATGCGTCGCTCGTGTTTGCCGTGCCGCCTGCGGGCGGCGGCTACACGGCGAACGTATCAGGCGTGGGTGGACTCTCGGGCGTCGGACTGGTGGAAGTCTACGACCTCACGGCGGGTCCCGCCACAGTGGGCAGCCCGCGGCTGATCAATGTCGCGACGCGCGGCGAGGTCTCGGCGGGGACGCCCCTCATCGCGGGTTTCGTCCTCGGCGGCACCCAGCCGCGCCGCGTGCTCATCCGCGCTGCCGGGCCGGCGCTCGGCGCGCTCGGCGTGGCCCAAGCCCTCGCGGACCCGGGGTTGGCGCTCTACCGCGGTGCGACCCTGCTGGCGCAGAACGATGACTGGGCGCTCGGTCGGAGCCCGGCCGCGGTGGCTGCGACGGCCGTGCGGTCCGGAGCGTTCGCTTTTGCCGAGGGCAGTCTCGATGCCGCGTTGCTGGTCACGCTGGCGCCGGGAGCTTACACGGCGGTCGTCACCGGCGTGGGCGAAGCCGGCGGCGTTACCCTGGTGGAAGTTTACGACGTGAACTGATCGGCCCCGACGCCACCGGGCCTCCCGCGACGCCGACGGATCTCATCCGCAAGCCCTGTGGTTTTTAGACGGTAGGCCCGGCCGTTGGCCCGGTTGCCCGTCCACCGGGCGGGCCGACCAAGGCAAAGTCTGAAACCGAGGAGACGCTGGTATCACCACTGCAGCCGGTCCGGCGCCCACCCGAGGGTCTGGGCCGCCTTCGCCGTCCACGACCAGTCTTCGCGGTGGCTCTGCGTCCATTGCACGGGCTGGCGTTCCGCGGCCAAGGCGGCGGCCTGCGGGATATCGAGAAAACGGAGCACGTTGAGATAGTCCGGACCGGCCAGGTGCGAGGCGGGCGGGGCGACCAACTCGACGGAGGCGAGACCATCGATAAACAGCGAAGCGTAGAGGGCGTTGACGGCCTGGTCGCGCACGCCGCTGAGGTAAATCGGCGCGTCGCCGAAGAGTTCGCGGGTGCGCAGGGCGGCGACGGCGCGGCGGATGTCCCAGACGCGCATGCCGTCGGCGGTTTGGCCGAGGAGTTGGTAGCGGCGGCGCACTTCGTTTTGATCGGCGGCGGCGAGCGCCGAAGCGGTCGGGCCGAGGCCGCGCGGGAAAAAACGCACGACGGCCGCGTCGGCCGGGCCCGCGGGCGCGGCGGGAACGGCTTCGTCGCGGTCGAGCACGTGGAGGAACACGCGTTTCACGGGCGCGCCGCCGCCGGGACGTCGCACGGTGAACGGGAGGCGGAGGGGGCCCTGGGTCACGAAGTCCCACGTCTCGGTGCCCGGCGCAGCGGGGGCGTCGCGGCGGGCGAGGGCCAGCGGCTCTTCGACGGCGGGCCAGCCGCGGAAGGATTTTTCGCGCAGCGCCCGCAGCCACGCGTCGCGCTGTTGCGCCCAGGCGGCGGCATCGGTCGGGAGGGCGGGCGCGGCCAGCGGCACGAAGGTCTCGTGGATTTTCGTCGTGCGTTCGTCGGCGGGGTGCGCGCCCGCGGGGAAGACGCGGAGCTGTTTGGGATCGAAGAGTTTTTCGGCGGCGACGCGGACGAGTTGGTCGGGCGCGTTTTTCAGCCAGCGGTTGAACCAGCGGAAGGCCGGCACCTGCAGGTCCTGCGTGTCCTTGTGCGGACCTTCGGTGATGAGCAGGCCGAGTCTGTCGGAGGCCTGATGCAGCGCGTAAAGGCGGGCGAGTTCGCCGTGGACGCGCAGCACGCCGTCGAGGGGGAAGATCGTGTCTTTGTCGGAGTTGGCGAGGAGGAGCGGGCGCGGAGCGAGGAGGGCGGCGAGTTTCGCGTAGTCCCAGCGATAGGTATTCACCATGAACATGCAGTCGCAGTGACCTTTCACGACGCCGTCGACCACGTGGTTGTGGAGATCGGTGATGCCGGCGACGGGGACAGCGACCTTAATGCGGTCGTCGAGCGCGGCCGTGTACCACGTGTAGGCGCCGCCACCGGAGCGGCCGGTCATGCCGATTTTGTCGGGGTCGACCTCGGGGCGCGATTGGAGGTAGTCGAGGGCGCGGAGGCCGTTCCAGGCCTCGACGCCGGCGGGGGTGTAGCCGCGGGAATTCCACCAAAATTGCCCGAAGCGCCGTGTGCCGTGGTGCACGCCCGGGAGTTCGCCGAGTTGGATCGTGTCGATCATGAGGCAGACGTAGCCGTGGCGCGCGAACCATGCGCCGTGGTGCTGGTAACCGGTCTTATTCCCCAGACTCGCTTTGCCGTCTTTCACCTCGGCGTGACCGCAGGCGTAGAGAATCGCGGGGGCGCGGCCCGTCAGATTTTTTGGCACGTAGAGATTCGCCGTCACGTAGAGGCCCGGCAGCGACTGGAAGTGGAGGTTCTCGACGGTGAACTCGGCGTGTTCGACGCGGCCCGTGATCGTGGCCTTGAGATCGGTCTTCGCGGGGCGGGGCGAAAGGCCGAGCATCTCGAAGAGTTCCTCCCGATATTGCGCGCGGCGGGCGGTCCAGTCGCCGAGCGTTTTCACGTCCGCGAGCGAACCGGCCGCGAGGCGTGCCGTCTCGCTGCGGAAATACTCGGCGAACAGGCGGTCGGCGGCGTTGGGGGCCGGAGTGGTCGGCGGCGTCGCGGCGAAGGCGGCCGCGCAGGGGAGGGCGAGCAGCGCAACGAGGGCGGCGAGGCGCGGGGTGAGGCGGGGCGTTTTCATTTCGGAAAAAAATCAGTGGGGAGCGGCGAGCAAATTGGGTTTCGTCCAACGGATACGGGCGAGCAGCAGGTCGCCGTGGATGCCGTTCTTGGGCTGCCATTCACCGACCGTCACCCACGATTCGTCGGGCGTGACGTTGAGCGGGTGAAAATTGCCCATGATCGCGACGCGGTTCGGGGCGTTCACGCCGTCCCCGACGAGTGGGAGCACGACCCGCTCGGTGGCGCGGATCAGGCGGAGCGTGCGCGGATCGACCTGCGCTATCCAGAGCGGGGCGCGCCAGCGGAGCACGTTGACGTTGCTCGGATCTTTGCGCGTGTAGACGAGCCAGAGCGCGTCGGAGTGGGGGAGCCAGTGTTGTTGAGTGGTGGAGAGACTGAGCGGTTCGCCGTCGTCCCATTGCCAGGTTTGTTTGGGCGACCACGCGAGGCCGTCGTCGCTGGTGGACACGTAGCCGCGTTCGTCTTCAGCGCGGATCGTGAGGTAGCAACGGTTTTTCCACAGGGTGAGCGAGGGCTCGAGCAGGCCGCGGCCTTGGTCGTGGGTAATCTCGGAGCCGGTGCGCTTGATCGCGAGCGTGTCGCCGTCGAAGGAGCAGAGCACGCTCGTGACGGAGCGCGGCTGGGCCTTGGTCGCGCCGTAGGTCAGGGCGATGAGGAGGTCGCCGTTGGGGAGCACCACGCGTTGGCCGCAACCGTTGGAGTAGATCTGCGCGCCGCGGGGATCGGGCCACGCGAGTTTGCGGCGCGGACCCCAGGTGCCGTCGCGCCACACGGCGTAGACGGGCCAGCGTGCCGGCTGGTCCGCGGAGAACTTGGGACCTTTGTAGAAAACGTTGTGACCCATCGCGAGGACGGTGCCGGACTTCGCGTGCCATTCGGGGACCACGTCGCACACGCCTTCTTCGGCGCCGCCGGCCGCGGGCACGCGCCCGAGGGGCGGAAGCACCTGCGGCGGCGTCCACGTGCGCCCGGTGTCGGTCGACGTCATCCAGTGGAGCGGGCCGAAATAGTCGGAGCCCGCGATGGTCTGGAGCGTCAGGAGGACCGTGTCGGGTGCGCCGGCGCGACCGGGCACGACGCAGGCGCGCGGATGAAACCACGTCGGCCCGCGACCGTCGCGGCCGCGCAGCAGGGTGACTTTCTCGATGCCCGCGATCGGCCCCGGCGCGGCGGCGGCGCGGCTGCGGACCGCGAGGGCCGTGGCACCGAGGGCCACCGTGGCGGTGAAGTGGCGGCGGGAGATCGCAGGGGAGGGCATCGGGAGGCTGAGGGGCGAGCCGGAGCCTGTTCGCGAACGGTGGGCCCCAGCAACGGCGGAATTGAAATGCACGCGAAAGCGCGCATGCTCCCCACCTCACCGCCGCCCCGCGGCGTCGGACGGTTTTCCCCCATGCGCCTTTTCTCTATCTTCTTCGGAGTGCTCACCTCGGTCGCGTCGGGCGTGGCGCAAGAGCCGCCGGCGGCCGTTTTTGTCGGCGGGAAGATCGTGACGGCCGACGCGGAGTTCAGGGTGCGCGAGGCGTTCGCGGTGCGCGGGGGGAAAATCGTCGCGACGGGCACGACGCGCGAGATGCGGGCGCTGGCCCGCGAGGGAGTCACGGCGCTGCACGACCTGGGCGGGCGGATGGTGCTGCCCGGGTTGATCGACTCCCACGTGCACGCCCCGGCGGCGGCCGTGTTCGAGTTTGACCACGAGATTCCGCCGATGGAGACCCTCCGCGACGTGCTCGATTACATCGCGGCGCGCACGCGCGTGGTGCCGGCGGGCGGCTGGATCTCGCTGCAACAGGTGTTCATCACGCGGCTGGAGGAATCGCGCTTTCCGACGAGAGCGGAGCTCGATGCCGTCGCACCGCAGCACGCGGTGAATTTCCGCACCGGGCCCGACAACATGCTCAACACGCTCGCGCTGAAAAAATGCGGCTTCGACCGCGCGTGGACGGTGACCGACGGCGGGCCGGGCTATCTCGAAAAAGACGCCGCGGGCGAGCCGACGGGCCTCGTGCGCGGTCTGTCGCGCGCCATCAAAATGGGTGAAACGGGCCGGGTGCCCACCGTTGCGCAGCAGCGCGAGCGGCTGCAGGCGCTGTTGCGCGACTACAACCAGATCGGTTTCACGGCGGTGTGCGACCGCGGGGTGACCGCGGACTCGATCCGGCATTACGAGCAACTGCGCGCCGACGATGCGCTGACGGTGCGCGTCGCGATGTCGCAGACGTTTCCCACCGTGGGCGCGATGTCGTCGATCCTCGCGGCGATCGACGGCATCGCGGCGAGCCCGCACCGCGCGCCGGACGCGTGGCTGCGCCTCATCGGCACGAAAATTTGGCTCGATGGCGGCATGCTCACGGGCAGCGCCTACATGCTGCAGCCCTGGGGCAAAAACGAAAACTACGGCATCCGCGACGACGCCTATCGTGGCGTGCTTAACGTCCCGCCCGAGCAGTTACTCACGATGGTGCGGCGCGTGGCCGGGCATGGCATGCAGTTCACGGCGCACGCGGTAGGCGACGCGGCGGGCACGCTGCTCCTCGATGCCTACGAGACGGTGAACCGCGAGCAACCGATCCGCGATCTGCGCATGGGTATCACCCACTCAAATTTCATGACGCAGGCGAGTGTCGAGCGCTCGGCGAAACTCGGCGTCGTGCTCGATATCCAGCCGATCTGGCTGCACCTCGACACGCGCACGCTCGTGCAGCAGTTCGGCTACGACCGGCTGCGGTGGTTTCAGCCCTTGAAGAGCATCCTCGCCGCCGGCGGCATGACGGGCGGCGGCTCGGATCACATGCTGAAGATCGGCGATCTCCGCGCGATCAACCCCTACAATCCCTTCCTCGCGATGTGGACGACGATCACCCGCCGCGCGAAATGGTATGAAGGCCAGCTCCACCCCGAGGAGGCGCTCACGCGGCGGCAGGCGATCGAGTTCTACACGCGCAACAACGCGCACCTGCTCCTCTGGGAAAAGGACCTCGGCTCGCTCGAGGTCGGCAAACGCGCCGACTTCATCATCGTCGATCGCGACCTCCTCGCGTGCCCGATCGACGACCTGAAAGACACGCGCGTCCTCGAGACGTGGATCGAGGGCCGCGCGGTGTATCGGCGCGAGGGGCGGTGAGCGTGGCCGGAGTCGGGGGTGGACTTGGGGCAGGAGGCTTACTGGCCGGCGATGGCCCCTCGCACCGGCTGCCCCCAGCGCGGATCGCCGGCAGGCCGGCGCCTCCCCCGCGGAACGATCAATAGCCCCGCCCGGTCTCGACCACAGAGGCGAGGGGCTCGCCGCGCTCGAAGCGCGCGAGGTTGGCGAGGAACACGTCGAGCTTACGGTCGGTTTCGCCGGGGAAGCGGCCGCCGGTGTGTTGCGTGAGGAGAACTTTGGGATGACGCCAGAGTGGGCTGTCGGTGGGGAGCGGTTCGAGGGCCGTCACGTCGAGCACGGCGCCGCCGAGGTGGCCGGAGTTGAGCAGGGCGACGAGCGCGATTTCGTCGAGGGTGGAGCCGCGGCCGACGTTGCAGACGACGGCGTCGGGCTTGAGGCGGGCAAGGCGGGAGTGGTTGAGGAAGCCGATGGTCGCAGGGGTGTGCGGCAGCGTGTTGAGGAGGAGATCGGTGGTGGCGAGCGCGGCGTCGAGTTCGGCGGGCGTGGAGAGCGCACCGGTGCGAGCAGTGCGGGCGAAAAATTGCACGGGGGCGTCGAAGGCCGCGAGCAGCCGCGCGAGGCGCTGCGCGATGCCGCCGGCGCCGAGGATCAGGACGCGCTGGCCATCAAGAGCGCGGATGGCGGGTTCGACCTCGGACTTGATCCAGCGCGATTGGGGCTGCGCGCCGAGGAGCCGCGGGAGTTGACGATAGAAGGCGAGGAGGCCGGCGAGCGCGGCCTCGGCGACGGCGCGGTCGAAGAAACCCGCGAGATTCGTGAGCTGCACGGGTGCGGCGCGCGGCGGGGTGTTGAGGGCGAGGTAGGCGTCGACGCCGGCGGATTCGAGCTGCACCCAGCGGAGCTCGGGGGCGGCGGCGAGCCACGCGGCGGGGACGTTGCCGAAGACGACGTGGGCGGCGGCGACGGCGGCGCGTGTTTCTGCGGCGGGCCGTTCGGCGCAAAAGGCGAGCGTGTGGGCCGGGAGCGCGGCGTGGAGCCGGGCGCGTTGGCTGGGGCTGAGGCCGGGGACGGCGATGCAGAGGTTCATCGGGCAGGAGAGGAAACGCCGCCGGGCGCTCGGCACAAGGCCGGAGGTGTCGAGGCCGCGGCAGGGGAGGGCGAAAGACGGGCGCGGCGGAGGCGCGATGCGGGGGTTGCCTCGGGCGGCGTCAGCGCTTCGCCATCGGGCGTGCCCGGGTGGTGGTCGTCGTCTGGATCGTGAGCGCCGGGTTCACGAAGCCGGGGCGGATCGCGATGTCCTGGCGCACGCCGGTGCGTTCGCGTTCGCGCCAGCGCGCGGGGGAAATTCCCGCGATGCGCGTGAACACCCGGGTAAAATGGTGCACCGTCGCGAAGCCCGTGAGCTCGGCGATGCGTTTCAGCGCGTAGTCCGAATAGCGGATCAGCTGCGTGGCGCGGTCAACGCGGTAGCGCCAGAGCGCTTGCAGCGGGGATTCGCGATGGTGCTTGAGCCAGACGTTGTGGAGATGGCGGTAGCTGTAATGCAAAGCCGCGCTCAGTTTCTGTTGGTCGAGGGGCTGGGCGCAGTTCTCACGCAGATAACGCTCCAGACGCTGGGCAAGGTCGTCGTGGGCGCTGGGGTAGACCGGGGGCGGAAGGGGCGTTGCCGGCACCCGGACGGCGCTTTCGTCCGTCCCGTTTTCGAGCAAACGCAGCAGCAGTTGGGCGAACAGGGATTGGCAGAGCGCGTTGGAGAAAGGTCCATGACGGCGCGCTTCGGCGTGAATCGCTTCGAGGAGCGCAACCGCCCGTTCGTCGACGCGGGGGTGGAACGAGGCGAGCCGCTGGCACGCCGTGCGGAGATTCTTGCGCTGCACGAGAAACTTGGTGTCGAGGGTCCGCACCGGTTCGTGCGACCCCGCGGTCAGACTGTGCACGAGCCGCGGCCGAAGGAGTAGCAGCTGGCCGGGGCCGAAGGTGCGGCGTTCTCCCCCGAGGGTCGCTTCGCCCGTTCCGCTCACGATCAGGATAATTTGAAAGTAGTCGTCGTGCGCGTGGGGCGGCAGGTGCCAGAGCGGCTCGTAATCATAACGCGCGATCCACAGCGGTTCAATGTCTCGGGTTAACCAGGGCACGGGAGCAGGGATGGGGTGGGGACTTGACCAGGGGGTGAGGCAACGGTGGGCGGAGTTCACGATTGGACAAAAAAGCTGCGTGGCGAGCCAAAGACGCCAATGGCGGCTACGGGTAGGATTCGGTCGAGCCGTTTTGAACTGCGGACCGTGATCCAAATTCGAGCGCCTCGTGCTCAGCCCCGCTCTGTTCGACATGATCAACCCCCCCATGAAAGCCCTCCTGCCCTGCGTTCGTTTTTGTGCCGCTCTCTTCTTCGCGCTCGCCGGTTTAGCGTCCAGCCGCGCGGCCGAGGCCGCCGCCACCGGCACGATCACCGGGTCGGTCAGCAACGCCGCGACCACCAATCTCCTCGAGGGCAGCCGCGTCGAGATCGTCGCGCTCGGCCTGAGCACCCTCGCCGACAACACCGGCCGCTATGGGTTGACCGGCGTGCCGGCGGGCACCCACGAAGTCGTCGTCTCCTACATCGGCCTCGATACCCTGCGCCGCCCTGTGACCGTCGGGGCGGGGGAGCGCGCCGTGCAGAACTTCGATCTGACGACGAGCATCTACCGGCTCGAGGGCTTCAAGGTTTCCGGCGAGCGCGAGGGCGGGGCCGCCGCCATCACCGCGCAGCGCAATGCCCCCAATCTCAAGAACGTCGCCGCGATGGATTCGTTCGGTAATCTGCCGAATATGAGCGCGAGCGAAGTCGCGATCAATTTGCCCGGCGTTGCCGCCGTTCCGAACGAATCCGGTCTCGTCACCGCGTTCACGGTGCGCGGGATGGCGGCGGGTCTGAACACCGTCACGATGGATGGCGTGCTCCTCACGAGCCGCGACGACGGACTGGGCCGCGCGACGCAGATCAACGTTTATTCGAGCGCGATGTTCGACCAGATCGAGCTCACCAAGGGGCACACGCCGGATCGCAGCCCGGATTCGCTGGGCGGCACCATCAATCTGAAGAGCCGTTCGCCGCTGAGCATGAAGGAAAAACGCCGCATCACTTATAATCTCTCCGGCCGCATGCAGCCGACCTTCACGCAGCAAGTGCCTCTCATCGACGGGCACCGCTCGCATCCACTCGTGAACCTCGGCTATCAGGAGATCTTCGATGTCCTCGGCGGCGAACGGAATCTCGGCGTGGCCGTCAACCTGTTCTACAGCGAACACGCCACCGCGTGGTTCATCACCAACCGCGATTTCCAAAACACCACCAATACGCCCGCCTACGTCTGGGACTATCGCACAACCGACACCTACAACCCGCACTATCAGGCCAGCGCCAATGTGAAGCTCGAATACCGCCTTTCGCCCACGACGAAGCTCACGCTCAACACCTTTGCGGTCGACAACAACGAGAAGTTCCGCCGCCGCTACGAGACGCGGGCTTTCACGAACCAGACCGTCGGTACCACGGGCACGGCGGGCATTCTGCCCGGCTACACCGATCGCTTCACGCAGGTGCGCGCGACGCCCAACTCCATCATCGATCTCACGATGACCGGCCCCAACAACGTCTTCGTGCGCGCCCGGGGTTTCGATCTCGGCGCGGAGCAGACCTTCGGCCCGCTGCAGCTCGACTACAAGGCCGCCGCGAACCGTTCCAACGTGAACCGCGGCAACGGCAAGGGCGCGGTCCTCATCAACCGCATCAGCAACGTCGGCTGGATTCTCGACCGCACGCAATCCGATCTCCATCCGCGCTTCGTCCAGACGGAAGGCCCCGACATCACCAATCCCGCGAACTACCGCCCCGCGCCCAACGGCCTCACCAACGCGAATGCCGACAACGACCGCGCGGTAAAGGAGCTCCAGTTCAACGCCCGTTATACGCTGCCGGTTTCCGCGCTCAAGGCGAACCTGAAGACCGGCGCGCAGTGGCGTGAGAATTCCGGCACGGACAACAACCGCGGCCGCCGGTGGAACTACAGCGGTACGACCGCCCTGCCCGCCGACCCTTCGTTGCGCATGTATGACGAGCGCAAGACCGGCCGCCGGATTCCACAATGGGAAGCCTCCACCTTTATTAATGAGCGCGTGCCCGTGACCCCGTCGCTCTGGAACGAGGACCGTTATTTCTTCGAACAAAACCGCTACATCGGCTCCTCCGACGTGAGCGAGCAAGTCACCTCCGCTTACCTCATGACCGATGCCAAAGTGGGCCGCACCGGCCTGATCGCCGGCGTGCGTACGGAAAAAACCGAAACGGAGAGCTCCGGTTATGTGCGGGCGCGCGTCGGCAGCACGACCGCCCAACAGGTCGCCGACCCGGTCGGCTCGGCCCAGCGCGACTATGCCGGAAACCGCCGCGACTTGTCCGGCGGCTACACCAAGTTGCTCCCGAGCGTGCACGTGACCCAGAACCTCACGTCCAATTGGAAGGCGCGCCTCAGCTGGTCGACCGGATTTGGCCGGCCGGCGCTCTCGAACCTACGGCCCAATGAAACGGCGAATGACGCGACCCAGACGCTCACGATCAGCAACCCCAGTTTGCTCCCGCAGACGGCGTCGAACTGGGACGCCACGCTCGACTACTATTTTGAGCCCGTGGGGAATTTCTCGGTCAGCTGGTTCCACAAATCGATCAAGGATTACATCGTCACGGGCATCAACACCGGCACCGTCGGCACCGGCGCCAACAACGGCTTCAACGGCGAATATGGCGGCTATACCCGCCTCACTACGGCCAACGCCGGCACAGCCACCGTGCAGGGCTGGGAGCTCAGCTACCAGCAGCAGTTCACGTTTCTCCCCGGCCTCCTCAAGGGTTTCCGCGTCGGCGGCAACTATACATCGATCGAGACCGCGGGTGATTTTGGCGGCACGGTCTCCCGCAGCACCAACGAAGTTCCCGGGTTCATCCCGCGCACCGGCAACGTCAACGCTTCGTGGCACCACCGGGGCTTCAGTGTACGCTACGCCATCAACTACACCGGCGACTATATCACGAGTTTCACCGCGGCGAGTGTCGGCCGGAATCTCTATCGCCTGAAGCGCACGATCACCAATCTCGGCCTCGCCTACCAGGTGCGCCCGTCGCTCAACCTCACCTGCGACGTCTCCAACCTCTACAACAATCCTGAGGTCTTCTACCGCGGCATCCGCGATCAGATGGCGAGCACCAACCTCCCCGGTACCGCGATCACCTTCGGCGTCAACGGGCGGTTCTGACCCGCCGCCCACCCCCGTCCTCGCATGCATCTGCCCCTGTTCCGCCTCGCGTTGCTCGTGATCGTTGGCGCGGTGGGTCGCGCCGCCGAGCGCCCCAACATCGTCCTCATCCTCGCCGACGATGTGGGCTACTCCGACCTTGGCTGTTTCGGCGGCGAGATCGCCACGCCGAATCTCGATGCGCTCGCCGCCGGCGGCCTGCGCTTCACGAACTTCTACAACGCCGCGCGCTGCTGTCCCACCCGCGCCTCGCTCCTCACCGGGCTCCACCCGCATCAGGCCGGCATCGGCCACATGTTGAACGACGACGGGGTCGACTCCTATCGCGGCGAACTCAGCCGGCGCAGCGTGACGATGGCCGAAGCCCTCAAACCCGCCGGCTACCGGAATTACATCGCGGGCAAGTGGCACCTCACGCCCGGCTACACCGCCGAGGCCCAGGCGAAGCGCGACAACTGGCCGCTCCAGCGCGGCTTCGATCGCTACTACGGCACCATTCAGGGTGCTGGCAGTTTCTGGGACCCCGGCTCCCTCGTCCGCGACAACACGCTCATCACCGTAGCCAACGACCCTGAGTATCGCCCCGCAGAGTATTACTACACCGACGCGATCAGCGATCACGCGACCCAGTTCATCCGCGAGCACGCGCGCGACCATGCCCGGTCACCGTTCTTCCTCTACGTCCCCTACACCGCGCCGCACTGGCCGATGCACGCGCGGGAGCGCGACATCGCGAAACAAAAGGGCCGCTACGACGCCGGCTACGCCGCCATCCGCGCCGCCCGTTGGGCGAAGCAAAAACAACTCGGCGTGGTCGACGCCTCGTGGGGTTTCGCGCCCACGTCGGGCGATTGGGCCAAGGTCGAGAACCAGGCGTTTGAGGCGCGCGGCATGGAGGTTTACGCCGCGATGCTCACGTCGATGGACGAAGGCATCGGCCGCATCGTCGCGGCGCTGAAGGCCACCGGCCAGCTCGACCACACCGTGATCATGTACCTGCAGGACAACGGCGCGTGCGCGGAGACCAACGGCCGCGAAGGCCCGTTCACGCCCCGCGCCACCCGGCCTTCGCTCCCGCCGCTCGCGCCCGACGCAAAGCAATACGGGTTTCTCCCGGCCCAAACGCGCGACGGCTGGCCCGTGCGCAGCGGCTACGGCGTGATGCCCGGCCCGGCCGACACCTACGTCGCCTACGGCCGCGACTGGGCGAATGTCAGCAACACGCCCTTCCGCGAATACAAGCACTGGGTCCACGAGGGCGGCATCGCGACCCCGCTCATTGTGCACTGGCCAGCCGGCGTGCCTGCGGCGCGGCGCGGCCGGATCGAACCGCACCCCGGGCAACTGACGGATCTGATGGCCACCTGCTTGGACGTAGCCGGCGCCACCTATCCGGCGGAGTTTGCCGGCCAGAAAATCCACCCGCCCGAAGGCGTGAGCCTCCGCGCGGCAATGAACGGCCGACCGCCCGCCGCCGACCGCCCGCTGTTCTGGGAGCACGAGGGCAACCGCGCCGTGCGCGTGGGTGCGTGGAAGCTCGTGGCGAAATTCCCCGGCGGCTGGGAGCTCTATGACCTCGCGACCGACCGCGCCGAGCAGCGTGACCTCGCCGCCCAACATCCGGAGCGGGTCCGCGAGCTGGCGGCCCAGTATGACGGTTGGGCGCAACGCGTCGGGGTATTGCCGTGGCCCATCGGCTCCGCCATCAAAGCTGAAGCTGCCGCAAAAAAAGCCGCGGCCACACCCAAATGACCCTCGCCACTTTTCTCCCAATGAAGCCTTCGGTCCTTCCTGCGCTCACATTCACGCTCTGGGCCGCCTGCGTCGGACTCCTCGTCGCCCCTGCGGCCTTCGCCGCGGACCGGCCCAATATCATCTTCATCCTCGCCGATGACTACGGGATCGGTGAAGTCGGCTGCTACGGCGCCGACCACTACAAGACGCCCAACATCGACGCCCTCGCGCGCAGCGGCACGCGTTACACGCATGCCTACACGATTTCCCTCTGCGGACCGTCGCGCGCGCAAATTCTCACCGGCCGCTACGGCTTCCGCACGGGCGGCAGCAATCAGGACGCGGTCGGCGAAATCTCGCCGAAAAACGAAAAACTGATCCCCACCGTGCTCAAGCCGGCGGGCTACGTCACGACGATGATCGGCAAGTGGAGCCAATTCTCGCTGCAGCCGTCCGACTTTGGCTTCGACGATTACCTGCGTTATGCCGGCAGCGGCGCCTACTGGAACACGCAGGAAAAAGTGAAGACCTACGTGGTCAACGGCGAGAAGCGCCCCCTGCTCGACCAGGAATACATGCCGGACCTGATGCACCGGCATCTCGTCGACTTCATGACGCGCCATCGCGACCGGCCGTTCTACGCGCACTACTCGCTGTCCCACGTGCACACCGATATTCTGCCCACGCCCGACAGCGCGCCCGACAGCCAAGACCACTATGGCGACAACGTCCGCTATATGGACAAGCTGGTGGGAAAACTCATGGCGGAGCTTGATCGGCTGAAGCTGCGCGAGAAGACCCTCGTCGTTTTCTTCGGCGACAACGGCACCGCCAACGGTCGCGCCGACCGCGCCACCATCGGGGGGCGCCCACTCGCCGGGGCCAAAGGCTCGATGCTCGAGGGCGGCGCCCGCGTGCCGATGATCGTCAGCTGGCCGGGCGTCACCCCCGCCGGCCGGGTGGCCGCCGATCTCGTGGACTCGAGCGATTTTCTGCCGACGTTTGCCGCGCTGGCCGGAGCGAAACTGCCGGAGAAAACCGTGATCGACGGCCGGAATTTTGCGGCTCAGTTGCGCGGGGAAACGAGTGGACCGCGCTCGTGGGTGTTTCACCAGCTCGCGCGCAACTGGTATGTGCGCGAAGCCGGCTGGAAGTTGAATCAAGCCGGCGAACTCTTCGACCTGAGCGATGCGCCGTTTGCCGAGAAGCTCGTCGCCGCCGGCGCCGAGACTCCCGCCGCCCGCGCCGCCCGCCAGCGCCTCGCGGCGGCCCTCGCGCAGCTCAATCCCGCCGGTGGCATCCCGGACACCGGCGACGAGTCGGGCCGCCACGCGAAGAACGTCGAAGTCAAAAAGAACAAGGAACGAAAAAAATGAGCCGATCCCACCCCCCACGTCCCCGGCTGCTCCGCACGCTAATCGCCGCATTCAGCGTCGCGTCGGTGACGCTGGCGGCCCGGGCCGCCGCGCCCGCGCGCCCCAACGTGCTCTTCATCGCCGTCGACGATCTGAACGACTGGATCGGGCCGTTGCGCGGCCACCCGCAGGTGAAGACCCCCCACCTCGATCGCCTGGCCAAGCGCGGCATCACGTTCACCAACGCCCACTGCGCCGCGCCGCTCTGCAATCCGTCCCGCGCGGCGGTGTTCAGCGGCCTCCAGCCGTTTCAAACCGGTATCCTCGCCAACGACGAGAAGGCCATTCGCACCGCCCGCCCCGATCTCGTTTTGCTCCCGCAGCATTTCCAGGCAGCCGGCTACCGCACCTATGCGGCCGGAAAACTGCTGCACCAAAAAGGCACCGGCCTGTGCGAAACGGAATTCTACCCCGAGCAGCGCTGGAGCCCGTTCACACCTGAAGCCGTGAACTACACCGCCGCCGAATTGCCCTCGAAGGGCTCCGCCCATCCCCAGCACCACACCGTCCTCAAAGGCCGCCCCGTCGTCCTTCCGCTCAACCGCATGCCGAGCGACCGCGCCGCCGCTTCACCCGGCGGTGAGTCCTTCGACTGGGGGCCGGTTGACGTGGACGACTCCGACCTGGGCGACGGCCAGATCGCCGACTGGGCCGTGCAACAGATCCGCACCCAGGCGAAGAGCCCGGCGCAACCTTGGTTTCTCGCCGTCGGATTCTATCGGCCGCACATCCCGCTCTTCGCCCCGAAAAAATATTTCGATCTCTACGCCGGCCTCGACATCCAGCTCCCCGTCGTGAAAGCCGACGACCTCGCCGACCTGAGCGACACCGGACGCAAGTGGGCCCGCGATCCCGTCACCGCCGGCTCCCACGCGTCCGTCGTGAAGCACGGTCAGTGGCAAGCCGCCGTCACCGCCTACCTCGCGTGCGTTTCCTTCATCGACGCCCAGGTCGGCCAACTCCTCGAGGCCCTCGACGCGAGCCCCGCCGCCGACAACACCCTCATCGTCTTCTGGGGCGACCACGGCTGGCACCTCGGCGAAAAGGAACACTGGGGCAAATGGACCGGCTGGCAGCGCTCCACGCGCGTGCCGTTGCTGATCGCGCCCCCGCGGAGCGGCGCGGTCGCGACCTTCGCGCGCGGCGCCACCTGCGCCGATCCCGTCGGCCTGATCGATTTGTATCCGACCTTGATCGACACGTGTGGCCTCGCCGCCCGCCCCGGCCTCGCCGGGGAATCGCTCGTGCCGCTCCTGAAAAACCCGGCGGCCGCGAGTGACCGCCACATCCTCACCGCCTTCGACGCCGGCAACTTCGCCGTCACCGGCCCACGCTGGCGCTACCTCCGCTACGCCGACGGCAACGAGGAGCTCTACGACTCCGCCAACGACCCGCACGAATGGACCAACCTCGCCGGCCGGCCCGAGCACCGCGCCATCCAACAGGCCATGGCCGCCAAGATTCCGGCCGTCACCGGCAGCCCGGCCGACGCCTCGGCTCCACCCGCCAAGTCCGGCCGGAAAAAGAAAAACGCTACGCCGTGAACACCGCAGTCGGTGCGCCCGCCAAAACCGCAACCCCTGCGCTCCAAAAATCCACCATGAACTCAACCCTTGCACTCCTGCGCGGCGCGGCCCTGACCGCGCTCCTGCCCGGAATCGTTTTTTCCGCCGCCGCCCCGGCGGCGCCCGCCACCAAAGAGGAGGTCATTGAACTCTCGCCCTTCGTCGTCGCGACGCAGACCGACACCGGGTATGCCGCCACCAACACGCTGGAAGGCAGCCGCCTCAACACCGCGCTGCGCGACACGCCCGCCGCGATCAGTATTTTCACCAAGGATCTGCTCGACGATCTCGGTGCCACCACGATGGACGAGATTCTGCGCTACGATTTGAGCGCCGAGGTGTCCTTCGGCGATGGCGAAGCCAACGGCGCCGGCAACCAGGCGAGCAATTTCGCGGAAGGGTTTTCGTTTCGGGCTCGCGGTCTTTCCGCGTCTTTTTCGACCGACGGCTTCCGCACCGCCGGCGAACCCAACACCTATAATGTCGAACGCGTGGCCTCCACCCGCGGCCCGAACGCCATCCTCTTCGGCACCGGCAGTGCCGGCGGCAACTTGAACTTCCGCACTCGGGCCCCGGGGCTGACCAAGAACCTGACCGCCTTCGACTTCAAGGTCGCCAGCGAGAGCACCAAGCGCGCCGCCGTCGACGTGAACCGCGTCCTGCTCAAGGACAAGCTCGCACTCCGCGTGATGAGTACGTGGGACCGCAAGGGTGCGCCCCAGCCGCATCAATACACCGATTTCCAGGGCATCACGCTCGCCGCCACCTACCGCTTCCGGCGCGACACGGATCTGACCGTGTCCTATCAGCACGACAAAACCGAGGGCGTGGCCGGCCGCGATTGGAACCATGTCGACAACCTCTCCCGCTTCATCAGCCAGCGGAACTCCGGCGCGATTCGCTGGAACGCCGCCCTCGAGCGCTACGAAGGCGCCAACGGCGCCGGGCTCAACGCGACCGCCGCCGGCACTGGTAGCGTCAATCTGCGCAACGTGCTCGTCTACGGCCCGGACCTGAGCGTCGCCCCCTTGTTGTGGGAAGGTGCCTCCGCCACGGCCAACCGCGTCACACTCGCGACCAACGCCAGCATCTTCAATACTCTCACCGCGCCCATCGTGGACGAAGCCTTTGAACGCTTCGGCTCCGTCACGTCCACCGGTCCGGCCGAATTCGCCGCCGTCACCTACGACAGCTTGTCCGTGATCTTCAATCATCGCTGGACGAAAAACGTTTATATGGAGCTGGCCTACAACCACTCGAAGCGGGCCACCGATTCCATGATCGGCCAGAACCCGGCGCTGCGTGCCGATCTCAACTACCGGCTGCCGAACGGCACGCTGAATCCCTACTTCCTCGAAAACGGCTACTATTTTAGCGAGTCGAATCTGCTCCGGCTCAAACGGACCAATGACAACGACACCCTCCGAGCCTCGCTCTCCTACGAAAAAGATTTGGGTGAGCGCTGGGGCTTTCACCGCTTCGCCGTGATGGGTGAGCGCTATATCAACCAAGAGTCGCGTCTCCGCACCCATGAGTCCTGGGCCAACCGGCCGTTCGGTGGCTTCCCCGAGGACGCCGCCAACCGCGTCACCCGCCGGCGTTACATCAAGATCGGCGGCCCGTCGGCCGACTACACCGGCGGCTACCAGCCGGGCAATCCAGCCAACCTCGAAAAATTCACGTCAAGTTTCCCGACCGTCGGGGCGATGACCACCACGTGGGTCCCGCGCAACGCGCTCGATTTCGACGACGAGATCACGACCGACTCCCTCATGGCGGTCATGCAAAATTACTTTTTCAGCCGCCGGCTCGTAACCACCGTCGGCGTCCGCGACGACACCATCACCGCCGAGGGCCCCCGCGTCGTGCGCGATGCGACGACGGCCTTTTGGCGCTTCGCCACGCCGGCCGACAAGGCCGCTTTTGCGCCCACCGGCAAAGACTGGTTCTCGAGCGAGACGGTCAGCGGCCTGCGCAAGTCGATCGGCGGCGTCTTCCACGCCACGAATCATTTCTCCCTCACCGCGAACTATTCCAGCGGCGTCGAGCTGGGTGACCGCAACCGCACGATTTTGCCCAACGAAGAAACTCCGCCCCCCGTCAACGGCCGGGGCTACGACTATGGCATCGCCTTCAGCTTCCTCGACAACCGGGTCAGCGGCTCGCTCAAGGCTTACGAGACCGCGAGCAAGGGCGAGCGGAGCCAAGCTGGCGAGCAAGTGTTCGTGCAACCGAACAACGATGTGATGACGTCCTACGATTATTACTACCGCCAAGCCGGCCTCACCCCGCCGCGGGAGCTCACGAGCGCCTACATCAGCACAGCCGACGCCTATCTGGGCGATCGCAAGAGCAGCGGTTACGAGTTCGAACTCTTCGCCAATCCCACGCGCAACTGGACCCTGCGCGCGGGCTATGCCTATACCGACCGCACCACCACCAACGTCTACAACGAAGGCGAGCCGTGGTGGGCCGCACGCGTCGCGATTTGGAAGGAACTCGACCAAGCCTACGTCACCCGCACCGGCCGGCCGTCGATCAACGCGCAGACGCTCTTTGACCGCAACCAGGCGTTCGGCACCGTGACTGTCGGCCAGCGCATCGCCCAATCCGATACCGAACTCGCGCGGTTGCGCCTCGAAGACCAGCAGTCCTATGGGAACCGGCCGCACAAGGCTAACCTGTGGACGCGCTACTCCTTCACCTCCGGACGCCTCAAGGGCCTCGCGGTCGGCGGCGGCTGGCGCTACCAAAGCGGCAACGTGGCCGGCGTACAGCTGTCGACCGGGCGCCAGTTGATCGGCAACGCCCGCTCCCTCGGCGATCTGTTTTTCCAATACCGCACCAAGGGTCTCGCGGGGATCTGGCCGAACTCGGCCCGCGTCACCTACCAGCTCAACATCACCAACGTGCTCGATGATCGTACTATCACCGCCACCAAGCTCGATCTCGACAGCGTTTCCAACGTGGTCTTCGTGCGCCGCGGCTTCCGCGAAGACCCTCGCGCCTTCGCCTTCTCCCTGCGGACCGATTTCTAAATCGCTCCCGCCACCCGCTCCCCATGCCCGCTCCTCTCGGTCGCCTCGGAAGCGTCGTCGCTTCGCTGGTCCTCGCCGGCCTGACCGCGGCCGGCGCGGCGGAGGGGCCGCGCACGATTGCGCTGCGGGCGGACGCCCTACTGGCCGCCCAGGCCGAGCTCGCGCGCGGCGATCCGCGTCTCGCGGCGCCACTCGCGCAGTTGCGCGCCCAGGCCGACCAACTCCTGAGGCGCAACCCCGCCTCGGTCCTCGACAAGACGCACACGGCCGCGAGCGGCGACCAGCACGACTACTTCAGCTTCGCGCCTTACTGGTGGCCCGACCCGCAAAAGCCCGACGGGCTCCCTTACATCCGTGACGACGGCAAGGTGAACCCCGCGGCGCGCAAGGGCACCGACCGCACGGCCTTCGGCGACACCTGCACGGCGGTCGAGACCCTCGGCCTCGCGTTTTGGTTCACCGGCGACGAGCGCTACGCTCAGAAAGCGGCGACGCTCACGCGTACCTGGTTCCTCGATCTCGCCACGCGCATGAATCCGAATCTCGAGCATGCGCAGGCCATCCCCGGCATCAATCATGGCCGCGGCATCGGCATCATCGAATCGCGCGGCCTCCTTCCTCTGATCGACGGCCTCGCGCTGCTCGCCGGATCGCCCGCGTGGACGGCGCGGGACGCCGCCGCGATGACCGCGTGGCTGGCGGCGTATTACGGTTGGCTCACGACGAGCAAGCACGGCCGCGACGAAGCCGCCGCGGAAAACAACCACGGCTCGTGGTATGACGTGCAGGTGGTGGCGCTCGCGCTGGCGCTCGGCCGCGCCGACGACGCGAAAAAGATCGTCGCGGCGGCGCCGGCCAAACGCATCGCGCGCCAGATCGAGCCCGATGGCCGCCAGCCCCTCGAACTCGAGCGCACCAAATCCCTCGGCTATTCACTCTTCAATCTGGAGGCGCTGATGCGCCTGGCGCGCTACGGCGAAATGGTCGGCGTGGACCTGTGGGCGTTTTCGACGAAGGATGGCCGCAGCCTCCGCACGGCGCTGCGCTCCCTCGCGCCCTATGCCGATCCGGCGAAGGAGTGGCCCCAACAGGACATCGAGGCCGCCGACCGCGTGCGGCTGCTGCCGCTGCTGCTCGAAGCGCTCCGTCACGGCGACGACCCCCAGTTCCGCGAGCCACTCCGGAAATTTGGCCGGAGCGCGGCCCTCGCCGAGCGGTGGCGGCTCTGGACTCCGTCGGTTCCCTGACTGATTGCTCCCTGCAACATTTTTCTCATGCCCCGTCTCCTCCGCGCCCGCGAAAACCGTAACCAGCCGCTCGTGCAACTCCGCGACGGCGTGCTCGAGCTCAGCTACTTCAACCTGCTGCGCTTGCGGGCGGGCGAGTCGCATACTGTGGAGGCACCGGGCTGCGAGTTGCTCTGCGTCGTGTTGTCCGGCCAGGCGGAGATTGCCGCCGGTGGCACGTCGTTCGAACGCGTCGGCCGCCGCGCGAACATCTGGGATGGCCTCGCGGACTCCGTTTACTGCGGGACTGCGGCGCGCGTCACGGTGCGCGCCCTGCGCGACGGCACGGAAGTTGCGGTGGCCGGGGCCGCCTGCCCGCGGCCCTTCGCGCCGTTTCGCATCCCGCCCGAAGAGGTTGAGATGGTGGAGGTCGGCTCGCCCGACACGCACTCGCGCCGGCGGATTTTCCACATCCTCGGACAAAACGGCGCGGGCCGCGCCGGGAATCTGCTCGTAAGCGAACTTTACGGCGACCCCGGCTCCTGGTCGGGCTACCCGCCGCACAAACACGACACCGATCGGCTGCCCGAGGAGACGAACCACGAGGAAATTTACCACTACCGCTACCGGCCGGAGACGGGCTTCGGTGCGCAGTTCCGCTACGACGCCGACGGGGGCGGCGCGGAACCCGAAGTCGTGATGACGCGGCACGGCGACACGTATTGCATCGACCACGGCTATCATCCGACCCTGCGCGCGCCGGGCCACGAGGGCTACATCTTTACGATTCTCGTCGGGCGTCAGCACCGCGGGCTCGTGCAGAGCTTTGAGCCGACCCACGCGCACCTGACAGCAAAAATCCCGGGCATCCAGGCCATGCGGGACAAGTTCAAATGAGCGCTGCCTCTGGATCGGGGACTCCCGCCGAGGAAAACGAGCGCCCGTGGCGCTGGGTGATCATCGCGCTGATTTTTCTCGGCACGGTCATCAACTATTTCGACCGGCTCGCGCTACCGACGCTCGCGCCGGTGCTGCGCGCTGAGTTCAAACTCACCAACGTCGACTACGCGTGGATCGCGAATTCGTTTCTCCTCGTCTACGCGCTCTCGATGTTTCTCTGGGGCGCGGTATTCGACCGCATCGGCAATCGCCTCGGCTTCGGCTTGGCGGTCGTCATGTGGTCGGTGGCCCAAATCGGCACAGCGGCGGCACGCGGGGTGGCGAGCCTCTGTGTTTTGCGCGGACTGCTCGGCCTCGGTGAAGCTGGCAACTGGCCCGGTGCGACGCGCACGATCGCGGCGTGGTTTCCCGCCCGCCAGCGCGCACTCGGTATGGGCATTGCCAATACCGGAGCCTCGCTCGGACCCGCGTTCGCGATCCCGCTGATTATTTGGATGCGCGACGACCTCGGGTGGCAGGCCGTGTTCGTGATCACCGGCGCGATGGGCTTGGTCTGGCTGGCGTTGTGGCTCGCACTTTATCCGAAAGATGAGCGCGTACCGGCGGATGCAGCTGCACCCGCCGCAGCCCCCCACCACTCGTCCGTGCCGTGGGCTGTGCTGCTGCGCCGCCGAGAGGTGTGGGGCATCGTAGTCGCGCGGTTTTTCGGCGATCCGATCTGGTGGCTCTATGTGAATTGGATGCCGCTTTACCTCTCCGATGCCCGCGGCTTCGACCTCAAGCAACTCAAAGCCACGGGCTGGGTGCCTTACGTCGCCGCGGCCCTCGGGGCCCTGGCGGGCGGCTGGTTCTCGGGCTATCTGCTGCGGCGCACGGGCGACGTGAACCGCGCGCGCAAGACCGCGATCACGATTGGCACCGTCGCGATGCTGGCGGGTTTCGCCACCGCGTTCGCCTCCTCAGCGCCCACCGCGATCGTCTGCCTGAGCGTCACGCTTTTCGGCTTTCAATTTTGGGTCGGCAACGTGCAGACGCTCGCGAGCGACTATTTTCCCGTCGGCGCGGTGGGTTCGATCGCCGGTTTCGCCGGAACGGCAGCCGGCCTCGGCGCGGTGATCTTCACGTTTTCCACTGGCTGGGTGGTCGACCATTTTTCTTACACGCCGATTCTGATCACCGCCGCGGTGTTGGCTCCGCTCGCCACGGCGGCGTTGTTTCTCTTGTCAGGCCGTGTGCGCCGCATCGAAGTCTCCTGAACGTCTATGTCCGCAAAAAACCCCCTCTTCGACCTCACCGGGCGCACCGCGCTCATCACCGGCTCCAGTCAGGGCATCGGCCTCGCGCTGGCCTGCGGCCTCGCGCAAGCGGGCGCGGCCGTCGTGCTCAATGGCCGCGACGAAACGAAACTCGCCGCCGCCGCCGCCACGGTGCGCGCCACCGTGCCCGGCGCGCGCGTGACGACGGCGGCCTTCGACGTGACGAACGCCGCGGCCATCGAGCGCGAGGTTGCGCGCATCGAAGCGGACTTCGCGCCGATCACCATTCTCATCAACAACGCCGGCATCCAGCGCCGCGCCCCGCTCGCCGAGATGACGGAGGCGCAGTGGCGCGAGGTGCTCGATGCGAATCTCACGAGCGTGTTCCTCGTCGCCCGGGCCGTCGCGCCGCGGATGATCGCTCGTGGCGCGGGGAAGATCATCAACACGTGCTCCGTGATGAGCGAAGTGAGCCGGCCGACGATCGCGAACTACGCGGCGGCCAAGGGTGGCCTGAAAATGCTCACCCGCGCGATGGCGGTCGAGTGGGCGAAGCACGGTCTCCAGTGCAACGGCCTCGGTCCCGGCTATATCGTCACCGAGCTGAACCGCGCGCTCGTCGAAAACGTCGAGTTTAACAAGTGGATCTGCGGCCGCACGCCGGCCGGCCGCTGGGGCAAACCGGAAGAGCTCGCCGGTGCGGCGGTCTTTCTCGCGTCGCCCGCGAGCGACTTCGTGAACGGACAAATCCTCTACGTGGACGGCGGGTTGCTGGCGGCGCTGTAGCGGCTGGCGAGGGTGCCGACCTCGGGGGTGCCGCTCCGTTTCTTGCCGCGCGCGGTTTCCTGGGGTGGGCCGTGCGCTCCGCGCGCGGCTCAGCCAGTCACCCCACGACCGTCGATCCGCCGCCCGCGGAGCGGCCGGCCCACCTCTGACTGGCCGGCGCGGCGGTGTTCCTGGCCTCGCCCGGGAGCGATTTCGTCAACGGGCAGATTCTCTCCGTGAACGGCCGGTTGTTCCGCCGAGGGCGACGCGGTGCTCGACGCGCGGCGCGAAACTAAGGAACCCGGCCTCACCGACCGACTCATCGCCCTGGATTACGCCCACCGCCGCGCGACGGTCCTGACGCTGGATCGAAGCATGGCCACCCTTCCCGGCTGCGCGAGGCTTTGAGCGAAAACCGCCCAAGCTCCCGGAACAGGCCTCATCCCCTGCCGGGCCAAACCGAGATCGCGCGCCAGACTCCGCTGAAAGGTTGGCCCTGGCAGGAACACGAAAGGGCCCTACGGGCGCGACGCGCCGGTCAATTTTCGCGAGGAACGGGCGCCCGGGAACGGCGGACGCCGCCGGCGAATCGTTAGTCGGTAAAAACCCTTTGCGTTCCCGCGTCGTGCGCGTGACGGTCCGCCCATGTCTCGGGACCAGCCATGCAAGACCCCTTCACCGGAAAAAACACCTGCATCCAAGGCCGCGTCCTCCCCGGCGCAGAAGCACGCGCCCGTCTTCAAGACGATCACGAGCGACGATTGGAAGCGCTCGCTCACCTCGGCGCGGCAGCAGAAAAATGCGATCTCCGAGCGCATTCGGACCCGGACCGCGACCTCGTCCTCCTCGCCGAAGACGAAGTAGCCCTCCTCGAAAGCTCCGGGCCCGAGTGGGCGGAACTGGGCGCGGCGATCCGCGCGTTTCGCACCCGGCTGCCGCTGCACCGCCTCGACGACTTCGGCTTCCCCGTCGGCGTGGAACATCCGTTGGAGGAACCCAACGCGCGGCTCCGTTACCTGCACAGCGGCGTCGAGGCGTCCGCGTTTGTCGCGGTGCACGATGCGTCGGTCTACAAATTTTTTCTGCCGCGCGACGAGCATTTCATCGGCAGCGAATTCGGGTTCCGCCGCGGCGACGAAACGGTGCTCCAGGCCGACGCGGTGCTGGGGAGCTACCGGGCGCTACTGGAAAAACTCCTGCTCGTGCAGGCGCTGGGCGGAATGGCGACCGAGGTGGTCGCGGTGACGCCCGAGGGCATTGTGGTCGCGAAGCAGACGCTCGGCGAACCGCTGCCGCAGGGCGACGACATGTCGCGCGCGCTGCCGGCGGAGCTGATTGAAATCCCGTCGCGCTTTCTGCGCGCCAACCGCGACCATCCGCGGCTGTTTTTCCTGCCGGGCGGAGCGGCGGGGGAGCGTACACGGCCCTTTCTGGTGGCGGACCTGCACGCGCGGAATTTCGTGCGCTGTGTCGACGGGGCGCTGCGCGTGATCGATCTCGTGGCGGCGCCTTGGCCGGAGTCGGGTGCGGCGCGCGATTCGCTCATCACCGACTGGCTCGCCCGCGTGCGGGCCGACCCCGACGCGTCGGCGCTCGGCGGCGCGCACGACGACGAGTTGTAGTCGCGGGCCCGGGAGGATGTCCCGGGTAGGGCCGGGTCTCCGACCCGCCCTCGGATCGGCCGGGAGCGTGGACTTCGGACACGAAAAAGGGCGAGTCAGAGACCCGCCCTCCTTAAAAACCGGCGATGATCGGTGGACTGGCTCAGCTCTTCTTCGCGTTGAGGAAGGCGAGGACCATCTCGGCCTGTTTCTCGGTCTGGCCCTTGTCGTGGTAAACGACCTTGCCCTTGCGATCGATCAGGTAGGCTTCGCGGCTGGCCATCATGCCGCCGGACTGGCCGAAGGCGGTGATCACTTTCTTGTCGGTGTCGGCAAGCAGCGGGTAGTCGAAATTATTCTTCTCCTTAAATTCCTTTTGCTTGGCCACGCCGTCGGTGCTCACGCCGATGACGGCGACGCCCTTTTTCTTGAGGTCGGCGGCCGCATCGCGGAGGGAGCAGCCCTGCTTGGTGCAACCGCCAGTGAGGGCTTTCGGATAGAACCACACGAGGGTGTAGTCGTTCTTTTTGTAGACGTCGGCAAGGTTGAGCGTGGTGCCGGCGTCGGTGGTGGCCGATACGACGGGGGCGTCGGCTCCGACTTTGAGGGCTTCGGCACGGGCGAAGATGCCGAGGAGAGTGAAGACAGACATAGCGAGGATGGGGCGGAGTTTCATGGCGGCGGGACCGTAGCGGTCACCGGCGCAGATGCAAGCCGGGCGAAGACATTGACGGTGTCCGGCGACCGGCCGCCCCCGTGGCCCCGGCTCACGGCTCGAGGCCGGTCACCTGCACGTCGTTCGGGTGGTCGAGGCTGAATTTCACGGTGAGCTCGCGTTTTTCGCCGGGTTTGAGGTCGAGCGTCCACTTCAGCGCGCCTTCGGCCGTCGGCTTGAATTCCTTCGCGTCGGGGGCGAGCTGTTTCACGACGATCTTCTCGTTGCGCGAAACGGGAATCTGGTCGGCCACGACCACGCGCACGGCGGCCTTCTTGTTGTTCTGGAGCGTGAGCAGATATTCGTAGGTCACGCGCTTGCCGCTGTTGGTGAGGCCGGTGTCCTCGGCGAAACGCTTCACGCGTTTGTGCTTCACCGAAATTCCTTCGTCGACGCCCAGCGCGAGTTCGAATTTTTCCTCCGGCATGACGGTGCGGAGCGCGCTGGTGGCCACGAAGGTGCCGTCGAGAAACACGGCCATCGCGCCGCCGAGCAGCGGGAATTCGGACGTGTTGGCGACTTTCGCGGTGAGAAACGCCGCCGGCTGGAGCTTCGGGGTCGTGAGGTAGTCCGGATTCGCGGCGAGCGCGGCGGTGGTGACAGGAATTTTCTGCGGGGAATTGTCGCTCGGCACGCTGGAGAGGGCGGCGATCTTGAACGAGGCGCTGGTGGCGGTTTGGTCGACGCTGGCGGTGGCGAAGGTCGCGTCTTTTTCGGCCACGGCGTCGGTGGCCATCGCCTGCATCATCACCGCACCGGCAGCCGCGGGAGCCGACACGGTTTTCATTCTCATTTCGCGTCCGCCGGAGCCGAACGTCGTCGCCAGCGGCTCCGGCCGCGGCACCCACACATCGACCGTCCACGGCCGCACCTCAGGGGCGGCGCCACCCATGCTCGGGCGTGCGGTCGAGAGCGTGAGCGCGACGTCCTTCCAGTCTTCGCCGGTGTTTTGCCGCACGAGGCCGTAGTAGGCGAGGGCGACGGTCTTTTCGTTGGAGTTTACCCGGGCCTCGTAGCTCGGCGTCCAACTCGCCCCGGGCACGGTGTAGCTGAGCGCGAGGTCCAGTTTGCCGGCCGTCGCGGCGTCGAGGCGCACGGTCACGGTCTTGAAGCTGCGGCCGCCGGCGCCGCGGAGTTCGTTGAGTTTCCGCTGGGCGGCTTCGACTTTGGCGGCGAGGTCTTCGAGCTGCGTGTCGAGCGTCTGGCGCTCGGCGGTGAGTTTGCCGCGTTGTTCTTCGAGAAACGCGAGCAGCTTGGCCGATTCTTCGATGGTGAGGCGCGGAGCGCTGTCTTTGCTGGGCGCGGCGGTGGCGGCCGACTCGAGTTTCGCGAGCGAGCCTTCCTGCAATTTCAGAACGTTGGCGCGGTCGTCGAGCACGCGGCGCTGTTTCCCTAGGGTGCGGACCTCGTCCTCGATGGCTTTCACGCGCTCATTGGGCGTGAAGTCCACGTAGGCCGCCCGCGCCGTCACGTCGAGGATCGTGACCTGCGCCGCACCACGGCCGGAAACCTGGAGCGACTGGTCGAGGAGATTGGCGGGAAGTTTGTCGAACGTCACCTCGACGGTGCCGGTGGCCGCGAGGTCGAGGGGCGCGGTGCGCGTGACGATAGCGCGGTCCGTATAAACCGTCACGGCGTGGATGGACGACTGGGCGGGCAGGGGAGCAGCGAGGGAGGGGGCGGCGGCCAACGCGAGGGCGGCCAACAAGCCAAGAAGGGCAGGATGGAGTTTCATGGGAGGAGGAGGCGGACGGTAGACTGCACGGAATCGACCCCGCTCCAACGCCGAAAGAATTCGGTAACCACGTAGAACCTGCGACCGCCCCCGCCCAACTATGTCCGAGATTCCCGGGAACCTGAGTCAACGGATGGCTGTTATCCGTCTTGCCCAGCGCGTGGTCGCGCTGTTTCATCCGCTCCCCCTTATGTTCATCGTCCCGTTTTTCCGGTCCGTCTTACGTCCGTTGTTTCTGGCTGGTCTCGTATTGAGCGCCGTCGCGGCCTTCGCGCAGAGCCCGTCCGCCGCGGACGGTTTCGATCCCAATGTCGACGGCAACGTCTACGTCATGGCCACGCAGGCCGACGGAAAACTGCTCGTCGCGGGCCAGTTCGCCACGCTCCGCCCGTCGATCGGTGCGGCCGCGACGCGCAACAACCTCGCCCGCCTCAATCCCGACGGCTCGCTCGACTTCTCCTTCGACCCCAACGCCAACGGCCCCATCCGCGCCCTCCTCCTCCAGCCCGACGGCCGCATCGTGATCGGCGGCGATTTCACGACGGTCCAGCCCAACGGCGCCGCCGCCGCCACGACCCGCAACCGCGTCGCCCGCCTCAACGCCGACGGCACCCTCGACACTACGTTCAACCCGAACATCGGCGGCGGCACCTTCCCGCAGGTCAACGCCCTCGCCCTCCAGCCCAACGGTCGCGTCGTCGTCGGCGGCCGGTTCGCCACCGTGCAACCCGGCACCACGACCGTTGCCGTCACCCGCAACCACGTCGCGCGTTTCAATGCCGACGGTTCCCTCGACACCGCCTACAACCCGAATCCCAACAGCCTCGTTCTCGCCCTCGTCTCGCAGCTCGATGCCAGCAATTTCACGGGTGCCGGCCGCACCCCGACCGGTGACGGCAAGATTGTCCTCGCCGGAGGTTTCACCTCGCTCCGTCCCGGCGGCACGTCCACGAGCCAGCCAGAGGGCACCGTTGGTGCGACTGTGCGCAACCGCATCGCCCGCCTCAACGCCGACGGCACCGTCGATTCCGAATTCGACCCGAACGCCAACAACGCCGTCGCCACCCTCGCCGTCCAGCGTGACGGCAAGATCGTCCTCGGCGGTTCCTTCACCACGCTCCAGCCGATCGGCACCGACACAGCTACGTCCCGCGGCCGTGTCGCCCGCCTCAACGCCAACGGCACGCTCGATTCCGAGTTCTTCCCGAATGTCGGCGGCAGCGTCCTCTCCGTCGCGGTCGCACCTGACGGCGGCGTGATGGTCGGCGGCTATTTCACCTCCGTCTGGGGCCGCGGCACCGTGACGACCTCGCGCACCTACGTGGCCCGCCTCAATCCCGACGGCTCCATCGATGCCGCCTTCAACGCCGGCGCCAACTACGCCGTCGCCGCCTTCGCCTTCCAACCCGACGGCAAGATCGTGCTCGGCGGCTATTTCACCGCGCTCCAGTCGAAAGGCCTCGCCGCCGCCGCCATCCGCAACCGCCTCGCCCGCGTCCACTCCGACGGCACCCTCGACACCACGTTCTCGCTCGACGCCGGCGGCCGGCCACTCGTCACCCTCGTGCAGCCCGATGGCAAGCTCGTCATCGGCGGCTCGTTCACCAGCGTCGGCGGCCTCACGCGCAACTACCTCGCCCGGCTCAATGCCGACGGCTCCGTCGATGCCGCGTTCAACCCGAATCCCAACAACCGCGTCCTCGCGGTGGCGCGCCAGTCCGACGGCAAGCTCGTGATCGCCGGCACCTTCACCATGGTCGGTACGACGACGCGCAACGCCATCGCGCGGCTCAACGCCGACGGTTCCCTCGACACTGGCTATGATCCCAACGCCAACGGCCAGATCGGCGTCCTCACCCTGCAGCCCGACGGCAAGATTCTCGCCGGCGGCAACTTCACCAGCATCTCGCCCACCTTCACGACCCTCACGCCCAACGCCGCGGTCGGCACCACGACGTCCACCGCGACCGATGGCAGCTCGACCGTGACGACCACGACCACCGTGGCGACCGTCAACGGCCTCACGACGACCGTCAAATCCACGACCTACTTCCGCGGCTACCTCGTGCGGCTGAACACCGACGGCTCGGTCGATACGTTTCAACCCGGCGCGAGTTCCACGGTCTCGGCCATCGCCCTGCAGAGCGACGGCAAGATCCTCGTCGCGGGCGCGTTTACCGCCTTCACGCCCAACAACGGCTCCGCGACGACCGGTCGCAACTACATCGCCCGCCTCAACGCCGACGGCACGCTCGACTCCGCGTTTACTCCCCTCGTCAACGCCCGCGCCACCTCGCTCGCGCTCCAGAGCGATGGCAAGATCATCGTCGGCGGCCAGTTCACCCTGTTCCAGCCGCCCGGCGACACCTCGACGACGACCACCACCAACGGGGTCACCAGCACGGTCAGCACGGCGATCACCCGCAACCGGCTCCTGCGGCTGAATGCCGACGGCACCCTCGACCCGACCTATGCTCCGAACGTGATCAACGGCACCGTGCTCGCGCTCGCCCTGCAGTCCGACGGACGCCTCGTGGTGGGCGGCTCGTTTATCGGCATCCAGAATGTCGGTGATGCGACCTGGACGCTCCGCAAATACGCCGCGCGCCTCGGCACCGACGGCAAGCTCGACCCGGCCTTCAACCTCGATCTCAACGAGACCAACGGCGACCGCGTCGATTCCCTCGCGATCCAGCGCGTCGGCACCGAAGACAAGATCCTCGTCGGAGGCAGCTTCGTTTCCCTCGCGCCCAACGGCGGCCCGCGCGTCGCCGCCAACCACTTCGTCCGCCTCAACGCCGTCGGCACCGTCGACACCGCGTTCGCCCCGGGCGCCGGCGGTGCCTCCGGCGGCCAGATCGCGGCGATGGCACAGCAGGCCGACGGCAAGATCGTCGCGGTCGGGACCTTCTCCGACATCGGCGGCACGCGCACCACCAACGTCGCGCGCTTCTTCGCCGAAGGCACGGCCGACTCCACGTTCTCCTCCGCGCTCGATGCCGACGGTCCGGTCGCCGCCGTGCTGCACCGCCCCGACACCGCGCCCGTGACCACGCAGGGCAACGGTCTCGCTTGGCTCAACCGCGACGGCTCGCTCCGCACCGCCTTCGCGCCCAGTGTGCGCCTCACCGGCACGATCAGCGTCGTCACCGTCCAAGCCGACGGCCGCATCTTGCTCGGCGGCAGCTTCAGCAATCCCGCCGGCACGACCGCCGGCAACCTCGTCCGGATCGCCGCCGACGGCACGATCGACGCCACGTTCTCGCCGGCCCCGAACGGCGACGTCGCCGCCCTCGCCGTGCAGAGCGACGGCAAGATTCTGGTCGGCGGCTCGTTCTCCGCGATCGCCGGCGTGTCGCGCAGCAATGTCGCGCGGCTCAACGCCAACGGCACCCTCGACACCACCTTCGATCCCAATGCCAGCGCGCGGGTGAACGCCATCGTCGTCCAAGCCGACGGCAAGATCGTCCTCGGCGGCGCGTTTGCCACGCTCCAGCCCAACGGCGCCGCGGCGACCACCGCCCGCACCTACCTGGCCCGCGTCGAGAGCACCGGCGCGCTGGATACGGCCTACAATCCCGCGCCGAACGCCATCGTGAGCGCGCTCCTCCTCCAGGCCGACGGCCAGATCGTCGTCGGTGGCGCCTTCACCTCGTTTACGCCCAACGCCGCCACCACCGCCACCGCGCGCAACTACCTCGCCCGCGTCAAGACCGACGGCACCCTCGACACCTTCGACCCGAGCGCCAGCGGCGCGGTCAGCACGCTCGCCCCCTATGCCGACGGCAAGATGATCGTGGGCGGCGCGTTCAACGCCTTTTCGCCTAATTCCATCGGCAATACCAATACCCGCAACTACGTCGCCCGGCTCAACGCCGACGGCACCGTGGACGCGAACTTCAATCCCAACGCCAACGGCCCGGTCAACACGGTCGCCGTGCAGGCCGACGGCTCCGTCGTACTCGGCGGCACTTTCACCGCCCTCCAGTCCAACGGCGCGATCGAAGCCACGGCGCGCAACCGTCTCGCCCGGGTCGATTTTTCCGGCAGCCTCGACACCACCTTCAATCCCGACGCCAACGGCTCGATCAACGTCGTCGCGGCCCGGCCCGACGGCAGCCTGATCATCGGCGGCGCGCTCACGACGGTGCGGCCCAACGGCGTGATGCTCCTCGGCGGCGCCTTCGCCAACCTCGGTGGCGTTGCCAGCCGGAACCTCGCGCTCGTCAATGACGACGGTACGGTCAGCACGTCCTTCCAGCCCAACCCGAATGGCGCCGTCTCCGCCCTCGTCTCGCTCGCCAACGGCGGCACGCTGGTCGCCGGCAACTTCACCGCGATCGCCGGTGCGACCCGCAACCGGCTCGCCCGGTTCGACAACGCCAACGGTCTCGACACCGGCTACGCCCCGAATTTCAACGGCGCCGTCAACGCCCTCGCCGTCCAGTCCGACGCCCGCGCACTCGTGCTCGTCGGCGGCAGTTTCACCACGGTGAACGGTACCGCCCGCGCCAACCTCGCCCGGCTCCTCCCCGACGGCTCCACCGATGCGACGTTCGCGCCGACCGTCGGCGTCGTCCGCGCGCTCGTCCTGCAGGGCGACGGCAAGATTCTCGTCCTCCAGGACGGCAGCGGCGTCCGCAGTCTCGTTTCCCGGCTCAATGCCGATGGCAGTGCCGACGCGACCTTCACCGCCTTCAACGGCGGTTCCGCCGCGATCAACGCTCTCGCCGTGCAGGCCGACGGTCGCGTCCTCGTCGGTGGCGCCTTCACCGGCTTCGCCCGCCGCCTTAATGCCAACGGCAGCGTCGATCCCACCTTCGACCCGCAACCCGACGGCGCCGTCACCGCGCTCACGCTCCAGACCGACGGCCGCGTGCTCGTCGCGGGCTCGTTCACGCGTATGGGCGGCCTCCTTCGCGCCGGCCTCGCCCGCCTCGCCGCGACCACGCCGGCAACGCAGACCTTTGCGCTCAACGCCGCCCGCACCGGTCTCAGCTGGACCCGCGGCGGCACCGCCACCGAACTCGCCAGCGTGACCTTCGCCCGCTCGGACGATGCGGTCACATGGACGACCCTTGGCAGCGCCGTCCGCGCCGCCGGTTCGACTGCGTGGACGCTCGCCGTCCCCGCGCAACCCGCGAGTGGCAATTTCTACGTCCGCGCCCGCGCGGTGGTCGCGAGCGGCGGCGGCACGTCCTCCGGCCTCACCGAATCCGTCGGCGAACTCAACGCCGCGAACGTGTTGGCGGCGGACGGGCGTCCCGCTGGCCTCGAACTCTCGATCGCCCTCGGGGTTCCGACTCCTGCCGTCACGCCACCGCCCGTGCCGCAGGTGAGCGGTGCTCCCGCCGGCATTCGCGTCCTCGCCGACCCGGCGTCGCTGAACCTCGCCCTCGCCGCCGCGCAACTCGCGACGACCCCGGGCACCGCGAGCCTTACCCGCCTCTCGAATCTCTCCACCCGCGCCCGCGTGACCGCGGACAACCCTCTCCTCACCGGCTTCGCGATTTCCGGTACCGGCGAGCGCACGGTCCTGATTCGTGCAGTCGGTCCCGGTCTCGCCGGCTTCGGCGTCGCCGGTGCGCTCGCCACGCCGCTCCTCCGAATCTTCGATGCGTCGGGCAACAGCTTGGTGGAAAACAACGGCTGGGCCGCGGCCCCTGCGCTTACGCAGGCCGCCGCCGTCAGCGGGGCCTTCCCCCTCGCGTCCGGCAGCGCCGACGCCGCCATGCTCCTTACCCTTCCGCCCGGCGCCTACACGATCCAGGTCACCGACGCGAACGGGATCACCGGCGGCGTCGTGCTCGCCGAAGTTTACGACGTCGCCGGCGGTTCCGCCTCGCGCCTCGCGAACGTGTCCAGCCGCAGCGGGCTCACCGCGGCCGACGGCGTGCTGATCAGCGGCTTCGTCATCGCCGGCGCCGCGAATGAAAATCTCCTCGTTCGTGGTGTCGGTCCCGCGCTCGCGCAGTTCGGCGTGACCGGCGCACTCGCCGATCCGCTGGTCGGGATCTACGACAGCGCCGGCCGCATGGTGGCCGCCAACGATAACTGGAGCAGCACGGCGGGTACGAAAGCCGCGCTGATGAGCAGCGCCGCGAGGGTCGGTGCGTTCGCCCTCGGCGACGGCAGCAACGATGCCGCCCTGATGCTCTCCCTCGCCCCCGGTGCCTACACCGCGCAAGTCTCCGCCGCCACCGGCAACCCCGGCAGCACGCTCCTCGAAATCTACGAGGTGCGGTAAAAGGACGATTGGCGCCTGGGTATTCCGAGGTGGAGCGCGTTGACCTCAACGCGCTTCGGGGGAGCGTCAACCCAGCGGCTTGGGGTCAAGCCGCTCCACCGCGGGCACGAGCGGGCCGAAAAGCCACCGGCAACCTTGGCAGCACGCTCCTCGAAATCTACGAGGTGCGGTAAGGAGACGATGGGTGCCTGCGTATTCCGAGGTGGAGCGCGTTGACCTCAACGCGCTTCGGGGGAGCCTCGACGCGCTTTGGGGAGCGTCAACCCAGCGGCTTGGGGTCAAGCCGCTCCACCTCGGGCACGAGCGGGCCGAAAAGCCACCGGCAACCTTGGCAGCACGCTCCTCGAAATCTCCGAGGTGCGGTAAAAGGACGATTGGCGCCTGGGTATTCCGAGGTGGAGCGCGTTGA
>CANHJG010000022.1 GCA_947461205.1 Opitutia bacterium
CGGCGCCCGCGCGCAATCCGCCCCCACCGGCGCGATCGAGGGCCGCATCTTCAACGCCGCCACGGGCAGCGCCCTCCGCGCCGCCCGCGTCGCCGTCGAGGGCACGCAGCTCACCACCGAAACCGACGACTTCGGTGCCTATCGCCTCGTGGGCGTGCCCGCCGGCGAAGCGCGTCTCGCCGTTGCCTACGTCGGCCTCGAACCTGCGACCGCGGTGGTGCCGGTTACCGCCGCCGGCCTCGCGCAACGCGATTTCGATCTCGCCGTCGCCGGCGCCACCGCCGCGAGTTCCGTCGTCACGCTCGCGACCTACAACGTCGTCGCCGACCGCGAAATGAGCGCCCAAGCGATCGCGCAGAACGAACGCAAGAGCGCCGCCAACATCAAGCAGATCGTCGCCTTCGACGAGTTCGGCGACCGCAACGCCGAAGGCATCGGCGAACTCATGCGTTTCCTGCCCGGTGTCGGCATCGTCGACGGCGGTCAGACCGCCAGCTCCATGGCGCTGCGCGGCTTTCCGGAGAGCAATACCGTGATGCAGCTCGACGGCGCGGATCTCGCCAGCGCCCGCGGCAACAGCCGCACGCAATCCCTCCTTGATGTTCCGATGGCCAACATCTCGCGCATCGAAGTCAACAAGACTCCCGTGCCCGACCAGCCCGCCAACGGCATCGGCGGCTCCGTCAACATCATCAGCAAAAGCGGCTTCGAGGCGAAGCGCCCGGTCTTCGATTACAAGGTCTACCTAATTACGGACGGCTACACCGGACTCACGTTCGACGGCGGTCCACGCGGCCCCACCAAAAAACTAAGCCCCGAAGTCCAACAGCCGTCGTTTGATTTCACTTACCTGCATCCGGTGAACAAGACGTTCGCCCTCAGCTTTGGCGGCTCGCGCTCGTGGCGCCTGAAGCCGATGGAGCGCGACGGGGCCCTCGACACCCAAGCCGACTGGAATTTCAACAACGGGTTTCAGCGCCTCAGCACCTGGCTCAGCCTCGCCAATATCATCCAGTCCTGGTCCGCCCAAGCCGGCGCGGACTGGAAGGTCACCGAGCGCGGCGTGTTGAGCGCGAGCATCCAGCACCGCTCGGTGGCCAACAACATCATGCGCCTCAGCTACGCCGCCAACTATGGCGCCGGCGCAGCCGGCAACGCTACCTTCACGCAGGGCGCCGCCACAGCCGTTGGCACGGTCACGCAGGGCGCCGGCACAAATCAGGAAACTGGCGCCGACACCACGCACCTCACGGTGAAGTACGTTCACCGCGGCGAGACGTGGACCGTCCAGGCCCTCGGCGCCCTCTCGCGCTCGGAGTCGTTCCTCGACGACATCGACAACGGGCACTTCAACGCCGCCACGTCCTCCATGACCGGCCTGATCCTGCGCGGCGAAGGCATTGGCGAGAGCGACGCGAACATCCCGGTGCGCTACTCTGCCACGAATGCCGCGCGCGGGCCTGTCGACATCTTCGGTGGCGGCAATTTCGTGCTCGGCAATCCCACGTCCAACCAGAACAAGGTTTGTGCCCAGAAACGCACGGCGAAGCTCGACCTCACGCGCAGCTTCACTGCGCCGCTACCGTTCACGTTCAAGACGGGCGTCTACGTCGACCAGCAGGTGCGCGACGCCCGCTCGTTCGCGAAGACGTGGACCTTCACGCCCAACGGCCAGACCGCCACCGGCGCCAAGCTCGCGTCGAACTTCGACGTCTTCGACACCGCCTTCAACGACGAAGCGCCGACGCTCTTCGGCAACAGGGTCGGCTGGATCAGCCTCCCGAAATACTACCGGCTCTTCCAACAGCACCCCGACTGGTTCGTGCAAAACGAAGCGACTTACCTCCAAAATTATACGGCCAACTCGCGCAAGCTCGCCGAGACCATCACCGCCGGCTACGTGCGCGGCGATGTTCGCCTGCTGAATAATCGCCTGCTCGTCGTCGGTGGGGTGCGTTTCGAGCGGACGAAAGACGACGGCCAGGGCCAGCTCGACGATCCCACCGCGCAATACCAGAAGACCGCCACCGGCGGGCTCGTCGACGGCAACGCCGCGCAAGCCGGCATCCAGCCCGTGTTACTCACGACCGACGCCCTTGCCCGGGCCCGCCTCCGCTACACAGAGCGTGGCAGCCGCGCGATCCGCAGCTACCACGATTTGTATCCGAGCCTGAACCTGACCTACACGCTCGCCGAAAACCTCCTTCTCCGCGGCGCCTACTCGCAGACCATCGCCCGGCCGAATCTCAACAACATCATTCCCGGCAGCGCGATCTCCGAGCCGACCGTCGCGAATCCGACGATCACGGTGAACAACACCGGCCTGAAACCGTGGATCGCCCGCGGCTACGAGCTCTCGCTCGAGTCTTACCAGATCAAGGGCGGCTACGGCTCCGTCGGCGTGTTTCAGCGCAACATCAAGGATTTCTTCGACTCGGTCACGACCGACGCCACGCCCGAGCTGCTCGACCGTTACGGCCTCCCGGCCGACCCGCTCTACCTGGGCTACGACATTACCACGCTCAGGAATGGTGGCAGCGCGCGCATCACCGGCTTCGAGTTCGCCTATAACCAGCAGCTCCTCTTTCTCCCGCACTGGGCCCGCGGCTTCCAGATCTTCGCTAACGCCACCAGGCTTCGGCTCAGCGGTGGCGACCAAGCCGACTTTTCCGCCTTCGCCCCGAGCAACTACGCCGGCGGTATCAATTTCGTGCGCCCGCGTTTCTACGTGAAGCTCACCTTCACCTATCAAGGCGAGACGCGCCAGACCGCCGTGGGCGTTAGCGCCGCGAACGGGATCCCCGCGGAAACCTTTAACTACCAGGGTGAGCGTCTCCGCGTCGGTCTCAACGCCCAGTTCAGCCTCACCAAGCAGGTCGCGATCTTTGGCTCGATGACCGACATCAACGATCCCGGTTTCAACATCGACAACACGCAGTATCCGCCCGGCGCCGCCGAATACCTCAAGCAGCGCCGTCGCCAGGAACTCGGCTCAATCATCACCCTCGGCTTCAAGGGCCGGTTCTAGGAAAAAAGAGACGGGGCGGCTTGAGGTCGGTCAGGCCAACTTCGACTCGTCCCCGCACTTCCCGCCATGCGCCATCGCACCGTCCTCTGCACGCTCTTTGTGCTCTGCACTGCCGCCGTTGCCGCGCCCGCCGTCGAGCAGCGTGTTGTCCTCACGTCCGGCCACGACAGCGACCACACTTGGAGCGCGCAACCAACCGTGGGGGACGACGTCACCAACACCTGCGGCCAGGCGTGCCCCGGCCTCGACGAGTCCACCGGCCCACGCTCGCTGCTGTCAACGCACCCGATCGGCATCAATCGCGAGCGCGCGATCGCTGTCCGCACCGCCACCGGCACGGGGTGGATTTCCAACCCGACCGACCACGCCAGCCCGTGGAGGCTCGGCGCCACCATTCGCCCGACGGTCAGCGAGTGCCAGGTGGCGGATCGCTGCGACGGTCGCGGCACGCGCTTGATCACCCTGCGCTCGACTCACGGTCGTAACGGGCACGTCCACGCGACGGCCACAGCGGGCGGCGCGACGGGGTCCGAGATGACCGTTGCCGGCCGGCTCGTCGGGCCGCGGTGCGAGGCGAGTTTGATCCGCCCCTCGACGAAGCCCGGCGCGGGCGGCCATTTGGTTTGCGCCCATCCCGCCGCCCGGCCCCGCATCCAGCTCACGGTGAAAACGAGGGCGGACGACGGGAGGACCTCGCGTGAACGGGCCGCGCTCGCTCCCGGTATGTCGACCTATTCCAATCTCGTTTCGCTGGCGCCCGACACGGTCGGCTGCCGTTACGTGAACGGTGAGAGCCGTGCTGAGGAGCACATTCACTTTACGCGCATCGCACTTCCTGCTCCCTGATTCTCCCCTCCCTTTTTTCCATGCAAAACCGATTCCGCGGCCTCGTTGCCGCACCGTTCACTCCCTTCAACGCTGATCGCTCGATCAATCTCGACGTCATCCCGACCTACGCTCGCTTCCTTCAGGAAAATGGCGTGAGCGCCGCCTTCGTGTGCGGCACGACCGGAGAGGGACTTTCCCTGACGTTGGAGGAACGCCTCGCGGTCGCTGAAAAATGGGTGCAGTCGGCCGATAAGAGTCTGCCGGTGATCGTCCATGTCGGGCACACGTGCCTCGAGGACGCCCGCCAACTCGCGACGCATGCGCAGAAGATCGGTGCGGCGGCGGTCTCGGCACTGGCTCCGATGTTTTTCAAGCCCCGCAACGTGGACGAGCTCGTGGACTGGTGCGAAGCGGTCGCCTCGGTGGCCCCGTCGCTGCCATTCTACTACTACAACATTCCGTCGATGACGGGCGTCACGCTGCCCGTGGCCGAGTTTCTGGCAAAAGCCTCGGCGCGCATCCCGACTCTCACGGGCGTGAAGTACACCTACGAAGATTTTCCCGACTACGGCGCGTGCGTCGCGGCCGAGGGCGGGCGTTTTGATCTTCTCTTCGGGCGCGACGAACTCCTGCTCGAGGGCTGGAAGGCCGGGGCGCGCGGCGCCGTCGGCAGCACCTACAACTACGCTGCGCCGATTTATCTTCGGTTGCTGGAGGCTCACCGCAACGGCGATGAGGCGACGGCCCGCAGGCTCCAGGACACGGCCATCAACATGATTGCCATCTGCAATGGCGTGGGTGTCACGCACCTCGCCGCTTCCAAGGCGCTGATGCCGATGCTCGGCGTCGATTGCGGTCCGGTGCGCCAGCCGTTGGCGCAGCCCACGGGCGCGCAGATCGCCACCCTGCGCGCCCGGTTGCAAGAGATCGCCTTTTTTGACTTCGCCTGCCGCCCGGGCGGCGCTCAGCTCTAATTCATCAGTCTTCGCCGCGGGCCGGTGCGCACGTCGAGCCGCCCGCGGTGAATTTCGGTAAAAGCAGCGCCGGCGAGCGCAGGGCCGGCGTGCGCTTCAGGACCTGCAGCAACAGGCCGAGCATCTTTTTTGCGAACGTATGCGGATCGACGCGGTAGCGCGTCGGCGCCGGGACCAGGGAGCCGAGAAACGGATCGTCGTCGCGCGAGATGAGCGAGATGTCCTGCGGCACCCGCCTGCCGCGCTGGGCGAGCAGGCAGGCCGTGGACAGGTAAGCGTAGGAATTGCTTACGACGAGGGCGGTCGGTGGATTTTTTCGGTCGAGCAGCGAGCGCAGGGCGCGGGCGACAGACTCAACGTCATCACGGTGGTAGGCGATATCGGCGGTGGCGTCTGGGTGCGTCGAGTGGCGCACCGCTTCAAGGAAACCGCGTTCACTGTCGACGTCGCCGGCGCGGCGTGACTCGCGGTTGAGCAGCGCGAGGCGGCGGTGACCGAGGCGCAGCAGCACCCCGGCGGCGTGCCGACAAATCGCGCGGTAGTCCAAATCGTAGTGGGGCAGGGTTACCTCCGGATAGGTGGAGCCGGCGACGAGGCACGGGGCGCCCCGGCGGACAAACCAACGCTGCATGGCCTCCGACGAGAGCGTGAGGACCCACGCGCTGTGCGGGTGCTGGCCGATGAGCCGCTCCAGTGCGCGGGCCGGATTGGCCTGATAATAGTGGCGCCCCTCGTGGATGCGGAGCCGATAGCCCTCTTCGATGAGCAGGTCCTTGAGCTCGTCGATCCATAGGGCGATGAGGGGGCGCAGGCGTCCGATGGGCTCGGGAATGAGCACGCCGACGGTTTTGGCTTGGTCGTGGGTCGGGGCGGGATGCATCGCGCCGACGACGCGGTTGCCGAGCCCCCGGACGGGCTCGATCAATCCGTCGGCTTTCAATTGTTCGAGGGCGGCACGAACGGTATTACGGCTGGCTTGGAGGGTGCGACTGAGGACGCGTTCGCTCGGCAACCAACCGCGCCACGTGCCTTTCGTCAATTCGCCGCGCAGCTGCACGGCAAGCTGGCTGGCGACGGTGCGATGCGGAATCAGCGTCATGGACGAACCGAAGGCGCACCAAACGGCCTGCGGCGGCGAAACTATTTTTTGGCCGGATGCTGGGCGATTGGGGCCGACCAGACGCGGGGCGAGCGCACGCCGGGGCGGGCTTCGCCGCCGGGCACGACGATCTGGCCGCGCCACGTCGTGAGCGTCGTCGTGACAAGCGAGAAAGGCACGTCGCCGGGACGGCTCCAGGTGTCGTCCGTCGGTCGGTAGGCGAGGGTGTCACGCGGGAATCCTTGGTGGGCCGTGGGCGCGAGCGCGACTTGTGCGCCATCGTCACCGCCGAGCACCAGCAAACGGCCATCGACCAAGGGGGCAGGGGAGGGTGCGGCGACGGCGACGCGCGGCAGATCGGCGATTCGTTTCCAACCCGCCGCCGGGGTGTAACGATAAGCGTCACGCAGCCACGTGCGCGACGTCTTGCCGGGTCCAGCGGCCAGCAGGCGCGCCCCGCTGAAGAGAAAAAAGGCTTCGTCGTGGGCCCCCGCAATCGCAAGAAAACGCTCCGCGCCCGGCCACGTCGGGAGCGTGCGCCAGCCGGCCGAAAGGCGGTCGAGGTCGAGCGCGAAGAACGCATCTTGCGCCGTCGTGGCATCGGGTCGCTCGAGACCACCGGCGACGTAGATTACTCGGCCGACGAGCGCCCCCGCAGCCATCGCGAGCGGTTTGGGCAAACGAGGCCACGCGGTGAACGCGGCGGTTGTCCCGTCCCAGCGGACGAGCCAGACCTCGTCGAAATGGCGGGCGGCATCTCCGCCGCCGATCAGGACGAAGCCTTCGGGCGTGTTGACGGAGACTCCGTAGCCGCCGGCCTCCGGCAATCGACCCGCCTCGCGCCAGGCCGTCGCGTCGGGCGCGAGTGCGAAGACGCGGTCATACCAGATTTTTGTGCCGCCTTCCCACGGGCGTTTGTCCGGGAAGTTCGCCCCACCGGCGACGAGCAGGGCGTTTCCGCTGACCCCGGCATAGCTGCCGGCAAAACCCTCGCGATCGGGGAGCGCAGGAAGTTCTTTCCATTGGAGCGGAGGGTTCATGGCAGGGGCGGGCTGGGCACGCAGAGCGGCCAAGAGAACGAGGGCGAGGACACACTGGGCGGCGAGCGGGCGGGGCATGGGGGAGGACGGGCAATCGATGGCCCGACCAGCGGAGGGAGGCAAGCAGCGGAGCACTGGTTCGATTATTGGACCAGCGGGCCAAGGGCGTCGGCGAGGACACGCCACGTCGGCCGCTTGCGCATTGCGCGCAGTTTGCTACAGCTCAGACCGTATGCCGATCTACGAGTATTACTGTCAGGACAACCACACAATCTACCAGTTTTACGCGAAGACGCTCGCGCAGGGGAAGCGGGTGCCGAAATGCCCCGCCAATCCGAAATTCAAGCTGCGCAAGCTAGTCTCGGCTTTCGCGGTGACCAAGGGCGGGAAAAGCGATGAGCCCGTGGCGCCCCCGGCGGGTGCAGGCGCGGGCGATTCCGCCGAGGACGCGCGCATGGAGGCGGCAATGGGCGCCATGGAAAAAGAGTTTTCCGGCGTCGACGAAAACGATCCGAAGGCCATGGCCCGGATGATGCGAAAAATGTCCGAGATGACCGGCGAGAAGATCGACGGTGAAATGGAGGAAGTGGTGCGGAAGTTGGAAGAGGGGGCCGATCCGGATTCGCTGGAAGAGCAGTTGGGCGGCGGCGAGCCGCCGCCAGGAGGCGATCCCTCGGGCGATGACTTGGGGATGGGCGGCGACCAACCCAAGGCCCCCGACCCGAAGGAGGCCATGCATCGGTTCAAGGCCCGCCGCCCCTTGCGCCGGGATCCGCAGCTTTACGACTACGAATGAGGCGGAGCGGGCGTGGAATCGGTTTGGTTTCGTCAGCGCAGTGTGTTTGGTGATCGGCCTATGCCGTCACCGGAACTCCTCGCCCGCATCGCCGCCGCCAAGCTTGCCGTTCTCGCGCAGACGGAACTGCTTCATCGGGAATTTGGTCGCGCCGCGAGCCAGTGGAAGAGCGACGGCACGCGCGTTACGGCCGTCGACGTGGCCATTTCGGAAAATATTTTTCGCGCGCTCGACGCCTCGTTTCCGGCCGACCAGTTTTTCAGCGAGGAACTGGCGGAGACGGATGCGCCGATTCCGGTGACGGCGCATTTTTCCTGGGTGCTGGACCCGATCGACGGGACGAACAATTTCGCCCTCGGCATCCCCCATTGTGCCATTTCGCTGGCGCTGTGCGAAGACGGCGAGCCGGTCTACGGGGTTGTCTATGATCTGAGCCGCCGGGTGCTGTTGCACGGGGGGCCGGGTTTTGGTCTGCACGACGGGGAGCGGAGCGCCGGCGTGAAGAATGCCCCGTTTTCCCGGGAAACGCTGGTCGGTTTCCACAGTCCCGCCGACAAGACACTGCTGCCCATGGCCAGCGGCGTGCTCTCACAATTCAAGATCCGGGGGCTCGGAAGCGCGACGTTGCATCTCGCCTACGTGGCGGCGGGCATGCTCGACGGGTGTGTGGACTACAACGTCAAGATCTGGGACCTCGCGGCGGCCATTCCCCTCGTGCGGGCGACGGGGGGCGAAGTGCATTTTTTGAACGGCGAGCAGCTGCCGATGCGCCGCTTCGATTTGAAGATGAAGCCAATCATCTACGTGGCCGGCGGGCCGGCGATGTGCGCGCGTCTGCGGGAGCTGATGAACGGGTAGTGGGTTCAGCGCACCGATCCCACCGCACCGGCATCGGCGCGCCCGCCAGTGCGTAACTGGAGCGCCAACCGAACCCTACCTCCTCAGACCTGATACGTCTGCAGCGGCACCGGATCGAGCACCTTGGACTTTGGCGCTTTCTCGGCGAGTTGGGCCGCGAACCAGGCGCGGGCATCAGGATCGCCGTGAGTCAGCACGATGCTGCGGGCGCCGGTCTGGATGGCGAACTCGAGCAGTTCCTCGCGGTCCGCGTGGCCGCTGAGTTCGAAGCGCTCGACGCGGGCCTTGATCTTGGCTTTCACGTGGGCGGTCTCGAAAACGAAGGTGTCGCCCGGCTTGGACGCGAGGAGCTTGCCGCCGGGGGTGTCGGGGTCGCAGTAGCCGACAAACCCGATCGTGTTTTGCGCGTTGCCGAGGAGGCCGGAGGCGAGCGTGTAACTCGGGGTGCGCTCGACGAGCATGCCAGAGCTGATAATATAAAGGGCGTTTTGCTTCGGATCTTCGCCAGCGACGAGCTTGCGCGGCGTGGGCTTGATTTTCAGCTCCTTGATGATGCCGCGGCTGAAGTTCACGTGTTGCGTCTTGCGGCTGATTTCGTCGAAGTAGTCGGCGAGGTCCATGCCGAGACCGGAGGCGAAAATCGGGCACTCGACCAGGCGGCCGAACTTCCGCGCATCGTGGACGATCGCGAGCACTTCCTGCATTCGCCCGAGGGCGAAGACCGGCAGCAGAAACGAGCCGCCCCGCTGGATGGTGTCGTTGATCGCCGTTACGAGGCGGGCGACCTCATTGACCCGCTCCTTGCCGACGGGGCGCTCCGTCGTGCCGCGCGTCGTTTCGGTGATGAGGGTGTCGAAGTGACCCGAGGGGAATTTGGCGCCGAGGAGGGTGCGCTGGTTCTCGAACAGCACATCGCCGGTGAAGAAAATCTGGCGGTGCTTGTAGTGCATCTCCACCGCGGCGGCTCCGGCGACATGCCCGGCGGGATGGAGGATGATCTCGATCTCGTCCTTGGCGCCGCGGAAGTGTTTCGCGTGGCCAAACGGCAGGCCATTGAGGCGTTTGCCGATGCGATCGATTTCGTCGTGGGTGAAGAGCGGATAGTCCGGGATGTTGGCCTCGTCTTTTTGGCGCATCATCACGTTGGCCGAGTTGTGCAGCATACGCTCGATCAGCATTCGGCTGGAGGTCGTCATGATGACGGGCGTGTTCGGGTGCTCGCGCATCACGACGGGCAGGCTGCCGATGTGGTCCAAATGACAGTGCGTGATAATGATCAGGTCGAGCGTGAGGCCGCGCAGTTTGGCGAGGTCTGGGGTGGCGGCGCGGCCGACGCTCTTCGGGTTCAGGCCGCAATCGACCAAAATGTTGAGGTCGCCAAGTTGGACGAACAGCGAATTGGCACCAATGCCGCCGTCGCGGTTCAGGTCAGTAAGTTTCATGAACGGCCCAGCGAAAACGAGAAGCCCGCCGAGAACGAGGACGAAGTTGCACGAATCGATCAGTCGCGCGGCACGGTCATGTCGAACACCGGCAGAATCACGTGGATTTTCCGGCCGAACTCGTCGACGCCATGAAAGCTGGCGTGGGCCTGCGCGTCGATCCCGGTGACGTGGTAGCTGTTGTAGGAGAACTCTTCACCCGGAGCGAGCCGCGGCGTCTCGCCGACGATCTTGTCGCCTTCGATGACGAGCTGCGTGCCGTCGGCGTGGACGACGACCCATTTTCGGCCGAGGAGGGTGACGGTCCGGTCGGACCGGTTTTGAATCGTGATGAAGTAGACGAAGGCGTGCGGTTTGTTGGCGGGCAGGCTCGCGCCACCGCGGTGGTGGTGGAGCTTGTCGAGCCGGGCGGCGAGGCCGGGCAATTCGCAGGAGGAGCAGGACACAGCGTGAGGAGACGCGGAAACGCGCGCGCGGCAAGCCCGCTGTGTGCGCTGGTGTTTTCGGCCTTGCGGCCAGCCGTGCCACGGCGCAGAAACGCGCGCTTATGGCCAAACTTGCTCTGCTCTCCGTCAGCGACAAACGTGGTCTCGTGGACTTCGCCACCGGGCTGGTGCGCACCCACGGTTACACGCTGTTGTCGACCGGCGGCACGGCCAAGCTGCTGGCCGAACGCGGCCTGCCCGTGACCGAGGTGAGCCAGCACACCGGGTTTCCCGAGATTATGGAAGGGCGCGTGAAGACGCTGCATCCCAAGATCCACGGCGGACTGCTCTGCCGGCGCGACAAGGCCGACCATCTCGCCCAGGCCGAGGCCAACGGCATCGACCTGATCGATCTCGTCGTGGTGAACCTCTACCCGTTTGAGGAAACGGTCGCGCGGCCGAACGTCCATTTCGAGGAGGCGATCGAGAACATCGACATCGGCGGGCCGTCGATGCTGCGCAGCGCCGCCAAGAATCACGAGAGCGTGAGCGTCGTGTGCGATCCGGCCGACTACCCGGCGGTGCTCGCAGCGATGGACGCCGGCGCCCCGGCCGGCGCGCTGGCCGAACTGCGGCGCCGGCTGGCGCTGAAAGTGTTTCAACGCACCGCCCGCTACGATGCGGCCATCGCAACGTATTTGGAAGCCGAGGCGACGGAACCGGACCTCGAGGCGATGAGCGGCTTTCCGGCGTCGTTGTCCCTGTCGTGGAAAAAGGCCCAGGCGCTGCGCTACGGGGAAAACCCCCACCAGAAAGCGGCGCTTTACGGCACATTCCACGACCACTTCACGCAGCTGCAGGGCAAGGAGCTTTCCTACAATAACCTTCTGGATATCACCTCGGCCACCTACCTGATCGGGGAATTCGAGCGCCCGACGGTCGCGATTCTCAAGCACACCAATCCGTGCGGCGTGGCCAGCGCGGATACGCTGATTTCCGCCTGGGAGCAGGCCTACGCAACGGATCGGCAGGCTCCGTTTGGCGGCATCATCATCGTCAATCAGACGCTCGACGGCGAGCTGGCGAAGGCGATCGCCGAAATCTTCACCGAGGTGATCATCGCTCCGCGTTTCAGCGACGAGGCGATGGCTATTTTGGCGAAGAAAAAGAACCTGCGCCTGATGATCGCCAAGGGCGGGATCGGCGCCGATGCGCTGCAGGAGATCCGCTCGGTCGTCGGCGGCGTGCTGGTGCAGGACCGCGACCGGACGCTCGGCAACGTGAAGGACTTCAAAGTGGTGACGAAACGCGTGCCGACCGCGGACGAATGGGCGGCGATGATGTTCGGCTGGAAGGTCGGCAAACACGTCAAATCGAACGCCATCGTCTACTGCCGCGGTGAGCAAACGCTCGGCGTCGGCGCGGGGCAGATGGCGCGCGTGGACAGTTCGCGCATCGCCGTCTGGAAGGCGGGCGAGGCCGGGCTCAACCTCCAGGGTTCGGTCGTCGCGAGCGAGGCGCTGTTTCCGTTTGCCGACGGACTGATCGCCGCGGCCGAAGCCGGGGCGACGGCCGCGATCCAGCCCGGAGGTTCGGTGCGCGACGCGGAAGTGATCGCGGCGGCGGACGAACGGGGCCTGGCCATGGTCTTCACGGGCTCGCGGCATTTCAAACACTGATGCCGCCCTGTGCCGCAGTGTTGGCAGTTGCCAAACCCCGTCGATTCGTGTCCCTCGCTGTCGGCCCTTCCGCGGGGCGCGAGTTACCCCTCGATCCCGCGGGTCGATCGTTCCCCCAACCTCCCGTGCGTCCCCTGACCGCTTATGCTTGAGACTCTTTTGGATCAATTCCAAGGCACCCCGTTGTCGCTTTGGGGCCCCTTCTCGGTGCTGCTCCTGTGCGGTCTGGGCCTGCCGGTGCCCGAAGATATTGTGCTGATCGCGGCCGGCGCGCTGGGTGTGCTGGACGAGCGGCCGTGGATCGAGGTCAGTGCGCTGATGTATGCCGGCGTGATGGGTGGCGACTCGATTATTTTCCTGGCGGGCCGTTTCTTCGGCGGGCGGTTGCGGGCGGCGCCGTGGTTCCAGCGGATTTTCCCTTCGGCCAAACAGGACAAAGTCGAGGTGTTATTTGAACGGCACGGCTCGACGGGGATGTTTTTGGGCCGTTTTTTGCCCGGGTTGCGGGCGCCCATTTTTTTCACGGCGGGCTCGATGAAGGTGTCGTATTTAAAATTTTTGTGTTTCGACGGTTTCGCCGCGCTGATTAGCGTGCCGGTCTTTGTCTGGCTAGGGCACTGGCTGTGGTTGACGTTTCAGGACGATATCGAGCAGCTGAACCGCACGTTGGATGTGACGCATTCATTTTCCCGGTGGATCGTCGTGCTGGCGGCGCTGGCGTGTGTCGGGGTGTGGTTCTGGTCGCGCCGCATAAAGAAGACCCCGTAGCGCTCGCTTCGGGTGCTGGCCTGCGACGGAGCGCAACGGTGCGTTTCTGGCCTGAGACTCTGCGCCGCCGCGCTGATCGCCGCCGCACCGCTGGTGCTGGCCGGCTGCGAGACGAATCCCCTCACGGGCCGACCCTCGCTCGTGCTGATCGCGCCGGGACAGGAAGTGACGTTGGGGCAGGAGTCTTTCCGTGCGATCAGGAAGCCGGAGAAGGTTTCGCCCGACGTCTGAGCCCATGCGCGGGTCAAGCGGGTGGGGAAACGGATCGCACAGGCCGTGGGCGACCAATTGCCCAAGGCCCAGTGGTCGTTTGTGGTGTTCGAATCCAAGGACATGAATGCGTTCGCCCTCCCCGGGGTGGAAGTCGGAGTTTACACCGGCCTGCTCGCGCTGGCCGAGAACGACAGCGGCCTGGCGATCGTGATGGGCCACGAAGTCGGCCACGCGATCGCCCGCCACGGGACGGAGCGGATGTCGGCGGCGATGGTGATGGGCGGCGCGGGCGCGATCAGCGCGGCCGCGGTTGCAGTCAAAAACCGACCTGCAGACACGGAACCTTTTTCGCCTCGCTGATGGCGGCGTGACGACCGTCGACCGGGTGCTCCCGCCTTCGCGGGGCAACGAAAACGAAGCCGACCGGATGGGCGTGATCTACGCGGTCAAAGCCGGATACGATCCCCGGGCCGCGATCCGTTTTTGGCAAAAAATGGCTAAACAAAAATAATCTGGGACCGCCACGGCGACGCCGGACTGGCGATCCACGCATCCCGCGGACCAAAAACGCATCGCCGATCTGCCGGTGTTCCTGCCGCCGGGGGTGCCAATCTACTAGGCGAACCGCGGGAAGTTCCCGCACGCGGGTTTTTCCGATTGGCGGACGGTGCGGAAATGGGTCACGGTAGGGGGATGTTCGACCCCGTTGAAAAACTTAAGGAATTCATCCGTCATCCAAGCGTGTCTGCCGACTCGAAATTTCGGGACGGCATGCAGGGTGCGCAGGAGTTCGTCTCCGGCCTGCTGGGTTCGCTCGGCTTCACCGTCGAAGTGGTTAAGACGGCGCTGCATCCGATCATTTTTGCGCAACGCGGCGGCGACGCGAGCTGGCCGCATGTGGTGATTTACGGACACTACGACGTGCAGCCGGCCGATCCGCTCAACTTGTGGAACACCCCGGCGTTTGAGCCGACGATCATCGGGAACCGGATCTTTGGGCGGGGCGCCGCAGACAACAAGGGGCCGCTGATGACGAACATCGCCGCGGTGGCGCAATTGCTCGAGGCCAACCCCAAGCTGCCTCTGCGGATCACGTTTCTGATCGAGGGCGAGGAAGAGATGGGCAGTCCCAGTTTCCCGAAGTTTCTGGCGAGCCACCGGGACCGGCTGAAGGCCGCCGATTTTGTCTACCTGTCGGATACGGCGCTGCCGACTCCCGATCAAGTCGTCCTGACGTGCGGCCTCCGCGGGCTCGCGCTGTTTGATCTGCACGTGACTGGCGCGAAGGGCGACCTGCATTCCGGTCTCCACGGCGGCGTGCTGCGCAACCCGATCCAAGCGCTCGCGGAAATCATCGCGACGCTGCACACGCCCGACGGGCGGGTCAACGTGCCGGGCTTTTACGATGCCGTGCTCGACGTGCATCCTTGGGAGCGGGAGGAATTGGCGAAGCTCGGGGCGGACGAGAAAAGCTACAAAGAGTTCCTCGGGATCGACGCGTTTTATACCACGCCCGGTTTTACGCCGTTTGAAGCGCTGCGATTTCAACCGACGCTCGAGTTCAACGGCATCGGCGGCGGCTACCAGGGGGAGGGCACCAAGACCGTCATCCCGAGCAAGGCCTTCGCGAAAATCAGCTGCCGCCTCGTGCCGAACCAGGAGCCCGAGAAAATCAAGCAGCGCGTGATGGACGCGATCCGCGCCCGCACGCCGTCGGGCGTCACGGTCGAGTTCGTGGACCAGCACAAGGGCGATCCTTACGTCGTAGTGCCGCCCGACCGATCCAATACGCCCAAGGACCAATCGCCCGTGCTCGCCCGGGCGTTTCGCGCGGCGGACAAGGCGGTGACCGAGGTCTGGGGCCGGCCGCCGCTGTATTTGCGCGAGGGGGGCAGCGTGCCGATCATCGCCCAAATCAAGCAAGTCACCGGGCTGGACTCCGTGATGTTCGGGCTGTTTCTGCCCGAGGACAATCTCCACGCCCCGAACGAGAGCTTTAACCTCGAGGTGATGAAAAAAGGAATTGAGACGACGCGTCGCTTGCTGGCGGCCGTGGCGGAGTAGTCCGTCCGATGAGCACAACAAAAAGCCCCGGATGGATGCCGGGGCTTTTTGTTTTTACAATCGGTGTGGTCGGCCGGCGTTACTTGGACTTCACGACCACGAGATCGACGCGCCGGTCTTTATCCATGGTGGCGGCATCGGCATTGGGCTTGGCCTCGAGGCTGCCCTTGGAATTGGCTTCGAGCTTGTCGGCGGCGACGCCGAGGGAAAGGAGGTATTTCTTCACGGCGTTGGAGCGGCGATCACCGAGCCCGAGGTTGTATTCGGCGGTGCCGCGCCAATCGCAATGTCCCTCCAGCAGCAGGCGCATGCCCGGATTCGCATCCAGATAGGTTTTCGCATTCTTGAGCTTTTCGCGTTCGCTCGGCTTGATCGCAGACTGGTCGAAATCGAAATAGACCGTGCTCGCCGCCAGCGCCTCGCGATTCTGCCCGGTGAGCGGATCGAACGGATCGCGTTCGGCGAGGCCCGTGTTGAGGTCGGAAACCGTGGAGAGGTTGCTGGGAGCAATGTTGCTGCCACCCGACTGAGGGCCCATCAACGTTGCGTTCGGATCGGGCCGGGCAGGCTTTTTGCTGCAGCCCGCGAGGACAAACGCGGCGCTAGCGAGAACGAGGCAAAGTTTCGGCGAGACAAGTTTCATGAGTAAGAGAAGGGTGTGGACGCGGCAAAAAAACCTTTGGGCAAGCCGTTCTGTCCTCGCAAGGTTTTTAGACGGTCTTTTTCGGCTCGATTAGGCCCACCTCGAGCGCGTAGCGCGTCAGGCTCGCGACGTCGTGGAGATTGAGCTTCCGCATGAAGTTGGTGCGGTGGTTGTCCACGGTCTTGACGCTGATGCCGAGTTTGGCGGCGATTTCCTTGGTGCTATGGCTTTCGGCGACCAGCTGGAGGATCTCGCGTTCGCGGTCGGTAACGAAGTCGGGCGCTCGGCTGCCGGCCGGATTGGCGACGACATTGCGGAGCAGGGAGGCAACGGCGGGGCCGAAATAGGTGCCGCCGTTGGCCACGGTCTCCAGCCCTTTCTTGAATTCGAAGAGCCCGGCGGTTTTTTCGACGAAACCGTGCGCCCCGGCCTCGAGCATTTCACGGACCAGCACGGGGTTCTCGTGCCCGGAAAACACGAGCACGCGCATCCGGGGCAGCTTCTTGCTGATACGCCGGAGAATGTCGACGCCGTTGAGTCCAGGGAGCTTCGCGTCGAGGACGCAAATGTCGGGACTGGTTTCGAGGCAGAGCTGCACGGCGGACTGACCATCGCCCGATTCGCCGACGAGCGTGTAGCTCGCGTCCAGCCGTAGAATCTCCACCAACATTTCGCGGATAGCGGTTTGGTCTTCGATGATGACGAGTCGTTTCATGGGCGGCTGAAGGTGAAAGCGACGGTGGTGGGCCGGCCGGGATTCGAACCCGGAACCAATTGCTTAAAAGGCAACTGCTCTACCATTGAGCTACCAGCCCCCCAAACCGTAGGAGGGAGATAAATGGGTTTTGCTCACGGGGGTTGGCAAGGAATTTCGCCCTGAATGAAGCGCGCCGCCATTGACCACACCCGGCGCGACGCCTATCCAGACCCGTCTTCCATCACAACGTGGGAACAATTCAGAAATATACCCATCAGAGCGAGGCAGACCGCATGTCCTCCAAAATTCAAGAAGTTGCCTTCGACCGCACCCTCGTGGACCGTTTCAAAAACGGCGACCAATCGGCCTTCGATGAAATGGTGTCGCGCTACTGGGACCGGATTTATGCGATGGTGCACCAGCTGCTGCGGAACCAGCAGGATGCCGAGGAAGTGACGCAGGACGCGTTTATCCGGGCCCACCGGGGCCTGGCCAATTTCCGCGGCGACTCGGCGTTTTCCACGTGGCTTTACCAGATTGCGACCAATCTGGCGCGCAACCGCTACTGGTATTGGTGGCGCCGCAAACGGGACAAGTCCGTCTCGTTCGACGCCCCCGTGAGCGCGGAAAACGATATGACCCTCGCCGAGATCATCCCCGCCGAGGTCGAATCGCCGGACGATATTACCGTCAACCAGGAGTTCGTCGCCCGCATCGCTCAGGGGATGGAGAAAATTTCAGCGAAACATCGTGAGATACTCGTCTTGCGCACGATCAAGAACCTGTCCTACGAGGAAATTGCCGCCATTTTGGGGATTTCCGTGGGCACCGTGAAAAGCCGGATTGCCCGGGCGCGCGAAAGCCTCCGCTCGAAACTCGGCGAGGACTTCAAAACCTGACGACCCCACCGACGACCATGAAAGATGCGGAATTTATTGAACTGCTTAACCTGTACCTCGACCACGAGATCAGTGCCGCCGATGCGGCCCGCCTAGAGGCGGAAGTGCAGAGCAACCCGGAGCGCCGCCGCGTTTACCGGCAATACTGCCGCATGCAGAAAGCCTGCACGCGGCTCGCCAAAGATTTCACCGGGCAAGAAGCCGGCGATTCGAAGCACGAACGCAAAGTCATCGCCTTCGATCCGGCGGGCCGCAGCGCGTGGGGCCCGGCTATTTTGGCCGCGGGCGGCCTAGTGGCTGCCGCCTGTGTCGCCCTCGTTTCGGCCTACCGCTCAACGGGTCCGACGCCCCCGGCGCTCGCCGCGCCGGCGGTTGCGACGATGCCAGGGACCGTGGCCGCCGTCGCCGCGCAGGTGGAAACCAGCGTGATCATGACGCAGGCCAGAAGCCGCGCCGATCATGCGGCCATTGCCCGCACCGTGACCGTGCCGGCGGCCCGGCGCAACGACCTGCCACCGGTGCTGGCCATGCGGGCGCTCGCGCTGGGCGGTGACGCGAACCCGGGAAACCCAGTGGGGTCTTCCGATTTGCCCGTGCAGCTGGATTGGATCAGCGGCCTGAAAATCACTCCGCTGCAGCGTGTGCAGCCGGAGGACTTGCGCTTCGAGGCCCGTCCGCTGGACCCAACGAAGAATCCGACCTATCACAGTCGCAGCCGGCCCGACCACCAAGGCGTGGTCGAAATGACGGCTTTCCAGTTTCAAAAATAGATTTTGCGGGTGCGGTACCGAAGGCGGGCCGCCGAGCCCGCCTTGCTTGGGCCGAGCCCGCAGCCGGCCCAGCCCGGCCGGCCCGGGGGAGTTTTGGCGGAGAGGCAGCCGCTTAGCCGGAACGATGCAGTCGGCCGTAGGCCGCGCGCTTGCGCGCGCTCCGAAAACGCGCCCGGCAGCGCGTGACCGACGAAGCCACCGTTCCGATTTTGCATGCTCGAGGACCATGGCCTCGGGCTGAATGGCCGCCGCTCAGTTCAGCGCGCGCTTGATCAGCGCTTCGGTGGTCGCCTTCGCCCCGAGGGCCAGCGCCGCCTGGCGCACGGCCTGGTCGGCATCGGCGCCCTTGTAGCCCAGCGCAACGAGGGCTGAGACCGCGTCGCGGTGCGCGCTTGGGCCAATCGGCTCGGGGGTCGGATCGCCCCCGAGTTCGGGCGAGCCATGGTCTGTGGTTCCCACCTTGGCCCGCAGCTCCACCACCAACCGCTCCGCCGTTTTCTTGCCGATGCCGGGCACCTTGGCAAGCGACGCGATATCCCCCGCGCGGATCGCACTCTCCAGCGACGACAACGACAACCGGCTCATGATGCCGAGCGCACCCTTGGGGCCGACGCCAGTCACCTGTTCGATCATCAACCGGAAAAAATTCCGCTCCGCCTGGGTGGTGAAGCCGTAGAGCGTATGCGCGTCCTCGCGGTAGATCACGAGCGTGTGGAGTTTCACCATCGCGCCCGGCAAGGGGAGTTTCTCGGCCGTGGTGACGGGCACGTTCACCTCGTAGCCGAAGCCATTGAGCTCGATGACGGCGTGGAGCGGCGTCGCGGCGGCGAGGGTACCTTGGATCGAGGTGATCATGGCAGTGGGGCAGGGCGCGGGCGGGGCTTACTTCAGGCCGAGGACGTCCTGCATATCGTAAACGCCGGGTTTTTGCGCGACCACCCACTGCGCGGCCCGCAGGGCGCCGCGCGCAAAGATTCCGCGATCACTGGCCTTGTGGGTCAGTTCGATCCGTTCGCCGAGTGCGGCGAACATCACCGTATGGTCGCCGACGACATCGCCACCGCGCAGGGCGTGGATGCCCACCTCGGTCGACGTGCGCTCGCCGACGATACCTTCGCGCCCGTGGCGGAGCGCCGCGGCGGTCAGTTGGCGTTCTTCGAGGATGATCTCGAGCAGCCGCGCGGCCGTGCCGCTGGGCGCATCCTTTTTGAAGCGGTGGTGCATCTCGATCACTTCGGCGTCGTAGTCGGAGCCGAGCACACCCGCGGCGCGGCGCGTGAGGGCGAAGAGCAGATTGACGCCCACGGAGAAATTTCCGGCCCACACGCACGGCACGCTGGCCGCGAGGGCGAGCAGGTGCTTTTTCTCCTCGGCAGAATGCCCGGTCGTCCCGAGGACGACGGGTTTGTTTCGCGCCACCGCCAGTTCCAGGACGGCGCGCGTCGCTTGGTGCGAGCTGAAGTCGACGATCACCTCGCAGCGCGGGAGTCCGGCGGCGAGGTCGTCGCCGGCATCGACGGCGGCGCCGACGGTGAGGCCCAGTTTCTTGGCGGCGTCCGCGAGGGCGTGGCCCATGCGGCCCTTGGAGCCGTTGATCAAAATCGAGAGTGGCATGATCCGGGGGGAGATTATTTTCCGAGGGCGGCGAGGGCCTGTTCGAGGATGAGCGCGTTGGCCGGGCTCATGTCGCACAACGGTTCGCGCACCTCGGCGGAGGCGATGAGCCCGGCGCGCAACACCGCGGCCTTGATCGGCACCGGATTCGGCTCGAGGAAGAGGGTCTTGAAGATTGGGTAGAGTTTGCGGTGCAGTTTGGTCGCTTTGGCGAAATCGTTGGCTCGGGCGAAGCGCACGAGTTGCGAGACCTCGCGGACAAAGAGATTGGACGCGACGCTGATCACGCCTTCGGCGCCGACGGCCATGAACGGCAAGGTCAGGGAATCGTCGCCACTCAGGACCGTGATGTCGGCCCCGAGCGCCTGCTTGAGCTGGTCCACGCGGTCGACGCTGCCACCCGCTTCCTTGATCCAACGGACGTGCGGGTATTTCGCGCGGAGACGTTCCACCACGGGTACGCCGATCTCGATGCCGCAGCGGCCCGGGATGGAGTAGAGAATGATCGGTTTATCGGTGGCCTCGGCCACGGCGCAAAAATGCCGGAAGAGGCCTTCGGGACTCGGCTTGTTATAGTACGGGGCCACCACCAGCATCGCGTCGGCGCCGGCCGCATGCGAAAGTTTCGTCAGGTCCACCGCCTCCTGCGTCGAGTTGGAGCCGGTGCCTGCGATCACCGGCACCCGCCCGGCGGTGTCGGCGACGACGGCGCGGATAATGTCGAGGTGCTCCTCGTGGGAAACCGTGGGCGACTCGCCGGTGGTGCCGACCGGCACCAAGCCGTCAATCCCCCCTTTAATTTGAAAGGTGACGAGTTTTTTGAGGCTGGCGTAGTCAACCTGGCCCTTGGAAAAGGGCGTTACGAGCGCAGTGATCGTGCCGGTGAGCGGGCGGAGTTTCATGGGAGCAGGCAATGATGCCTTGCGGAACAGAGCAGGGCGAAATAAGGAATCCGCAACGCTTTTTTACCCATGCCGCTCCTCACACCGCACAGTGAAATTATTAACGAGCTGCTCAAGCTCGCCGTGGACAGCGGGGCGAGTGACGTCATCATCAAATCGAACAAGCCCGGTTACGTCCGCCTCTCCGGCAAGCTGAAGCCGGTCGATATGGACCCGATCACCTGCCCTGAAGCCGAGGCCTGGGTCGAGGAGCACGTGCCGACGATCTTCCGGGCGAAATGGGATGAGCTCGGCCAAGTGGATTTCGCCTACGCGTGGGAGGGCGTCGGGCGTTTCCGCGTGAATGCGTTTCACCAGCGCGGCCTCGTGAGCATCGTGATGCGCCATATCAAAAGCACGGTGCCCACGTTTGACCAACTCGGGCTCGGCCCGACCCAGGACGCGCTGATCAAACTGGTGCAGGCGAAGGACGGCATTCTCCTTGTTTGCGGCGCGACCGGCTCCGGCAAGAGCTCCACGATGGCGGCGATGCTGAACTGGGTAAACCGGAACATGGATAAACACATTGTCACGATCGAGGACCCGATCGAATACACGTTCCCCGACGACCAATCGCTGTTTCAGCAGCGCGAAATCGGTCTCGATGTGCCGAGCTTCGAGTTGGCGATCAAGGCCGTGCTCCGCCAGAATCCCGACATCATCCTGATCGGGGAAATGCGCGACCGCGAGACCTTCGAAACCGCGATCAGCGCGGCGGAAACGGGCCACCTGGTGTTGTCGACGATGCACGCAGCGAACGTGGCGCAATCGCTCACGCGGCTCTTCGAGTTCTTCGCGCCCGAGGAACAAATCCAGGCGCGGCGCGCGATCTCCGGCTCTTTGCGCGGTTTCGTTTGCCAAAAACTTGTGCCCAAAATCGACGGCAACGGCCGCCAGCCCGCGAATGAAATTCTCACGGCCGACGCGACGGTCAAAGCCCTCATTCTGGAGGGGCAGTTCGAGAAAATCCAAGGCCTCTTGGACAGCAGCGGCGATTCGGCCAGTTTCTCGTTCAACAAGGATCTCTACCGGCTCTGGAAAGCGGGCACGATCGGGAAGGCCGAGGCTCTGCGTTTCTCGCCGAATCCGCAGGCGCTGGAAATGAATTTCAAAGGCATTTTGATCAAATCCTGATCCAGCGGCTCGGTCGCAGTGGGTTCGGGTTCGCGGTAAGCGCAGTCGCTGCGGAGAGTCGGGCGGGCGAGACGCCCGTTGCGCCACTGCCCGACGGCCGGTTCGCGGCGGCGAAGCGCGAGCTCGAAGCACTCCAAGCGGCGCGCGGGTTGACCGCGCCACCGCTAGCCGCCTTGCCCCCGTTTACGGCGACCGAGCCGCAGATTGACGCGCGGGCCCCGTCGCGGATGGAGGCGTACTCGATCCCGCGGTATGCCGCTTGGCCGCCGAAACGGCGGAGCGTTGCGCGGCACGGACGCACCCCGAATCCATCGGCAACCCACGGCCGGGCTTCCCGGCCAATGGGAAGACGCCGCAGGACCTCACACGGCTGCACTCCACACCCGGCGCGGGCGATGCCGCCGGGCGGGTGGCACGGGGTGGACTTACCGACTGTGATTCCAGGGACGTCGCCCTCGGCTCTGCCCGCGTTCGTGGCGCTGAAGGACGCCGCGAAGTATTTCACGCCGCTCAAACGTTTTTAGGGCTTGGATTTCCGCGGGGCGGGCGATTGTCTCGTGAGTTCCAATCATGGCACTGGCATTTTTATTTGCAGGGCAGGGAGCCCAGAAGGTCGGCATGGGCAAATCGCTGTATGATCAGTCGGCCGCGGCGCGCGCGCTTTACGACGAAGCCGGACGCGTGCTCGGCTGGGATTTGGCCCAGGTGAGCTTCACCGGCCCCGAGGCGGCTCTAACGCAGACCCAGATCTGCCAGCCGGCGCTGTTTGTGCACGGCCTCGCGCTCGTGGCCGCCTTGCGCGAGCAGGGCAAACTGCCGGCCGGCGAGCCGAAGTTCGCCCTCGGGCTGAGCCTCGGCGAGGTCACCGCGTATTGCGCGGCCGGGGTCTTTGATTTCGCCACCGGCCTGCGGATCGTGGCCGAACGCGGCCGCCTGATGCAACAGGCGTGCGAGCAGACGACCGGTGGCATGGCGGCCATCATCGGCGAGGATCGCGCCAAGGTCGCGGAACTCTGCGCGGAATTCGACATCGAGGCCGCCAATTTCAACGCCCCCGGACAAATCGTGGTCTCCGGCGAGAAAGCCAAAATCGAGGCCGCGGTCACCGGCGCCAAGGCCCGCGGCATGAAGAAGGTCATCCCGCTCGTGGTCGCCGGGGCGTATCACTCGCGGCTGATGGAGCCGGCGCGCGCCGCCTTCGCGGGGTATTTGGACACCGTTCCGTTTAACGCACCGCAGTTTACGGTCTTCACCAATACGACGGGCCAGACCGTCAGCGAGCCCGCGGCGATCAAGGCTGCGCTGGTGAAACAGGTTGTTTCCTCGGTGTTGTGGGAGGACTGCATGCGCAGTGTCGCGGTTGCCGGGGCGTCGGCGTTCTGGGAATTTGGCCCAGGCGGGGTCCTTGCCGGACTCGCGCGCCGCACCGAAAAAACCTGGAGCGTGAAGAGCTTCGCCGAATTTACCGATCTGACCACTGCAGCCTGAACGATGTCCGCCAACTACACCCGCAATTTCTGCATCATCGCTCACGTCGATCATGGCAAGACCACGCTCTCCGACCGCCTGCTCGAATACACCAATACGGTTTCGATGCGCGTGATGACCGCGCAGCACCTCGACTCGATGGATCTCGAGAGGGAGCGCGGCATCACCATCAAGTCGCACCCGGTCACGATGACGTATCGCGCCAAGGACGGGCACGACTACAAACTCAACCTGATGGACACCCCGGGCCACGTGGATTTTTCCTACGAGGTCTCGCGCTCGCTCGCCGCCTGCGAAGGCGCGGTGCTCCTGATCGACGCCGCGCAGGGCGTCGAGGCGCAGACGGTGGCCAACGCCCACCTCGCTTTCAGCCAGAAACTGAAGGTCATCCCGGTCATCAACAAGATCGACCTGCCGAGCGCGAACCTCGAACTCTGCACGCGGCAGCTCGAAGATATTCTCACGATTCCCGCCGAGGAAGCGATCTTGGCGAGCGGCAAGTCGGGCATCGGTATCGTCGACATTCTCGAGGCCGTCGTGGCGCGCGTGCCGCCGCCGCGCTGGCAGGAGTATCCGCAGACGCGCTGCCTCGTCTTTGATTCGCTCTACGATTCCTACCGCGGGTGCATCGCCTACGTGCGTATATTCTCGGGCTCGATCAAGGCCGGCGACATGATGATGCTCATGAGCACCGGGCAAAAGGCCGAGGTAAAGGAAGTCGGAGTCTTCATGCCGAAGATGGAGAAAATCGCAGCGCTCGGCGCGGGCGACGTGGGCTACATCGTTTCGAGCATCAAAACCCCCGCCGACGTGAAGACCGGCGACACCATCACCATCGCGAGCAAGCCCGCGACGGAGATGCTGCCCGGTTACAAAGAGGTGCGTCCGCTGGTCTTCTGCGGTCTCTATCCGCTCGAGAGCGACGATTACGAGAAGCTCAAGGCTGCGCTCGGTCGCCTGCGGCTGAACGATGCGGCATTCGTCTACGCGTCGGAAAGCTCACTCGCGCTCGGTTTCGGCTTCCGCTGCGGTTTCCTCGGACTCCTGCACATGGAGATCATCCAGGAGCGCATCCGCCGCGAGCATGACGTCGAGATCATCTCCACCTATCCGAGCGTGATCTATCACGTGATCAAGCACGGCGGCGACCTCATCGAAGTCGACAATCCGGTAAACATGCCGGACCCCGGCACGATGATCGAAATCCGCGAGCCCACGATCCGCGCGCAGATCATTCTGCCGAACGAGTCGATGGGCGACATCCTCTCGCTGATCATGGAAAAACGCGGCGTGTGCGATCACACGGACACGCTGGACATGAACCGCGTGATGCTGAAGTGCTCTCTACCGCTCAACGAAATCCTCGTCGATTTCAACGACCGCCTGAAGAGCATCACCCACGGCTACGGCTCGATGGACTACGAACTCGGCGACTACATGGCCGCCGATCTCGTGAAGATGGACATCATGATCAACGGCGATCCCGTCGACGCGTTTTCCTGCATCGTGCACCGCAGCAATGCGGACAACCGCGGCCGCTCGCTCTGCGAAAAACTCGCCGAGATCATCCCGCCGCAGATGTTCAAAGTCGCGATCCAGGCCGCCATCGGCGGCAAGATCATCGCCCGCGACAACGTGAAGGAAATGCGCAAGGACGTGACTTCGAAGTGCTATGGCGGTGATATCAGCCGCAAGCGCAAGCTCCTCGACAAGCAGAAAGAGGGCAAAAAGAAGATGAAGCAGATCGGTAAAGTCTCCATTCCCCCGGACGCCTTCATCAAGGTGCTCCAAAACAACTGACGACCCTCCGCCATGTTCGGCCTCTTTCAATCGCAGGAAAAAAAGATGCGGGAAAATGCCGCCAATTGGCTCGAACTCGCGGAGCGGGTCTACCACTTCCGCCGCGACGTGCTGCCGGCCGCCGAGGTCGGCGAGCTGCAGTCGCAGATGGCCGGACTGCGCTCGCTCCTCAAGGAGCGGGCGGGCGCCGAGAGGCTGAAGCTCGGCATCGAGGCCACCGAAGAAGTCCTGCGGCGCACCGGCGGTGCGATCTACCCGAAGAGTTCGCTCGTCGAAAACGTCGAGTTCTTCCTCGTCGCGGCCATCGTGATTTTGGGCATCCGCACGTATTTCGTGCAGCCGTTCAAGATTCCGACGAACTCGATGTGGCCGACCTACAACGGCATGACGCCCGAGGTCTTCGCCCAGCCGGCGGACGAACCGTCCGCGGGGGCGGTGGCGGCCCGCGCCGTTTTGTTCGGGGCCTGGCCGCATCGGCTCGATGCGCCGGGCGATGGTGAAGTGCTGGTGCCGGTCGGCGGAGGCCAGAGCCGCGGGGCGGTTCATTCGCGCATCGTCCCGGGGCGGTCGTGGTTGGTCATCCCGACCGACCTGCGCGAATACACGTTCTTCGTCGGCGACCGACCGGTGAAGGTCCGCGTACCGCTCGATTTTGACATGGACTGGGTCGTGTCCGAGGCGCTGCTGGCCCCGGGGCGAACTTATTCTACGCAGAATTTCAACGCCGCGGTCCGGCGGAAAATGGAAACAGGCAGTCTCGAAGTGCGGGTGGTGGACGGGGAGCGAGTGAATTGCATCCGCACGGGTCGGACCGTGCGCGCCGGCGAGCGTTTTCTGTCGTTTGATGAACTGACGGGTGACCAGCTGTTCGTCGACCGCATGAGCTACCATTTTGTGCGCCCGCAGCCCGGTCAGGGTTTTGTGTTTCGCACCGGAAACATCCCCGGCATCGCCAACACCTACGGGGACCAATACTACATCAAGCGCCTCGTCGGCACGCCCGGGGACGAAATCGAAATCGTCGCCGGCAAAACCAGCGGCGACGGTGTCACCGTCGTGAAATCGGCGGGGACCGGCGTCCTGTTGCGGAACGGCCGACCAATCGAGGGGGCCGGGGCCTTTCAGGGGAACAACGCGCAGAGCGGAAAATACGGCGGCTATCAGCCGCTGGGCATTTTGGCCCTCGGAGAGAAAGCCAAGGTTCCGGCCGGCCAGTTTCTCGCGCTCGGCGACAACTCGGGCAACAGCGCCGACGGACGCTACTGGGGTTTTGTGCCCGGCAAGGACGTCGCTGGCCGACCGCTGTTTATCTATTTCCCTTTCACCCAACATTGGGGTCCGGCGCGCTAGGTCCCCCGCCGGGTAAGGATCAGGGGAGGGGGGGCGGAGGGCTGGATTGCGGTCGAACTGGGCTGGGTCCGCCGCGTCGCTTAGGGAAGCGCAGGGTGGAGCGGTGTGCGGCGGTCAGGGGCGACGGGGTAGACCGCGGAGTGTTTTTCGAGCGACGCGATCAGGCCGGTCATTAGGCGGCGGAGTTCGGCGGGCTCGGTGGCGGCTAGGTTGATCTGCTCAAACGGATCTCGGCCGAGGTGGTAGAGTTGGTAGTGAGAATTCTCGGACGCCGCGGACGGAAAGTAGTGATAGACGACTTTCCACGCGCCGTCCCGGTAGCTCGTCCAGTAATCGCTGCGGTGCGGCGCGTGGGGATAATGCATGAGGAAAGTCTCGGCGCGCTGCGGATCGCGGCGACCGGCGAGCAGCGCATCGAGGCGCGTGCCGTCGACGACGTGGCCGCTTGGGACCGCGGTGCCGGTCACGCCGAGGATCGTGGGGAATAAATCCATCACCGCCGCCTGTTGGCCTTGGATGGTCCCGGCTGAGATTGGGAGACGCTGCTGGTTCGCGTTCCCAGCCGCGGGCTTGGCCCAGGCGGCGATGAACGGCACGCGCATGCCGCCTTCGTAGTGCGAGCCTTTCTTACCGCGCAGCGGGGCGGCGCAGGCGACGGCGTGTTCGTGACCGAGCGGGGCATCGGAGCCGTTGTCGCCGAGGAAGAAGATCAGTGTGTTTTCGGCGATGCCGAGGGCATCGAGCTGATCGAGGAGGTCGCCGAGCGATTGATCCATGCCCTCGACGAGCGTGGCGAAGGCCTGGGCATTGGCGGGCTTGCCGGAGTTTTTGTAGTTGGCCGCGAACCGCGGGTCGGCCTGAAACGGCGAATGCACCGCGTAGTGCGCGAGGTAGAGGTAGAACGGCTGGCCGGCCTTGGCGGCGAGGCTGACGTGCGCCTTGGCCTCGAGCGTGAGCGCTTCCGTCAGGAAGAGATCGGTGCCATGGTACTTGGCGAGGTGCGGGACGGCGCTGGAGGCCCGCTTGCCGCCGTGGCCGAAATTTTCCTTCGCGAAGTAGCTGCCGGGCGCGCCAATGGAAGCGCCGCCGACATTGGTGGCGAAGCCGAGGGTGAGCGGGTCCGCGCCTTCCGCTGCGCGGGGGCCGAAGTGACCTTTACCCACGTGGATGGTCTTGTAACCGCCGGCCTGCAACAGAGCGGGCAAGGTGACATCGCCGCGCTTCAGCCCCCGCCAGTTCCACTCCGGTGCGCCGTTGGGCCCGGCGTTGTCGGTGTCAGGATTGATCCAGTTCGTGGTGCGATGGCGCGCGGCGTTCTGGCCGGTCATGATCGCGATGCGGGTGGGCGAGCAGACACTCATCGCGCAGAATTGGTTGAAGCGGATGCCGCGCGCGGCGAGGCGCTCCATGTTCGGCGTGCGATAGTAATCGTTGAGCGGATAACGTTTCGCCTGGCCGGCGGCGTCGGTGAGAAACGGCAGCGAGGTGTCCATCACGCCCATGTCATCGACGAGGAAGATGACGATATTCGGGCGCGGCAGGGGAGGGGAGGCGGCGCCGGCGGAGAGGAGGCACGACGCGAAGAGGACGGCGGCGAAGAGAGGTTTCATGGGGGGCGGAAGCAGCGAATGAAGGACGCGGGGGCGACTGTGGCGGAGCGCCGGGCGGACGCGAATCCGAAGCAAGAAAAAGTGGGCGAAGGGACTTGCCGGGGACGCCGCCCCGTGGCCGGGGCACTCGGCGATTGAATTTGGTGCCGAGGGCGGCAGGTTGGGCGGATGTCCACCTTTCGATCTACCCTTCTCGCGAGCCTCTCGGCTCTGACGTTCCTGCCGTGGCTTGGGGCTGCGGCAGCCCCGGCCGTGGGGGACCCCGGATTCAGTGTCGACAAGATGGACCGCTCGGTCGACCCGCGCGCCGATTTTGCGCAATACGCCGCCGGCGGTTGGTATGCGCGCAACGAAATCCCCGCGGACAAAGCCCGGTGGGGCGGTTTCAACGAGCTGACCGAGAGCAACTGGGGGAAAGTGCGCGGCATCGTCGAAGCGGCGGCCGCCGCGCCCGGGGCGCCGGGCAGCATCAGCCAGAAAGTCGGCGATCTTTTCACGTCCGCGATGGACACCGCCGCCATCAACGCCCGCGGCCATCAACCCCTGGCCGCCGAGTTCGCGGCCATCGGCGGGGCCCAGTCCGTCGTCGAGCTGTTCGTCATTGTCGCGCGCATGCACCTGCGGCTGGGCAACCCCTTTCTCAGTTTGGCCTTTTATCCGGACCAAAAGCAGAGCGACCGCTACGGCTTCTACCTGTTTCAGGGCGGGATGAGCCTGCCGTCGAAGGACTATTATTTCTCGGAAAAGTTCGCGCGCGAGCGGTGGGAATTTCTGGGGCACGTGGCGAAGATGTTTGAACTCGCCGGGGAGACGCGCGGGGTCGCCTACCAAAATGCCGAGACCGTCTTCGCGTTGGAGAAAGCGCTCGCCGCGCAGGCCAAGCTCCCGGTGGAGCTCCGGGATCGTCTGGCCAACTACAACAAGATGACCATCTCCGCCGGTGTCGCGGCCTACCCGGGTGTGCCGCTGGCCGCGTTCATGGCAGAACTCGGTATGCCGGCATCGGTCACCGACGTGATCGTCGGGCAACCGAAGTTTTTCGAAGGGCTGTCGGCTGTCTTGCTCGCGACGCCACTCGCCGATCTGAAAACCTACGCGCGCTGGCATCTTTTGACGGATGCCGCCCCGCATCTTGCAGCGTCGTTCGACGACGAGAATTTTCGTTTTTTCGGCACGGTGCTGAACGGCACGCCGCAACAGGAGCCGCGCTGGCAGCGCGCCACGAAGATCGTGGATGCCTCGGTCGGTGAGGCGCTCGGCCAGCTTTACGTCGCAAAGCACTACCCGCCTGCGGCCAAGGCCCGGATGGACGAGATGATCGGCCGGATCCGCGCGGTTTTCCGCGAGCGGCTCGAGCAACTCGACTGGATGTCCGCGCCGACCCGGGCCAAGGCCCTCGCCAAATTTGATCGCTTCGAGCCGATGATTGGTTTTCCCGCGAAGTGGCGCGACTACTCGGCCGTCGAGATCCGCCGCGACGACTACTTCGGCAACGTCGTGCGCGCGAAGCTGGCCGCGTCCCGCCGGGTGATCGACCGCACGGGGCAGGTCGTCGACCGCAGCGAGTGGTCCATGACGCCGCCGACCGTCAACGCCTACTATTCGCCGGTGACCAACCAGATTGTTTTTCCGGCCGGCATCCTGCAGCCCCCGTTCTTCGATTTTATGGCGGACGATGCGGTGAATTACGGGGCCATCGGGGGCGTCATCGGGCACGAAATCACCCACGGCTTCGACGATCAAGGCCGGCGGTCCGACGCCGACGGCAACCTGACCGACTGGTGGACCGCGGAGGATGCCGCGAAATTTCGGGAACGCGCGCAGAAGCTGGTCGAGCAGTTTAACAATTACCAGGCGCTGCCGGGTCTTGCCATCAACGGCCAGCTCTCGCTCGGTGAGAACATCGGGGATCTCGGGGGCACCTCGATCGCGTTCGAGGCCCTGCAGCGTTCCCTGGTCGGCAAAGAGAAGAAACTCATCGACGGACTGACGCCGGAACAGCGCTTCTATGTGTCGTGGGCGCAGCAATGGCGCACGAAGTTCCGTGACGATGCGATGCGCCTGCAGATCGCGCGCGGTCCGCATGCGCCCGGCAATTTCCGAGCGATCGGCCCGCTGGTGAACCAGCAGGAGTTTTTCGATGCGTTCGGCATCAAGCAAGGCGACCCGATGTGGCGCCCGCCGGCCGAGCGCTGCAGGATTTGGTGAGGCCCGGAGCGCGCCCGCCGCATCTCAGCGGCGGACGCAGGGCGGGCGGTCGGCTGCAGCAGAAAAATGGCGACGGGTTGGAAGGGAGCCGGTGGGAATCCAACTCCGCCGCGACCGGCCGTTTTGGCCTGGCCGGCCGGGATCGGGCGGCGGGTCAGTGGGGGATGGGATCGGTGCGGCGGACGGTCTTGCCCTCCCAGATCGCTTCGTCGGTTGTGCGGTCGTAAGTGAGCACGCGGCTGGCGCTGTTGGGCGCGGGTGGGCGGTCGATGGAGGGCAGCCACTGCTTGTGCTCGGCGATCACGGCGGCGTGCTCGGGCCGTGCGGCGAGGTTCGTCCACTCGTTGGGATCGTTCTGCATGTCGTAAAGTTCCTCGGTGGCGTCGGCGTAGCGGATGTAGCGCCAGCGGGCGCTGCGGATGCCGTGGTTGCCCTGGTTGTGACTGGTGATCGCGGGGCGCGGGCGGACGGTGGTGGCGTTTTTGAGCTGCGGGACGAGGCTGAGGCCCTCGAGGTCGGTGCGCGCGGGAAGGCCGGCGAGTTCGACCAGGGTCGGGTAGATATCGAGGAGCTCGGCGGGCTGCAGCACGCGTTGGCCGCCTTTGATGCCGGGGCCGGAGAAGAGGAGGGGCACTTTGGTGCCGCGGTCCCAGAGGGTGTTCTTGCCGGTGATTTCTTTTTCCCCGAGGTGCCAGCCGTGATCGCCCCAGACGACAACGATCGTGTTGTCGGCGAGGCCGGCCTCGTCGAGGGCGCCGAGGAGGCGGCCGATCTGGGCATCGACAAAACTGGTACAAGCGAGATAACTGCGGACGAGGTTGCGCCACTGGTTGTTTTCCTTGACCCACTTGAGGCGGGGCTCCGGCAGGTTCCAGTGGAGATACCACGAGAAACGCGGGGTATCCGCCCGGTCGTTTTCCAGGATCTTGGGCAGCACGCTGTCGTCGTCGGGGTAGAGATCGAACCACTTCTGGGTCGCGTAGCACGGCACGTGCGGGAGAAAAAAGCCGGCGGCGAGGAAGAAGGGCTGGTCCTTGGGGGCGGACTTGATCTGGTCGACGGTCCAGCTGGCGACCTGGTAGTCGCCCTTGCCGGTGTCGTCGTTGTCGAGCGGCCAGACGCCCCAGTCCATGAGCGGATTGTTGCCCATGGGGGTGGCGGGAATGAGTTTTTGCGGGGGCTTGGTGCCGACGCCGCCGATGCCGCCGTTGATCTGGAATTCGGGGCGGGCGTTGGGGGCGGGCTCGGCCGCGGCCTTGTTTTTCCCTTTGGCTTTGCCCGCGCCGCCGCCCCCGCCGCCGGTGCCGCCGTGATAGATTTTACCGGTGGCGGCCGTGCGGTAGCCGTGGTCGGCGAAGTGCTGCGGGAGGGCGACGCGGTCCTTCCACTCGGGCAGCGTGCGGAACCACGGGGAGAGGCCGTAGATGCCGGTGGTGGTCGGGCGCAGGCCGAGGAGCAGGCTGGTGCGCGACGGGTTGCAGAGCGGGGCCTGGCAGTGGGCGTTGAGAAACGTGGTGCCGCGCGCGGCGAGGCGGTCGAGGTTGGGCGTCTTCGCCATGGGGTGGCCTCCGAGGTGACCGATCCAGTCATTCTGGTCATCGATGGCGATGAAGAGGACGTTGGGTTTTTGCGGCGCGGCGGCGGCGGTGGCGGAGCGCGGGGCGAAACCGAGGCCGGCGAGCGCGGCGCAAACGAGAAGGCGGGATTTCATGGGGGAAAGGAAAACGTGACGGGGGCGGCTGGGGGGGGAATTAGGGTGCGGCGGATTTGCTTTTGCGTTTCGGGCCGGCGCCGCCGGCGAGCTCGGTCGCGCGGGCGGGATCGTGCTGGGGATTGGGCTCAGGCAGGCGGGCGCCGACCCGGGTGCGCCAGGCAACGAGGGCGGCGTGAAGGTCGCGGGTGCGGGCGGGCTCCCAACCGGCGAGGTTGTTTTCTTCCGCGGGATCGGCGGCGAGGTCGTAGAGCTCAAGCGCGTTGCCTTCGAAGAACTCGATGAGCTTCCAGTCACCGCGCCGGAGCGAGCTGGCGGGCGTGCTGTGGTGGTAGTGCGGCAGGTGCCAATAGAGGGTGTCACGCGGGAGGGCGGCGGCGGGGTTGCGCAGCAGGGCGGCGAGACTCACGCCGTCCTGGGGCTGCGTGGTGGGCAAGGTGGCGCGGCCGAGTTCGACGAAGGTCGGGTAGAGGTCGTGGGTGATGGCGGGGGTGGCCGAGACGTGCCCGGCGGGGATGGTGCCGGGCCAGCGCGCGAGGGCGGGAATGCGGACGCCGCCTTCGTAGAGCGTGCCTTTCTCGCCGCGGAGCGGCCGGTTCGAAGTGACGACCCGCCCGCTCTGTTCGTGTTCGATGCCGCCGTTGTCGGACAAGAAAACGATGAGCGTGTTCTCGGCGAGGCCCGCAGCTGCGACGGCCGCCACGATGCGCCCGACCGACGCATCGAGTTCCGCGAGGAGGCCGGCGTAGAGCGGGTTGCTCGGGTAGCCGGGTTGCCGCGGTTTGGCGGAGAATTTCTTTTCTAGCTCGGGCGTCGTGGAGAGCGGGATGTGCACGGCGTGGTGCGAGACTTGGAGGAGAAAAGGCTGCGCGCGGTGCTGGGCAATAAAGTCAACCGCGCGGTCCGTGAGGTATTCGGCGGTGCGTTGGGGGTTGGGGCGAGTGGTTGAGGCGGGTTGGGTGTGGCCCTGCGTTTCGTGAGCGGTTTTCCAGCCCTGTTGCGTGGGGCCGAAACCTTCGCCGCCGAGATGCCATTTCCCGAAATAGCCGGTTTGGTAGCCGGCCGCGCCGAGGCGTTCGGCGAACGTCTCGACCTCAAGCGGGAGTTCGCGCGGCAGGACAGGATCGATCAAACGCGCGTAGGGTCGGCGATGACCGGGGATGTGTTGCGTGATGCCAAAGCGCGCCTGGTCCTGGCCGCTCTGGAGATTCGTGCGCGTGGGTGAGCAGACCGGGCCCGCGTAGAATTGCGTGAAGCGCACGCCCTCGCGCGCGAGCTGGTCGATGTTCGGCGTCTCGTTGAACCGGTTTCCGTAACACCCGAGATCGGCCCAGCCGAGGTCGTCGGCGAGGATGAGGATAATGTTCGGCTGCTGGCCTTGGGAGAAGGCCGCGGTGGCCCACACGAGCAGACCGCCGGCAAGGAGGGTAAAGGGGAGGAACTTCATGGCGTTGACGAAAGCGGCCGGAGAGGACGGAAAAGGCGCTCAGCGGTGCGAACCGAAAACCTACCGGCTGCGGCTCGCGGCGACGAGGGCGGCGAGGCGCGCCTTCATTTTCTCACCGACGGCTGGATGCTTCGCGAACACGTCGGTACTCTCACCAGGATCTTTCGCGAGGTCGAAGAGTTGGAATTGGGGGGCGGGTGTGCGCTGGAGCGGCTGCTCGACGATTTCGTTGTTCGCAAATTTGGTTTCGTAGCGGACGAGTTTCCAATCGCCGACGCGGAAGCCAAAGTTGTCGGTGCCGCCGTTGTCTTGCTGGATGAAGTGTTCGCGGCCTTTCGCGCCGGGTTGGCCGAGGAGAGCGCCGGAGACGTCGAAGCTGTCGGTGCAGGCGTCGGCCGGGAGGGAAATGCCGGTGAGCGCGGCGAGGCTGGCGGCGAGGTCGATGGTGGACACCAGCTCGTGGGAGACGCCGGGCGAGATGCGGCCCTTCCAGCGCGTGATGAACGGGGTGCGCGTGCCGCCTTCGTAGACGCTGTATTTTCCGCCGCGAAACGGGCCGCCGGCGCGGTGGTCGCCCCGTTGCTCGAGCGCGCCGTCCTTGTAGCCATCGTCCATGACGGGGCCGTTGTCGGAGCAGAGCACGACGAGGGTTTTTTCGGCGAGGCCGAGGCGGTCGAGGGTCTTCATGACCTCGCCGACCTGCCAGTCGAATTCGAGAATCGCATCGCCGCGGAAGCCGAGGCCGGATTTGCCCTGGAAACGCTCGTGGGGCATCCGCGGGACGTGAAGATCATGCGAGGCGAGGAAGAGGAAGAACGGCGTGGTGGGGTGGGCCTCGATCCAGGCGTTGGATTTCGCGGCCCAAGCATCGGCGAGGTCTTCGTCGCGGAAGCGCGCGGCTTTTCCGCCGGTGTAAAAGCCGATGCGGGAAATGCCGTTGTGGATGGTGCCGTTGTGGCCGTGCGACCAATCCAGCTTGAGTGTAGCGCGCTGGCTGATGCCCGTGGGATGCTCGCCGGCGGGTGGTTTGTCACCGACCCAGAGCGGATCTTTGGGGTCGAGATTGAGCACGCGGTCGTTTTCGACGAAGACCTGCGGCACGCGGTCGTTGGTCGTGGGCAGGAGAAAATTGTAGTCGAACCCGATCTCGCGCGGGCCGGGCGTGATCGCGCCGTTCCAGTCAGGGCCCTTGCCCTGGAGGCCGAGGCCGAGGTGCCATTTGCCGATGACGGCGGTGCGGTAGCCGGCGGCCTTGGCGATGTCGGCGATGGTGAACGTGTCCGGCGGGACGACGAGGTGGCCGTTGGGCGGAGCGACGCCGGTGCCCTTGCGGCGGAAGGCGTAGTTGCCGGTGAGAAACGAGTAGCGCGTCGGCGTGCACGTCGAGGCCGAGCAGTAGCCGCTCGTGAAGCGCAGGCCCTCGGCGGCGAGGCGGTCAATATTCGGCGTTTTGAGCGCGGTGGCTCCGTTGACGGAGATGTCGCCGTAACCGAGGTCGTCTGCCATGATGACGATCACGTTGGGTTTCTCGGCGGCGAGGGAGACCGCGGCGGGGAGAAGTAGAGCGAGTGGGAGGAATAGACGCATGGGGGGATGACGGGGGAAAGAAGAAAAAAGGAGGACGAGAGAGAGAGGGGGATTGAGCGCGGGGGAGAATGATGCGGGAGATCGATTTGGGACAATGGGCGTCGAAGGTGCGTGGATGGTGGCGCCGGCTGTCGGCGCCGTTCATTCGGGCGCCCACGTGGTCTGTGCGGTGCGGCCCTCGGGGTGCCACCAAGTGTCGAGTTTGGCGGCGAGCGTGGCGACGACGGCTGAATTTTGCGCGGCGAGGTTTTTGCTTTCGTGCGGATCGGCCAAGAGATCGAAGAGCTGCGGGCGTTTTTCGTCGCGGGGATTCGACGAGGCATAACGCGCGCTCACGGCGCCGTCGTAGGTGAGCAATAATTTCCATTTGCCTTCGATCACCCAGCGGTAGACGAGGCTGTCGGCGGGACGGTCGATGTTCGCGACGTCGTGGGCGAAGGTCTCGCCATAGGCGATGGTGCGGGGCGTGGGCTGGCCGCTTTTCAAGACGGGCAGGAGATTGTAGCCGGGGAGATTTTTCGCGGGGGTGAGCCCGGCGGCGGCGAGGGCGGTCGGAACGATGTCGATGCTGGAGCCGAGCTGTTCGCCCCGATTGCCGGGACGAATCACGCCGGGCCAGCTGTAGAACGTGGGCTGGCGGATGCCGCCTTCGTTGGCGGTCTGTTTTGAACGCGGGGCGTAGCCGGCGCCGTTCTCCTGCTGAATCCAGCCGTTGTCGCCGATGTAAACGACGAGGGTGTTTGGCGTGAGGCCCTTGGCGTCGAGGCGGCCGAGCAATTGGCCGCACGTTTCGTCGAACCACTCGACCATCGCGAAGTAGCGGGCGATGTGGTCCGAGGCGATGCCCTTGGCCTTGTATTTTTGGAAAAGGTGGTCGGGCGGCGTGTGCGGCGTGTGCGGGAGAAACGGCGCATACCAGACAAAGAACGGTTTCTTCTCGGCCGTGGCATGATCAATGAAGTCGAAAATCGGCGTCAGCCCTTCGCGCCCGATCTTGAGTCCGTCGTCGCCGTGACGTCCGCCGGGCTGGGGAAATCCGCGCGTCATACCGTGAGTGAATCCGCCGCGCTGGTAGCTGCCTTCCCACCACTTTCCGGATTGGTGGCTGAGATAGCCCTGATCGCCGAGGAGCTTCGCGATGGATGGTTGCTGGTAAAATTGCGCGATGAGTTTTTCGCGCCGGGCCTCATCAGCGGCGGATTCGCCCGGCTGTTTGGCGGCGGCTTTTTCGGCCTTGGTCGCCTTGGGCGCCTTGGTGGCACGGGGGGCGGGCTCGCTCAACAGGGCGGGATCGTTGCCACTGATCTTGTGTTGGTGCGCGTAGAGACCCGTGGCGAACGTCGCGAGCGCGGGGCGACAGAGGGCGGTGGGCACATAGCCGCGCGAAAACACGGCGCTGCGCGCGGCAAGTTTGTCGAGGTGGGGGGTCTCGATCTGCGGGTGGCCCATAAAGCCGTAGTCGGTCCAGCCATGGTCATCGGAGATGATGAACACAATGTTGGGGCGAGCGGGCTCGGCGGCGAAAGCAGCGACGTGGCCGACGACCGCGAAGGCGAGGGCAAGAGGGGAGAAAAACTTCATGGGGTAACGCAGGGGGCAGCGAGAGCGCGGGGTTATTGCCGCAAGGTGAGGTTGACGCGGCGCACATCCATCACGGAGGCACCGGGGATCTGAAGCGCGCGGAGCGTGAGCGGACCGCGGCCTTTTTCGAGTTGCACGGTGCCGAGCGCCAGCGGGCGAAAGTCCTTCATCTGTGATTCACCGGCCGGGCGCGGGAGGGTATCCTGATTTGTGTAAAGGGGCGGATCCCAGCCGGGGGCGACTTTGCCGGTGAGCTTGGCCTGCTTGAAACTGAGTTCGATGGTGGAACCCGCATCGGGCACGCGACAGGTGTAATCGATCGTCACGTCATAGGTGCCGGCCGTGTGGACATCGATGTCCCACGTAATTTTGTCGGCGGGGTTCGTCCAATTGACGAAGTAGGAGCTGTTGGGCGCGTTTGAACTTCGCTTGACGGAACCGTGACCGACACCGTCGCGCGCCGGCAGCATCGTGAGCGGAAACTCGGCGTAACCGACGGAATACGGCCGGTCATCAGGCGGAAGGATCGGGGCACCGGCGGCGTTGGGCTTCTTTTTGCCCTTAGCATTGGTTACCTCGGTCGCGGCCGTGAGCGAGGCCCCGCCCAGCATGTCTTTGCGCCAGGCGGCAGCGGCGTCCGAAAGTTTTTTGGCGATCTCCGGGTGATCGGCGGCGAGGTCGCGCTGTTGGCCGTAATCGGCGACCATGTCGAAGAGACGTCCGGCGGAATCGAGGCGATGCTGTTGGGTCCGGACGCTGACAGCCGTGTTCCACGCGTTGAAAATCATGCGGTCAGGCCAAGGGCTTTTCTGGCCGAGCACGAGTGGGGAGAGATCGCGACCATCGAGGGGCGCGCTGCCGACGCGTGGGATACCCGCGAGCGAAGTCATGGTCGGCAGGAGATCGATGGCCCCGGCGATCTGCTCGATCCGCTGGCCGGCGGGAATTTTCGCGGGCCAACGGAGGTAGCCTACGGAGCGGACGCCGCCCTCGTCAGTGCTACCTTTGCGGTTCTTCATGCCGCCGTTCCAACGGAAGGAATTGGGGCCATTATCGGAGAAATAAAATACGATAGTGTTGTCCGCGAGCTTCAGCTCGTCGAGGCGGGCGAGAATGCGGCCGACGTTCCAGTCCTGGTTTTCAATCATCGCGAGGGCGCAGCGCGTCTCTTCGAGCCCCTCCTGCTCGGGATTGGTGGCGCGTTGGGTGATGGCTTTGTTTTTGAACCGTTGCCAATAGGAGTCGGGCACGGCCCAAGGTGAGTGGGGCGTGGTGAACGGCACGTAACAGAGGAAGGGCTGGTCCTTGTTTTTGGTGATGAACTGCAGGGCGCGTTCGGTGCAGACATCCACGATATAGCCGGAGGTGCGGACCATCCGGCCGTTGTCGTCCAACGGCGCGTCGAAGTATTCGCCCCAGTGCCCCGCCGTGTAACCGAAATATTCGTCGAAGCCGCGGGCGCGGGGATGGTAGGGCCATTGCGTGCCGTTGTGCCATTTGCCGAAGGCGCCCGTGGCGTATCCGGCGGCCTTGAAGGCGTCGGCGATGGTTTTTTCCGTGAGGTCGAGGCGCTCCTGTCCGGTCGAGACGCCGCGCACGCCGCCGCGCGGATGATAACGGCCGGTGAGGAATTCGGCCCGGGTCGGCGCACAAACCGGCTGCACATAGAAGCGGTCGAGCGAGGCCCCGCCGCGTGCGATGCGGTCGATATTCGGCGTGGCCACTTGGGGGTTGCCCGAAAATCCGTAGTCGCCCCAGCCGGCGTCGTCGGCGAGGAGAATCACGATATTCGGGCGGGCGGACGGCGCGGCGGCCGGGAGCCGCGCAGCGGTCGCGAGCAACAGACCGGCGAGGGCGAGGAGGGAAGCGGGGCGGAGGTGCATAGGGGACGGGGGAGCCACGGAGCCGTTATTTTTTCGACTTTGCTTTCGGGTTGTTGGACTCGGGTGAGCCCGGGCGGATTGACGCGCGGCCGTTCGGCTTGGTGACGTCGTAGGCTGGATTGGTCGTGGGAAATTTTGCGTCGACTGAGCGCTGCCAGGCGGCGAGTTCGCGGCGCAGGGAGGCGACGCGGGCGGGTTCGCGGGCGGCGAGGTCGGTGGCCTCGGCGAGATCGGTGACGACATTGTAGAGTTCGAAGCGATCGTCTTCGAACCAGTGAATGAGTTTCCACGGGCCGCGGCGAACGGCCGCGGCGGGCGCGCCGCCTTGATTACCGTAGTGCGGATACTGCCAGAAAATCGCGCGGTCGGGGGCGGCACCGCCGCGGAGCACGGGCACCAGGCTGACGCCGTCGAGAATCTGGCCGGGAGCGGGCTTCGCGCCGGCGGCTTCAAGCAGGGTCGGAAAAAAGTCGGGGCTCGTCACGGGCGCGGCGAGGACGGAGCCGGGCTGCACGGTGCCCGGCCAGCGCACGATGAGCGGTTCGCGAATGCCGCCTTCATACATCCAGCCCTTACCGGCGCGCAGCGGGAGATTGGAGGTGGGCCAGCCTTCGCTGGTGGCGAGACCGCCGTTGTCGCTCGTGAAAATGACAATCGTGTTTTCGGCGAGACCGAGGGCGTCGAGTTGGGCGAGGACCTTGCCGACGGCGAGATCCATGGCCTCGACCATGCCGGCGTAAACGGCGTGGGCTTGGGTGAGGCGGACCTCGCGCGGCTCTTCGCGGCCCCATTGGTCGGTCAGGCCGAGCCGGTCGCGTTTGTCTTCGTACTTTTTCTTGAGGTCGGGGCGTGCCATGAGCGGCGTGTGGACCGAGTAGAACGGGAAGTAGGCGAAGAACGGGCGGTCTCGGTTCGCCGCGATGAACTTGGCGGCTTCGGTGGCGAGGCGGTCCGGCAGGTGTTCGCCGGCGGGGCCGTCGGGGAGGCGGGGATTGCCGTAGGGCGAGAAGTACTGTTTGCCGCCATACGGGCCGCCCTTGTCGATGCCGCCGAGGTTGCGGTCGAAGCCCTGGTTCTCGGGCCACCAGCCCTCGGGGCCGAGGTGCCATTTGCCGGCAAAGAAAGTCGCGTAGCCGGCGGCCTTGAGGGATTTCGCGAGCGTGGGCGCATCGAGGGCGAGGCGGTCGGTGTAGGCGGCCGGGAGGAGCTTGGTGTTGCGTTTCCAGTCTTTCGGCTGCGGGGCGCCGATGTAGTCGGTGATACCCGAGCGCTGCGGCCACTGACCGGACAGAATGCTCGCGCGCGTCGGCGAGCAGACGGGACAGGCGGCGTAGGCATCGGTGAACTTCGCGCCCTCGCGGGCGAGGCGGTCGAGGTGCGGGGTCTCGTAGAACGTGCTCCCGTAGGCGCCGAGATCCTGGCGACCGAGGTCGTCGGCGAGGAAGAAGACGATATTCGGCGGGCGAGGGGCGGGCGCGGCGGCCGAGCGCGCCGCCCCGCCCGCCAGCAGGATCGCGCCGGAAAAAACGAGTCGCTGAAGGGTGGGGATCATTTCTTGGACTTTCCTTTCTTGGGCGCAGGAATCTCGGGGTCGTTAACCGGACCGGACATCGGCGGGGTCTCGTAGAATTTTCCGTCGTCGATGAGGCGCGGATCGCCGGTGCGGGTGAGTTCGCCCATGAGACGTGCTTCCAGGTTCGCGCGGGCGGTGGCGAAGCGCGGGTCGGCGGCGACATTCTTGGTCTGCTGCGGGTCCGACTTGAGTTCGTAGAGTTCCTCGCGCGGGCGTTTGCCGTAGATCCAATTGAAGTGATCCTTCCACTTCGGATCGTTGCGCCGGGTGACGAACCACGCCTTGGTCGGGCTGGCGTCATCATCAGGAAGCGTGGCCCGGGTTTCTTCGGTGAGCTCCTCGATCGTCGGAGGATTAGAACCGTCGAGCCGGTAAGGATCACCCAGCGGCCAACGGTCGGGGCGGAAATTGATGATATAGAGGAAATCGTGGGTGCGGATCGCGCGCTGCGGATACGGGGTGTAGTCGGCACGGGCGATTTCGACGTGGCGCTCGCGGCCGATGTAGACGGCGTCGCGCGCGGGCTCCACTTGGCCGGATTTGGTCGAGCGCAGGAGATTCACGAGGCTGCGGCCAGTCATGACGGTGGGCGGTTTCAGTCCGCCCATTTCCAGAAACGTCGGGGCCAGGTCCGGCAAGGTGATGAGATCGTCGACCACGCGACCGCCGGTCACACCGGGGCCGCGGATCGCCAGGGAGACGCTGGCGCCGAAGTCGTAGAGGTTGCACTTGCCGTGGCCGAAGCCGGGCGCGCCGTGGTCCCCGCTGACGACGATCAGGGTGTGGTCGAGTTCGCCGATTTCGGCGAGGCGCGCGAGCAAGATCCCGAGCGCCGCATCGACGGCCTGCGCTTCTCCGAGGTAGTCGGCGAAATCTTCGCGCAATTCCGGGACGTCGGGCAAATAGGCCGGCATTTTTCCCTGCAATGAATCGGGTTCGATCCCCCAAAGTTTTTGGCCGGACCCCTTCATCCATTTGCGATGGGTCGTGGTCGGGCCGAACCAATAACAGAAGGGCTGGCCGGGTTTTCGGTCGGCGAGGAAGGCGTTGAAATTCCCGCGGACCTCGTCGTAGATCGCGTTTTTTGCCGCCTCGAGGGACTGGCCTTGGGCCACCATGGCGGTGACGTGGGTGGAAAACTTGTTGAACCGACTGCCCGCTTTTTCATAGGCGTATTTTCCCGCGCCGTAGGGAGCGTCGTTGGGCGTGCCGGGGCCCCAGACCTTGTAGGTCTCGCCGAGATGGTAGCCGGCCTCGCCCAGCAGGAGTGCGTAGGAAGGATTGGAAAAATCCCAAATGGCTCCGCGCAGAATCGACGCGCGGCCGGTGCGCCAGAAGTGCTGACCGGAGAGGATCGCGCTGCGGCACGGAGTGCAACTCGGCGCGGAGACGAAGGCTTTGCGGAACAAGACGCCTTCGCGGGCGACGCGGTCGAAATTCGGCGTTTGGACGGCGTCGCTCAACGTGCCCGGGCCGTCGAGCTTGGCGTAGGCGCTCGCGTAGCGGCCCCAATCGTCGGCGAAGGCGAAGAGGATGTTGGGGCGTTTCGCTTCGGCCGCGCCAGCGGATTCGGCGCCGAGCACGGACGAGAGTAGGAGGAGGAACAGGCGTTTCATGGGGGGATCTTTTTTTGCGATGGAGCCGGTGCGAGGTCAGTCGCGCTTGGCTTTTCGATTCAGCGGAAAATCCGGCGCGTCGGTGCGCGCGGTGGTGAGCAGTCGTTCGAGCGCGGCGGCGATCGCGGGTTCGGTCCTCGCGACGTCCGTGGATTCACCGACGTCGGTCGCGAGATGGTAGAGTTCGACCGGTCGACCGGGGGCGGCGCGATAGGCCTTCCAATCGCCCCGACGCACGGCCTGTTGCGGCGCGGCCTCCCAGTAAAAGTGATCGCGCAGAGCCTGTTTGGCCGGCTGCCCGGTGAGCGTCGGCACGAGGGAAACGCCGTCGAGGCCGGCGGGGATGTTCGCGCCGGCGAGCGTCGCGAAGGTGGGAAACATGTCCGCGAAATCGGAGACGAGCGTGGACTCGCTGCCGCGCGCAATCCGACCCGGCCAACGCGCGATGAACGGCACGCGGATGCCGCCCTCGTAGAGCGTAAACTTCAGGTCGCGGAGCGGGCCGTTGCTATCGAAAAAATCGGGGTCCTGGCCGCCGGCAGTGATGGGGCCGTTGTCGCTGGCGAAGACCACGAGGGTGTTGGCCGAAAGTTTCAGTTCGTCGAGCAGATCGAGGAGGCGGCCGATATCGCGGTCGAGGCGCGTGATCATCGCGGCCCGGGCGGCCCGCGGCTCCTTTTGCGCGGCGTAAGTTTTGGCGCCGGGAAACGGTTTGGGCTCCGGCCATTTGCCGCGGTATTCCGCGAGGGAGTCCTCGGGCACGGCGACCTCGGCATGCGGGAGCGTGAAGGCGCCGAAAAAGAAAAACGGGCGGTCTTGGTGCCGGCGGACGAAGTCGAACGTCGCGCGCATGAACAGATCCTGCGAATACACAGCGCGCCCGCCCTCCGCGTTCTCGGGGATTTCGACGCGCTGGCCGTTTTTCCAGAGGTGATCGGGATAGTGGGTGTGGGCGTGGCTTTGGTCGATGAAGCCGAAAAACTCGTCGATCCCCTTGGCGGCGGGCGCTCCGGTGCTGTCGAGCTCGCCGAGGCCCCACTTGCCCACGGCGCCGGTGGCGTAGCCGACCTCCTTGAGCGCCGACGGAAAAGTGCGGTCGGAGGCGCGCAACGGGAGCTTGCTGTTAGCGCGGATGAAGGTGTGGCCGCCGTGCAAGCCCGTCATGAGCACGGTGCGCGAGGGCTGGCAGGACGGGGCACCGGCATAGTGCTGGGTGAAACGCATCCCCTCCTGCGCCATGCGATCCAGACGGGGCGTCCGAATGAGTTTCTGACCGTAGCTGCCGAGATCGCCGTAGCCGAGATCATCGGCGAGCAGGTAAATCAGGTTGGGCTTGGCGCCTTGCGAAAACGTCGGCGTGGCCACAGCCAGCACGCACCCGGCAAGGAGGGGAAAGCGGAGGGGAATCATGGAGGGGAGCGCGACGATGGAGCGGGCGTCATGCGTGGGGCAATCTTCTTTGCCTGACTGTTCCGCGATGGAGGGAGCGGCGGAGCCGAAGGACCGGAACCCCATGCTGCGGTGCCCTTCAGTTCCGCGCTGCGCGCCAAAAACTGGGTGGAATTGCTTGCGATTCGCCGCCCACAATCTCTCTTCCGCGGATGCGTCTCATTTCTGCCCTGCTCTGCTGTGTGGCTCCCCTCTCATTCGTGGCCTCGTCCGCCCTTAGCCAGGAGAGTTCGATCGCATCGTTGAGCCGCGCCAGTGATGGGCGAGGCCGACCCCTGTGGGAGGCTGGCTTGGCGGGCATCGGGGGTTATGTCGTCGACTATCCGGGTGCGGCCCAATCGCGTTTCCGCGGCTTTCCCGTGCCGTATTTTATTTACCGCGGAGATGTCCTGCGCGCCGGCGACGGCGGCATTCTGCGCGGACGATTTCAAATTAACGACAGGCTGGAGTTCGACCTAAGTTTCGGCGGTTCGCTCAACGCCGATTCCGACAAGAACACGCTGCGCCAGGGACTCCCCGATTTGGATTTCCTCGCCGAGATCGGGCCGCAACTAACTTGGCGGGCCTGGCAAGAAAAGGATCGCTCGGTGACGGTCAATCTACCCATGCGTGCCTCCATCTCGCTGGGGGACGGGGGCGTGCAGTCGCAGGGCTTTGTGCTCAATCCCCGGGTAACCTACCGTGATCGGGTCTTTATCGGCGGCACGACGCTGTCGCTCGGCGTGGGCCCGATTTTCGCCTCCGAGCGGCTGATGGATTATTTCTACGAAGTGCGCCCGCAATATGCCTTGCGCGACCGTCCCGCCTACGACGCCACGTCGGGCTATCTCGGCACGGAAGTCTCCGTCGGAATAACCCGCGTGCTCACGCCGCAGGTCCGCCTTTTTACCGGCGCGCAAATCGGCGTCTTTAGCGGAGCGACCAATCGCGGCAGCACGCTGCTCGCCCGCGAAACCAATTGGAATTTAGCCTTTGGTCTCGCGTGGGCAATTTGGGAAAGCGATCGCCGCTCGAAGGAGTAGTCGGGCGTTTTTTGCGCCTCACCCGCGGCAACGTTTCCTTCAGGCCAAGACGCCATAAACGCGGGTCGCATTTCCGGAGAAATACGCCCGGGCGGCGGTGGCTCCCTTGGTGTCAACGTAGGAACGCACGACCTCGAGTACCGTCGCGTAGCTCGCAAAGCGGGTGCAGACGGGCCAGTTGCTGCCAAAAATCACCCGCTCGCCGCCGAAGCGTGACCACACGGCGTCGAGCGTGGGCCGATAATAGGCCGCGTCGGCCGGTGCCGTGCCATCGGCGCGACCGGTGCCTTCGACCAGACCGCTGACCTTCATCACGACGTTGCGCTCGGCCGCACACGCGTCGAGACCCGCCAGCCACGCCGCGGGCGGAGCCTGCCCATCGATGCGGACGTTTGCGCAGTGATTAAGGATAATGCGCAGATCGGGTACGGCCCGAGCGATGATCGCGATACTCAGCAGACCGGGAGGGCTGACGTTGACATCGAGACTGAGCCCGCGCTCGGCCAACAGCCGCAGGTCGCGCAGCGTCGCGGCGTCATCCGACCTGAGCGGTCCCTCCCACGTGCCGGCCCGGATGCCGCGAAACAACCGCTGGCGAGCATACCGGGCGAGGTGGTCGGCGAAGCCCGGGCGTCCGGGTTTGAGGTGACCGACGACGCCCAGAATCGGCGAACCCGGGACCGCGAGATCGAGCAGCCATTGGTTGTCCTCTTCGCGGGTGCTGGCTTCGACGACGACGGTTCCGGCCACGCCGAGCGGACGCGTGAGCCGCAAGAATTCGTCGGGCAACACCGGCCGATACAACAGGGCATTCGCCTTGGGTGGCCACGGCACGCCCGCCGCGCGAGTGGGATCGTAGCAGTGTGTGTGTGTCGAGGATGGGGACCGCCGCGGCCGGCGCGGTCGCGTGGCAGCCACCGAGGGCGGCGGCGGCACCGGTCGCGGCGGCGAGAAACTGGCGGCGATTGAGGGGTGGGGTCACAACGTTGTTTTGCCCCGGCCACGCGGGCGGGGCAAGGCGCACGTCCGCAGTGCGGCGATTGCCGCGAGAACTTCCCGCGCCGGCCGCGGTCGTTGGTGAGTGTGTCGCCCGTGATCCCGCCGGTCGCGCGGTCGCGATCAGTCTTCGCCGCCCTTTTTGCTGGCCTTGGATGCGACGTGTTCGGCGAGCGGTTTCGGGCGCGCCTTCGCATATTGATCGAGGACAGACTGGAGTTTTTTGGCCTCGGCGGCGGCGGAACCGGACAGCGACGATACGGCGAGGGGCTTCTGTTCAAAGCGATCGGTCGTCAGGTCGTAGAGTTTGCCATCGCGGTGCAGCTTGTGCGTCACGCTCTGGGCATATTCGTGCGTCGCCGTCGGACCGCCGTTGCGCGCATACCAGACGTAGTAGGCTTCGCGCGGCTGACCTCGTTGGCCGAGTAACTGCGGCAGGAACGTGCGACCATCAATCTGCAGCGCGGCGGGCACCGTAGTGCCGACGGCGTCGCACAGGGTCGGAAAAAAATCGACGCTGGAAATAATGTCGGCGTTGACGCGGCCGGCCGGAATTTTGGCCGGCCAGTTGGCGATGAAGGGCACGTGGTTCCCCCGCACCGTGCCGGTGCCTTTGCCGCCCGGATAATTGGTGCCCTTGAAGCGCGAGGTTACGCTGACGCCGGTGCCGTTGTCGCCGATGAACATCACGAGGGTGTTCTCGCGCAGGCCGAGTTCGTCGAGCTTCGCCACGAGCTGGCCAATCATCTTGTCCATGTAGGCGGTCATGTCGGCAAAGTGCTTCACGTCCCGCTGCGCCTGCTCGCTCTTGGTCTGCGGGTCCCATTCGGGGCTGTCGGGCGTGGGCTGAAACGGGTCGTGGGTGAGCGTCATCGGGTAGTAGAGCAGGAATGGTTGCGCGCGGTGGCGCGTGATGAAATCGAGCGCGAAATCGTTGAGGAGTTTCGGGCCGTATTCTCCTTTGCCATAGTCGATCTCCTCGCCATTGAGCTCGAGACCCGGATTTGCATAACGCGGGGGGCGGCGGGTTTGTTGCCAGAGGAAGGATTCGTCGAAGCCAAAGTGCTGCGGCAGGCCTTTGGTCTTGTCCAACTGGAGCTGCCATTTGCCGCAGATGCCGGTGGCGTAGCCCGCCTGTTTGAGGAGCTGGCCGAACGTGGTGGCCTTCGGATCGAGGAGGCCAAATTCAATGTAGTTTCGAACATTGTAGATGCCGGTCATCAATTGCGCGCGCGTCGGCGTGCACAGCGGCTGCACGTAGCAGTTTTCGAAACGCATGCCGCTGGCGGCGAGGCGGTCGAGATGCGGCGTTTGGTAGGACTGCCCGCCGTTGGCCGTGACCGCTTCGTAGCCGAAGTCGTCGGCCATGATGAGGACGATGTTGGGCTTGCGCTCGGCGGCGAAAGCGGTGGCGGCGAGCGTGAGGACAAAGAGACCGGCGAAAATGCGAGGTGGGGAATGTTTCATGGGTGTGAAAATGGGGGGATACGCAGTCAACTCGGACTCACGGAGCCACGACGATCGGCGCCCAGGTGCCATCGATGAGCTCCGGGACTTTGCCGGACGGAGGAAACGTGGTTTTGACGGCCGCCTGCAGCTGCGCGGAAAGCGTAGCCACAGTGGTCGCATGCGCGGGCAGGGTCGCGAGGTTGGTGAGTTCGCGGGGATCGTTGTCGTGGTCGTAGAGCTCGCGGCCTTGTTTGCCGGCATCCCACTCGGTGTAGCGCCACCGCGGGGTCCGCAGACTGTAGCCGGAGAAGCGTCCACCGCCCGACTCGCTTTTCGTCGCCGCAGCCTTGCCCTTGCCTTTGCCTGCCGCCGCAGCGGGGCCGCGGTTCACCTGCGTGAGCGCCCAACCACGACCGGTCGCGGACGGATCGCGCAACAGCGGCACGAGGCTCTGACCTTGAAGGTTGGAGGGCGGTTTCACGCCGGCGAGTTCGGCGAGCGTCGGGAAAAGATCGAGCTGGCTGACGGGTGAGGCGGCGACGGATTTTCCTTTCGAGACGCCGGGGGCCACGATGAGGAGCGGCACGCGGGCGCTTTCCTCGAACACGCTTTGTTTCTGCCAGAGGCCGTGTTCGCCAGTGTGGTAGCCGTGGTCGCTGGTGAAGACGATGATGGTGCTCTCCGCGAGGCCGAGGCGATCGAGCGCGGCGACGACCCGGCCGACTTGGGCGTCCATGAAACTGATACTGGCGTAGTAGCCCTGGAGGGCGGCGCGGCGCTGGTCGTCGGTCATGGTGTCCTGCTCGCGTTTGTAGCTCGCGAGGCCGGCGGGCGGGATGTCGGCCTGATCCTCTTTGATGTTGGGCACGATGCGCATTTTCTCGCGCGGGTAGTAGCCGTAGTAGGGATCTTTCGGGGCGACGTAGGGGGTGTGCGGACGGAAGAATCCGACGGCGAGGAAGAAGGGCCGTTGGCGTTGTTTCGCGCAGCGTTCAAGCACCCACTCGGCGTCGGCGGCGAGCATGGCGTCGGTGTGGTGCTCATCGCTTTTGGGCGAGGCGTACCAGCTGACCGTGCCGCCAAACTGGCCGGGAGTGAGCGTCGTGATTTTCGGATGTTCCTCGGTGCGATCGACGCCGGCGGGGTTGATGGCGAGTTCCCAGGAAGCGGGATCGTCGTGGCCGGCGGTGCCGACCGAGTTGGGCACGTTGTAGTGGTAGAGCTTGCCGATCCGACCGGCGAACCAGCCCTGTTGGCGGAAGGCCTGGGACAAACTGAGCTGCTCGGGGATGGTCTGCCGGAAAATCAGTGAATTACCTTGGATGCCGGTGCTGTTCGGGTAGAGCCCGGTGAGCATCGAATTGCGGCTGGGTCCACAGAGCGGATACGTGCAATACGCGCGGTCGAAGCGGACGCCGCGCGCGGCGAGCTGGTCGATATGCGGGGTGCGGGCGAGCGGATCGCCGTAGGCGCCGAGCATGTTGTTCAGATCGTCGGCGATCAGGAAGAGGACGTTTTTCGCGCCGGTCGGGGCGGCGGCCGCGGCCGCCGGAAGGGGGAGTGTGGCGGAGAAGGAGACCAGAAGAGACAGCGCGAGGGAGAACAGGAGGCTGGCCTTGGTGCGTGGTAAAGCGGGAGCGGCGGGCGATATCATGATGGTGGGGGGGGCGGTTCAGAGTTTGTTTTTCCTGGCGGCGTTTGAAGCCGGAGCCTGGAGGGGCGGGACGAGTGCGAGTTGGGCTTGGAGTTCGCTCACGACGTCGGCGTGGGCGGCGGCGACGTTGCGGGTTTCGAGCGGATCGTGGGCGTAGTCGAACAGCTCGACCTGCGGGGCGCCGTCGTTGGCGCGCGTGATGATGAGGCGCCAGCGGTCGGTGCGGATCGTGCGACCGGCATCCTGCCAAAAGGCGCGGGCGGGTTTTGCGGCCGGCGCGGCCGGGCGGTCGAGTTGCGCGCGCAGGCTGCGGCCGTCGAGCTGGGCCGGGGTGGGCAGGCCACAGAGATCGGTGAGCGTGGGAAAGATATCGACGGTCTCGACGAGGGCGGTGCTCGTGGACCCGGCTTGGGTGAGTCCGGGGGCGCGAATCAGGAGCGGTGAGCGCAGGGCGTTTTCATAGAGGCAGTGCTTACCCCAGATCGCGTGTTCGCCGAGCAGAAAGCCGTGGTCGCTCCACACGACGACGATGGTGTTGCCGGCGGGGTCGAGGACCTTCAAGGCGTCGAGCAGGCGCCCCACTTGGGCGTCCACGTAGCTCACACTCGCGGCATAGGCGCGCCGCACTTCGCGCGTGTAGGCGGCATCCTGATCCGGCTCGCGGCCGCCATGGCCGTAGTTTTTGCGAAATTCGCCGCTCGGGTGCCAGCCCGACGGCCACGCCGGCTTGGCCGCGGCCGCCGGTTCGAGGGCGGGGATTTTCTGCGGGTCATGGAGATCGAAGTAACGCTTCGGTGCGGCGAACGGCAGATGAGGCTTAAAGAACCCGACGGCGAAAAACCACGGTTCGGAGGAACGCGCGAATTCGCGGAGATTTTTCACCGCCTCATCGGCCACCCAGGCGTCGGGGTAGGCGGAGTCGGGTCCGTCGAAGGCTTCGAGCGGCGGCGTCTTGCCGGAAATGCGCGGCACGCCATTGGCGTAGCCGTGCATGAGGTGCTCCGCTTCCTTCCAGGGAGTCGGGGGAATCCAAGAACGCGTCCAAGAGCCGGGCAATTCCTCGGGGCCCTCATTCCACAGGTGGCCGGTGCGACCGCCGGGATGATGCGTGATTTTGCCGAGCGCGTAGGTACGGTAGCCGTGGCGCTGAAACCAGGCGGGCAAATTGCCGTCGCCCCACGAGGGGTGCGTCGCGGCGATCCCGCCATTGCCCACGTGGGCCGGATCGCTTGGGTAGCGACCGCGCAATAGGGCGGCCCGCGACGCGCCGCACGTCGGGACCTGCACGTAATGGTGTGTAAAGATGCGCGCGGAAGTGGCGAAGGCATCGAGTTGCGGTGTGCGGGCGTGGGCGACGCCCAGGGCACCGAGATCGTTGCGCAGATCGTCGATGGCGATGAAGAGCACGTTGGGGCGCGGTCGGTCGGCCGCGGGGGCGCCGGGCAGGGCGGCGAGCAGGAGGCCGACGAGGAGGAGGTTTTTCATAGGAGTGCGCGGCGGCGGGTTGACTCGGTTCCAGACGCTGCTGACCCCGCCGTGTCCGCGATACTGGCCGCGCCGAGTCTGTCAAGGTAGGGTGGAGTGCACGGGATGGAGTCGCAGGGCTTTGTGGCCGTCCCGAGGCATCGCGCCCACGAGCTTTGGCCCGGCCGCGTGATCACGGCTGGGCGTGAAATGCTGCGCGCGACCGTCGGGGTGAAACTTGATGCAGTCCACTGACCCGCCTCCGGCAGAATGGGGGGGGCGCGTCGGACGCGAGCCCGGGGGAGGTCGTTCACCGCCAATTCGCGCGTGAGCAGGTGATAGATCCGGCTCTGGGCCGCGCGGGAGGGTGCGCCGACCGCGACCGTTTACGCGGAGCGTCCGATCCCCCAATCGTCGGATTCACCGGGGAGACGACCGTCGCGTTTCAAATCCGTAATCAGGGTCGGGCGCGCGGCTCGGCCGGCGGCGGCGGTTCGGCGGCGTGGGCGAGGCCCGCGAAGAACCGGAAAAG
>CANHJG010000023.1 GCA_947461205.1 Opitutia bacterium
ACCTGGTGCGCCGCCGCGCTCAACCTCGCCGTCGCCCTTCTCGCCTTCGCCCTCGCGTCCGTCGCCCCGGCTCCCCCGCCCGCTCTCTCCCCGTCGCCCGCGCTAGCTCCGTCCCCGTCAGCGAACCGCGCCCACCGCACCTTGTTTCTCACGCTCGCCCTCTCCGGCCTGTGCGCGCTCGGCGCCGAAGTCATCTGGACGCGCCTCCTGTCGCTCCTGCTGGGCGCGACGACCTACACATTCTCCCTCATTCTCGCCGTCTTCCTCACCGGGCTCGGCCTCGGCAGCGCCGCCGGCGCCTCCGTGGCCCGGCGATCGGCTCACCCGCGCTTTGCCCTCGGCTGCTGCCAACTGCTCCAAGTCCTCGGCCTCGTTTGGGCGACCCACACCCTGACGACCCTCCTCCCTTTCCGGTCGATCGATCCGGCCACGGCCGTCGGCCTGTGGCCAACCTTCCAACTCGACCTCGGCCGTTGCGCCTGGGCCATCTTGCCATCTGCGGTCCTCTGGGGCGCCGCCTTTCCCCTTGCTCTCGCCGCCCTCACCACCCGCGGTACCGAGGTCGGCTGGCTGGTCGGCCGCGCCTACGCCGCCAACACCGTCGGCGCCATCGTCGGCGCCGTCGCCGTCAGCCTCGCCGCGATCCCGCGGCTAGGAACCCAACTCGCCGCCCAGTTGCTCACCGGCCTCACGTTCGCCGCTGCCGCCTTCGCGTTCGCGCCCCGCCGCACCAGCGACTGGCTCGCCCTCACCCTCGCCGCCACCGCCACCACCGCGCTCGTCCTCACCCTCCCGCCGACCCCCTGGCCACTCATTGCCTACGGCCGCCAAACCGCCACCACCGAGGCCACCGCCAAAGTCCTCTTCCTCGGCGAAGGGATCAACGCCTCCGTCGCGGTCACCGAAGACCCCAACGGCGAGCGCTTCTTCCACGTCAGCGGAAAAACCGAGGCGTCCAGTCTTTTCAAGGACATGCGCCTCCAACGCATGCTCGGGCACCTCCCGGCCCTCCTCCATCCGCACCCCCGTTCCGTCCTCATCGTCGGCTGCGGCGCCGGCGTTACCGCCGGCTCCTTCGTCAATTATCCCTCCGTCGAGCGCATTGTGATCTGCGAAATCGAACCTCTCATCCCCCGGGCAATCGCCACCCGCTTCGCCGCCGAAAACCACCACGTCCTCCAGGACCGCCGCGTCGAAATCGTCGATGACGATGCCCGCCATTATCTCGCTACGACCGGCGAAAAATTCGATATCATCACCTCTGACCCGATCCACCCGTGGGTCAAAGGCGCGGCCGTCCTCTACTCGCAGGAATATTTCACCCTCTGCCGGCAACACCTTAAACCCGGCGGTCTGGTGACCCAGTGGGTGCCGTTCTACGAGAGCAGCCGCGCCGTCGTGCAGAGCGAAATTGCCACCTTCTTCTCCGCCTTTCCTGACGGCACCATCTGGGGCAACGACGACGAGGGCTACGGCTACGACACCGTCGTGCTCGGCTCGCTCACGCCGCTCGCCATCGACCTCGACGAGCTCCAGGCCCGCCTCGACCGCCCCGATCACGCCGCCGCCCGCGACGCCCTGGCTCACCTGAACCTCGGCTCCGCTCTCGGTCTCATGTCCACCTATGCCGGCCAAGCCTCCGACCTGCAAACATGGCTCACCGGCGCAGAAATCAACCGCGACCGCAGCCTGCGCCTCCAATTCCTCGCGGGGCTCGCGCTCAACTCCCACCACGGCACCGACGCTTACCACGAGATGCTCGGCCACGTCACCTACCCCGAGGCCATGTTCCGCGGCACCACCTTCCGCCGCGAAGCCCTGCGCCAGGCCCTCTTTCCGCCCCCCGCCGCAAAGTAGGGCCGGCCGGCCGTCGCCCCCACCACCTTCCCGCGCAGTCGCCTGGCGTCGCTTCAGATCATCGTTACGCGCCCGGTCGAATCACCGATCCGTTCGACGCCTTGCACGCCCATGCGGTCGTTCATCGTCAGGAACAGATCGCTCATCGGCCGCCCACCGAGGTTCACGTGCCGCCCCGCCCGGAGCGTGCCGCCGCCGCCGCCGGCGAGAATGACCGGCAGGTTCTCGTGCGTATGGCGGTTCCCGTCGGCATTGCCCGAACCGTAAACGATCATCGAATTGTGCAGCACCGAGCGACCGTCCGCGTCCTTCTTTGCATCGAGCCGCTTCAGGAAGCGCGCGAAGTGATCCATGTAGTAGCGGTCGATCCGCGCAATCTTCCCCATGAGATCCTCGTCGTTGCGGTGGTGGGAACAGTAGTGGTGCCCCTCCGAGATACCGATCTGCGGATACGACCGGTTCGAACCGTCGCCCGCCAACAGCAGCGTCGCAATCCGCGTCGAGTCCGTCTCGAACGACATCGCAAGCAGGTCGAACATGATGTCCATGTGATCGCCGTAGTCGGAGGGAATGCCCGCCGGCGTGTCCGCCTGCGGATCCGGCAAGGCCCCGAAGCTCTCCGTCCGTTGGATGCGCTGCTCGATCTCCCGCACCCCCGTCAGGTATTCGTCCAGTTTAGCCCGGTCCGTCTGCCCCAGCTCCCGTTGCAGCGCCTGCGTATCCTGCCGCACAAAATCGAGCAGGGATTTCTGCGTCGCCTGCCGCAGCCGGAAATTCTCCTGGCGCTCCACCCCCGCGCCGCGGCCAAACAGGCGCTCGAACACCAGCCGCGGGTTCGGCTCCGGCGCCATCGGCACCGACGGCGACCGCCACGACAGGTTGTATTGGTACGCGCACGAGTAGCCGGAATCGCAGCGGCCCGATTTCCGCACACTGTCGCACGAAAGTTCCAACGAAGAAAACCGCGTGAGATGTCCGACGTGCTGCGCGGCGACCTGGTCGACGGACACGCCCACCTGAATGTCCGCGCTATCGGTCTTGCGCGCCCGGGCGCCGGTCAGAAACGTCGCATTCGCCCGTGCATGGTCGCCCGCCCCGTCGTTGCCCGCCTTGGCATTTTGGTGATCGAGCCCACCCAAAACCTGGAGCGACGACCGCAGCGGTGCGAGCGGCGCCATCGTCTCGCCCAACTGAAAGGCCGCGCCCTCGCCCGTCGGCCACCAGTTTTTCTGATGCACGCCGTTCGGAATGTACACGAACGCCATGCGCAGCGGCGCCCCACTCGCCGTAGTCGCCAACGGCGCCGCCCCTTTCACCAGCGGCGCGGACGCCCCGCGCAGCGCTCTGGGCAAGGCCGACTCGAGCAGCGGCAACGTCAAGGAGACGCCCACGCCGCGGAGGAACCGACGGCGGCCGAGCGCATACTGACGCTGCGCGGCGAGATCGGACGGGGTCACAGGCTGCTTTTTCATGGGAAAAGTGATCGCAGGACGGGAAGGGCAAGCGGGCGGCTACGGGGTTGAGCGGGACGTTACTGGCGGACTCGTCCGACGCAACTTTTGAAACGGCACCGAGTTGATCACCCCGTTCAGCAACACCGACATCCGGCCACCCTCGCGCTCCAGCTCCGCGACGATCCGGTCCACCGTGTCCAAATCGCGATACGTCAGGCCGCGGCCGAGCGCGTAAGTCAGAAGTTTTTCCGCGAGGCAGCGATAGTAGTCCGATCGCCGCTCGTGCGTGAGCACGCGCTTGAGCTCGCTCACGCTGGCAAACCGTTCGCCCGTTGCCAGGCGCCCCGCCACCTCGATCTCCTGCCCCGCCTCTTGGTCCCGCCAGGTCCCCAGCGCCGTGAAATTCTCGAAAGCCAGCCCGAGCGGATCCATGCGCTCATGACACGAGCTGCACAGTTTGTTCGCCCGATGCACCGCGAGCATTTCACTCAACTTCGGTTCGCGCCCTTTAAACCCCTTGACCGCCTCCTCCAGCGCCGGCACATCCGGCGGCGGGGGCGGGGGCGGCGTGCCGAGGATATTCTCCAAAACAAAAAGCCCCCGCTTCACCGGCGAGGTCCGCGTCGGATTCGACGTCACCGCGAGCACTGCGCCCTGCGTGAGCACACCGCCGCGCGTGCTGTTGGCCGGCAACCGCACCAGGCGCATCTCGTCGCCCGCTACCTCCGGCAAACCGTAGTGTTTCGCGAGCCGGGCGTTGAGGAACGTGTAGTCGCTGTCCAGCAGTTCCAGCACGCTGCGGTCCTGTTGCAGGACGTGGTCGAAGCACAGCTCCGTCTCGTTCCGCATCGACCGCCGCATCGGCCCGTCAAACTCGATCCGGCTCCCGTCCCGATTGCGCGTCGCCGTCTGCCCAAGCACGGCCCGCGCGTTGATCGGCACCGACTCAACATCGCGCACCTGCAACCATTGGCCCGTAAAATTTTTCACCAACGCCTGCACCTTGGGTTCGGCCAGCATCCGTTTGACCTGCGCGGGGACTTCGCGCCGCAATTCGCCCGCCGCCGCCAGCCGCATCAACTCCGCGTCCGGCATCGTCGACCAGAGAAAATACGACAACCGCGACGCCAGGGTATAGTCATCCACGTCCGCCACCGCCTCGCTCCCCGCCACCGGCGTTTCGATCCGGAACAAAAACCGCGGCGACGCGAGCACCGCCATCATCGCCCGCCCGATGCCTTCTTCAAACGTCCGCCCGGGTTGCGCCGACGTGTCGTGCGCGATCTCTACCAGGCGCGTGATGTAGGCCGGCTCCACCGGACGCCGGTAGGCCCGCGCCGCAAACTCGCCCAACAGCTCCCGCGCATACTGCGCGCGCTCACCCGCGCCGCCGGGCGCCGGTCCGCGCGGGAAAAACCGCGCATAGTTCGCGGGCGCCGCCCAATGCTCCGGATCGAGCGGGCCCTTCACCTGTACCGCGGCGACGCGCACCGTGACACTCGTCGCCCCCGGCACCGACTGCGGACGCGCCGGCATCGGCGACTCACCCGCGGACCGCTCGCGCGGCACGATTTGAAACTGCACTGCATGCGCCCCGGCCGGCCACGCCACCTCACGCACCCGGCTCATGACTTTGCGCTCCTGCCACGCCACGTCTTCGCGGAACCACTCCTCACCGCCGACCCACGCGATCAGCGTGCCCTGCCCCGGATCAAAATCAAACGTCCCGCGAATCTCCAATTCCGCCTCGACTCCATAGGTCCCCGCTTCCGCGACCCGAAACGTATGGGCCACCGTGACGGGCTTCGTGACGTTCATCCGCTCACCGGTGCCACCGCCCGCCGTCGCCCGGAACTCCCGGCCTGTCGCCGAGCGCACCGGCATGACCCGCGCCACCTTCGGCACCGCCCGCTCTACAATCACCTCCGCCGCCTGCAGATATTTCTCCAACAGCAGCGGCGACACCGTCAGCACATCCCCGATGTTGTCGAAACCGTTCCCCGAATCGTCGGGCGGAAACTCCACCTCGCTGTTGAACTCGACGCCCATGAGGTCGCTGATCGTGTTACGATACTCGGTCCGGTTGAGCCGCCGCACCGTCGCCTGGCCGGGATCCGGGGCCGCCGCGCTGAGGCCCAAGGCCTCCACCTTGATCCACTGCGTGAGGCGGGCGATCTCCCCGGCCGTGGGCCGGTCCACCCCGTCCTCGACCGGCGGCATGATCCCCGCCCGGACATTCTTGAGCGCCGCGAACCACAGATCGTGGCGCGACAGAATATCCGCAGCCGACTTGAATTCGTCGAACGCCACCTGCCCCTTGTTCACGCCGTCCGCGTGGCAATCGTAGCAGTATTTCGCGAGGAGCGGTTGGATGTCTTGTTTGAAACGCGCCTCGGTGTCGGCCGCTCCCGCCGTCGCTCCGACCGCGATCGTTCCTCCCACCCACCAGCCGATAATCCCCGCGGCAAAGCCCGGCAAACACGTCTGCAGGAATCGGCGAGGGGCGCGGAGGGGCATGGGGGTGGTCTGACGTTCAGGAGTGTGCCACGGTTGCGACGCCGGGCGACAGTTTTTCCGCCGAAAAAACCGCCTTTTCGCCCCCCGCCGCAGCCGCCCGGCCCGCGGATTACCTCAGCTCAAATCGCGGATGCTGCCAAATTGCGGGTCGAACAATCGCTGGTAGGTCCGCACAATCATCCCGTCCGTCAGCCCGGCCAGCCAGTCGCAGATCTGTCGCGCCTTGCCGGCCTCCGTCGTCTCGGCGTCGAGCAGGCGGCCCACCCGCGGCGGCAAAATATTGATCACCCGCCCGCCCTTCTCGACGTAATTGCGCCAGCACGATTCCCACAGCTGAAACAACACCCGCCGCGCCTTGTGCTCCATCTGCTGGAGCTGCGGGCTTTCGAAAATCACGTCGTTGGCCAGCTTCTTGTAAAACGCCGCCTCGCGCTCGGCGCCCGCCGCGATCACCAGTTCAAACCGGTAGCGGTTCGTCTTCGCCGACATGAAATTCGTCCGTTCGCGCAGTTTGCAGGCCGTGATAAACCCGCCGACCTTTTGCGCGAACACGCTTTCCAACCGGTCGCCGCGGATGGCCGTGCACAACTGGTCGAGCCAGCGCTGCCGCTCCGCATCGATCGCCGCCCCCGCCGCCCACGCTTCGATGCGTTCGATCGTGAGGAATCCCGCCTTCACGCCGTCGACGATGTCGTTGAGCGAATACGCCGCATCGTCCGCCCAGTCCATGATCTGACACTCGACGCTCTTGAACGCATTCAGCTTTTCCCCGCCCTGCAGCTCGTCGGGAATTTTTGCCTCACCGAAAACAAACGCCCGGTGCCGCTCCTGCGGATCGTACAAAAAATGGTTCGTCGGCGGCGCGGGAAACTCGCGGAAGAGCTTCTTGTATTTCAATACGCCGTCGAGCAGCGCCCGCGTCGGCACCATGCCGCGCACGCCCGCCTCGTTCTGATACATCGTCTCCGTCAGCAAATGCAGCGTCTGCGCGTTACCCTCAAACCCGCCCCACGGGCCCATCAGTTCCTGCAACGTCCGCTCGCCCGAATGGCCGAACGGCGGGTGCCCGAGATCGTGGGCCAGGCACACCGCTTCGACCAGGTCGCTGTTGATCTGAAAGTCTTCGCGCAGCGGCGCCCCCCGCGACCGCAGGTACGCACAGATCGATCGGCCGATCTGCGCGACCTCCATCGAGTGCGTCAGCCGCGTGCGGTAAAAATCGTACTCCCCCGAAAGAAACACCTGCGTCTTCGACTGCAGCTTGCGGAACGCATGCGCGTGGATGATGCGGTCGCGGTCCATCTGGAACGGCGTGCGGTAGTCGCGCTTGCGGCTGCCGCCCGGCGTTTCGCTGTCGAACGCGGTGTAGAAACGGTTGGTCATCGAGTTTCATTTTCGACACGAACCGCTCGCCGGCCACGACGCAATCCCGCAGATGCCTCCCTGCCCCACCGCGCCCGGCCCCTGCGCCGTCGTGGGGCCCGACTCCGCCCTCACCGCCTTTGCGCTGCCCGGCGCCGCGCTCGGCGCCAACCCCTGGCCCCTCGTCCTCCCCTGTCACCGCGTCGTCGCCGCCCGGGCAAAATGACCGGTGTCTCCGACCCCGCCGGCGTCATCACCAAAGCCCGGTCCCCGCGCTCGAGGACGCCCGATGGCTGAGGGCAACACGCCGGCTTGCAGGTTTTTCGGAACTGCGCCCAACTCCGTTCCGTGAAGAAACCCCACCGTGCCGCCACCCCGGCCCTCTCACCCGCTTTGCTCCGCCGGCTCGAAAAAAACGCGCGCGCCGCGGCGAACGCCTCCTACTCACCCTACTCCGCGTTTCGCGTCGGCGCCGCCATCGTCTGCGGCTCCGGCAAAATCTTCAACGGCTGCAATGTCGAGAACGCGTCCTACGGCCTGTGCAATTGTGCCGAGCGCACCGCCATTTTTACCGCGGCCGCGACCGGTGAGCGCGTTGTCCACGCCGTTCTGGTCTACACCCCGACCCCGACCCCGAGCAGTCCGTGCGGTGCCTGCCGCCAAGTGATCAACGAGTTCGGGCCCGACGCGGTCGTCATCAGCGTCTGCGACGGCCCCGGCCGCATCGAGACCACCTTGTCCGCCCTCCTCCCCGCCGCCTTCGGCCCGAAAAACCTGCGGTGAGTGTGCGGCTGGACCGGATTCAAAGCCGGGCGGAAAACTCCCGGAGCGCTGGCCAGAGCTCGTTTCCCGCCACGCCCAAGAGGTCGTTGTGGCCGGCCGATTTCATCCGGATAAACCGCTTCGGCTAGCGGGCCGCGGCAAACAGCGCATCGCCGTGGTGGACCGGGACGACCCCGTCGGCCTCGCCATGGAGGATTAGGCTAGGCTATCACACCGCGGAGAGCGTCCGCAGGTTTTCAAATCGATCGAACGGCAGCAGCGGCCCGCGTCTCATGACCCGGTCGGAACCGGCGAACGCGCTCTGCAGCACCAGCCCGGCCTCCGGCTCGCGGGACGCCAACTCCACCGCGCCTTCCCCGCCGCGCTTACTCCCCTAAACCGGCCGACGATCCACCGATACACCCCTCTGCTGACGCCGATCGCCGAGCGCCACTCGCGCGGCCTCGGTAACCGAACGCCCCGACCGCAACCGGCCCCACCCCGTCGCGCCCGCGTCGACCAGCCACCCCGCACCGGCCCAACGCCAGACCCGCGAAGGGTGCGCCCTCCCGCTGGCCCGCGGAAAGAATCATACACTGAAAAAATCCCGCACCGTCGGCACGACCTGCGCCCGCGGGACTTCTTGCTCGGTGCGCGCCCCGAGATCACGGAGCTTCACCACGCCCTTGGCGAGTTCGTCCCCGCCATAGATGAGCGCGAGCTTCGCGCCCGATTCCGCCGCCGCTTTGAATTGTTTGCCGAAGGCGACCTCCTTCAGCGGATAGTCGACGCGATACCCGGCCGCCCGCAAAGCGTGGATGTCGCCAAACGCCTCGAGGCGTTCGGCCTCGCCCCCGATCACGCAGTAGACATCGGGGGCCTGCACCAACGTCGGCATCAGGCCCCGTTGTTCGAGCAACAGCGCAAACGTCATATCGCCGATTGCAAATCCCACCGCGGGCAGCGCCGGGCCGCCGAGTTTTTGCACGAGATCATCGTAGCGCCCCCCGCCCGCCAGCGCCCGCAACTCCCCTTTGCGGTCGAAGGCCTCGAACACGAACCCCGTGTAATAAGCGAGCCCCCGAACGACCCCGAGATCGACCTCGATAAACCGCGCCAGTCCCATCGCCGCAAGATTCCCGAGCAGTTTTTTCCAATCGGCCAGACGGGCGGCCAGTTTCTCGCCGCCGATCACGCCGAGCGTTTGCTCGAGGGCTGCGAGCGATTTGATTTGCAGGAAAGCCAACACCTTGGCCTTCACGCCCCCGTCGAGCGGGCCGAACTGCTCCGTGTAACCCTTGAAGGCGTCGTCGCCGTATTTTTCAAAGCGATCCACCGCACCCAGCACGCCGCGGATGCGCGCCTCGTCAAGTCCGAGCGCCTCCAAATAGTAAAACCAGAGATTCCGGTCGCTCAACCGCACGAAAAAATCCTGTTCGGTGAGACCGAAGGCCGCGAGACACTGCACCAGCAACGCGATCAGTTCCGTCTCCGCTTCCGGGCCGGGCTCGCCAAAAATATCCGCGTTGAACTGGAAGAAGCAGCGCCCCCGCCCCTTCTGCATCCGCTCGTAGCGATAAAACTCCGCGATGCTAAACCACCGGATCGGCCGCTTCAGCGTACTGGCTTTGGCGCCGACGAGCCGGCAGACCGTCGGCGTCATCTCGGGCCGCAACGCCACTTCGCGCCCACCTTTGTCCGTGAAACTAAACAGCTGCCCCTCGATTTCGTCCCCCGACTTGGCCTTGTAAAGGTCGAGCGGCTCGAGCACCGGCGCGTCGTATTCGGCAAAGCCAAACGTGTTGGCCGTCTGGCGCCACAGGCGAAACAAATGGTTCCGCCGGGAAAAATCCTCGGGATAGAACTCGCGGAATCCGGGCAGCGTTTGGAAGGTGGCCATGAGCCAGACACCTTGCTAAACGCGCCGCAGCAGGGCGAATAAAAAAAGCCCCGGCGCCTTTGCGGGGTGCAACCCGCGTGCCACCGCCCGCGCTTCCGGACCAACGGGCCTCACCGGCGCAGCCGGCGCAGAACAGCGGGCTCCGCCGGGCTCAACCCGGCGCCTGCAGTTTTGCGAGATCGAGCTTTTTCAGCTGCTGCTTGAGAATTTTACCGGACTTGAACTTCACCACCGCTCGCTGCGGAATCACGACTTCCGCCTCCGGCTTGTTGGGGTTGCGGCCGATGCGCTGCTTGCGCACCTGGACCTCAAGCACACCGAAGTTGCGCAACTCAACGTTGCGACCGTTGGCGAGCGCCTTTTGGACGATATCGAGCGTCTGTTGCACGGTATCAACGATCTGTTTTTGCGGGAAACCGGACTTTCGATATATCTCCAGCACGATCTCGCGTTTTGTCAGGTTGGACATGGAGGATCCTTTCACTGAGGGCTTGTTAAACTAAGACGCGTTAAACTATTTGCACCCGTGGAATTACGTCAATCATTATGACGGGTTCGCCTGCGGGCCCTTTTTCCCTCCACTTTCGTCTCCACCGCCATGCCCGATCCCTCCGCCGTCAATTCCCTGTTCGGGCGCATCGCCCGCCGCTATGATCTCGCGAACCGCTTGCTGAGCGGGGGCATGGACCTGTGGTGGCGCCGGCGCCTCGTCGCCGCGGTCTGCCGTCGTTCGCCGACGGCCGTGCTCGATCTCGCGACCGGTAGCGGCGATGTGGCCTTTAACCTGGCCCGGCGGCTGCCCCCCTCCACCCAGATCACCGGTATGGATTTCTGCCAACCCATGCTGGATGAGGCCGAAATCAAAAAAAAATCGGCCGGCGCCGGCCGGTGGGCGAACGTCACCTTCCGCCTCGGCGACGGTCTGGCCCTCCCCTTGGCGGATGGCAGTTGCGATGCGCTCACCATTTCCTTCGGTCTGCGCAATCTTGCCGATCGCGACCGCGGCCTGCGCGAAATGCGCCGCGTGTTGCGTCCCGGTGGCCGGCTGTTCGTGCTGGAGTTCTCCCAGCCCCAGGCCTGGTTTCGGCCCTTCTACTTCTTCTACCTGCGCCACGTCCTTCCGTCCCTTGCCGGTGCCGTGACCGGCGACCGCCCCGCCTACGTCTACCTTAACGAAACCATCGAGCAGTTCCCCGGCCGCGCGGCTTTGGCCGAAGAAATCCGCGCCGCCGGCTTCACGCACGTCACATCAGCCGGGCTGACCTTTGGGATCGTGGCGCTGCACGAGGCCGTGCCCTGATTCGAGCGGTCCGGCCCCCGTCAACTGAACGATTTCCCGCACCCACAGGTGCTCTGCGCGTTGGGATTTTTGATCTCAAATCCCTTCCCGTGGAGTCCGTCGTCAAAATCGACCGCCGAGCCGTCGAGATAGGCCAGACTGGCCGGATCCATGAGAATCGGCACCCCTTCGCTGGCAAATTCCACATCGCCCGCCTTCTTTTCATCAAACGACATGCCGTATTGAAACCCGGAGCATCCGCCAGATTCCACTAAGACGCGCAGGCGTTTTTCCGGGGCGTTCAGTGCGGCGTGCATGGTGCGCACTTGCTGCGCGGCGCGGGGGGTCAACGTGATCACGCTGCGACCCTACGACCGCACATTACGCTGTCAAATCGACCGACAGCAAATTCCGCGCCGAACGTGATCTGCGTTCTTGCCAGCCGAGTCCCTGCGCGCCTTCCTCACGCCCGTGGCTTCCCTCAAGCACATTTTCAACGAGCTCCACTACGAGATGACCCGCAAGATTGCGGAGGGCGGCATGGGCTTGGTCTATGAGGCTGTGCAACTCGGCTCCGGAAATTTCAGAAAGGTGGTCGCCGTAAAATTGATTCGCGAGGAATACTCCGCCATCGAGGAGTTTCAGAACAACTTCATCGGCGAGGCCCGGCTGGTCGCCGATCTCATCCACACCAACATTGTCCAGACCTACCACCTCGGCCAGGTCGGCGGGCAGTATTTCATGGTGATGGAGTTCGTCAAAGGCGTGAACCTCGAACAGTTTCTCGAACGCCACCGCCAGCTCGGCAAGCCCCTCCCCGTCGACCTCGCGGCCTTCATCGTCTCCCGCATCGCCCGCGGTCTGACCTACGCCCATTCAAAGTGCGACCGCGAAGGCCGCCACCTCAACATCGTCCACCGCGATATCGGCCCCAAGAACATTCTCGTCGCACTCGAGGGCGACGTGAAACTCACCGACTTCGGCATCGCGAAGGCCCTCGACCTCATGTACAATGAGGAAGGCAAAGTCATCGCCGGCAAAGACGAGTATCTCTCCCCGGAACAGGCCACCTATGCGATCACCGATGCCCGCGCCGACCTGTTCCCGCTCGGCATCGTTCTGACCGAACTCCTGCTCGGCAAAAATATTTTCCGCTCGCACGACCGCGCGCAATCCCGGCGCAATATCCTCACCATGCCGATCCCGCAGTTTTCCACCCTGCGTCCCGACATCGATCCCAAACTCGAGTCCATCATCCAGCGCGCCCTCCAGCGGGACCGCGACCTGCGTTTCCAGTCGGCCCACGAAATGATGCGGGAACTCGAACTCTACCTATACAGCGACCGCTACGGCCCCACCAACGAGAAACTCAGCGTCTACTTGAAGGAGCTCTTTGGCATCAAGGATCCGGTCCTCCCTTCGCTTTCCACCCGCACCCCCCTCTGAGATGAACCCCTCTCCTTTTCATCCAGCCTATGAGCGGGCACGGCTTTAGTCAGGAATTTCGCCAACGCCAGACCCAGTCGCTGGTTCTCGCGCCCCAACTCCGCCATTCGCTGAAAATCCTTCAGGTCGCGGCCCTGGATCTGCGTTCCGTTATCCAAGAGGAACTCCAGAGCAACCCCACCCTCGAAGAACTTCCGATGGAGGGAGTCAGTCTCGACAACCCCGCCGCCGAGGACAACGCCACCGACCGCGACTCCGATTCCAGCGGCAAAGTCGGCACCGACAACACCGACGCCACCGCCCCAAATGACGCCTCCGAGGTGAAACGGGACGAGATGGATTTCTCCAAAGACCGGGAGTTCGAAATCCTCGGCAAACTCGACGAAGACTGGCGCGACCACATGGCCAGCGCCGGCGGCGCCCAGCCCTACACCTCCGAGGACGCCGAAAAGCGCCAGCATTTCTTCGACTCGCTCGTGAGCGTCACATCGTTGCAGGAACATCTCATGCAGCAGGCCGAGCTGACCGACCTGTCCCCGGTCGCGATCGCCGCGATGCAACATCTGGTCGGCGGACTCGACGATCGCGGTTTCCTGACCCAAACGCCGGCGGATGTCGCCCTACAAACCGGCCTCGGACTCGACGCCGTGCAGGAGGCGTTGAAAGTCCTCAAGACCTTCGATCCGCCGGGAATCGGCGCCAAGGACCTCGCCGAGTGCCTGCTCCTCCAACTCGCCGCCAAAGGCCGCAGCGACTCGCTCGCCCTGCGGATGATCCGGGACCATTTCGAACTGCTCACCCGCCGGCGCATCCCGGAACTCGCGCGCAAGCTCTCCGCCGACGCCGACGACGTGCAGTCGGCCATCGAAGAGATCGGCCAACTCGATCCCGCGCCCGGGCGCCGTTTCGCCGAAGATAGCAACCGCGTCGTGATTGCCGACGTCACCGTCGAAAAGGACGGCGACGAGTGGAAGATCCATCTCAACAGCGACTACATCCCGCGTCTCAGAATCTCCAACACCTACCGCGACCTGATCGCCAAGGGCACGCTCACCAAAGAGGAACGCGACTATCTCCGCGAGCGCATGCGCTCGGGCAAATTTCTCATCGACTCCATCGAGCAGCGCCAACGCACGATCGAGCGCATCACCCGGGAGATCCTCAAAGCCCAGACTGCGTTCTTCGAGGGCGGCGTCTCCCTCCTCAAGCCCCTCACGATGACCCAGATCGCCGACGTCGTCGGCGTGCACGAGACGACCGTGAGCCGCGCCATCGCCAACAAATACCTCAAGACCCCGCACGGGATTTTCGACTTCAAGTATTTTTTCACCCCGGGCTACCAAGCCGACAGCGGGGCTTCGGTCTCAAACACCAGCGTCAAGGAAATGATCGCCGATCTTGTCGCCGGCGAAGACCGATCCACGCCGTTGAGCGACCAGGAAATTGTCGCGAAGCTGCAGGAAAAAGGGATCAAGATCGCGCGTCGCACGGTCGCCAAATACCGCGAAGAACTCGGCCTCCTCCCGAGCAACCTGCGCCGGGATTACAAGTGACCGGCTAGGCGAGACCCGCGCTCGGCTCGATGCCCAGCGCCAGGTTGGCCGCGCGGTTCACCCCGGTCGGGTCCGCCCACGCGGCAAACGCAATCATGCCCGCGTTGTCCCCCGTATGTTTTGGCTGGGCCGCCAGCAAGGGGATCCCCGCGCGCACCGCCTCCGCTTCCAGCGCCGCACGCAGCGTGCGGTTGTTCGCCACGCCGCCCGACAGCCCAAGACTCCGGAACCTGCCCTCGTGCAGCCGCAACGCCGCGCGCGTCTTCCGCGTCAGCGCATCGACCACCGCCTGCTGGTAACTCGCGCATAAATCCGGCAGCCGCCGCTGCACCTCCGCGGCCGGCAGCTTCTCGATCAGATACCGCAGGCTCGTCTTCAGTCCGGAAAAACTGAAATCCAGCTCGTCGCGGCGGCCGATGCCGCGCGGAAAGTCGAACGCGTCGACCCGCCCGTCCGCCGCGAGCTTTTCGATCGCCGGCCCGCCCGGATAACCGAGGCCCAGCAACTTGGCCCCCTTGTCGAGTGCCTCGCCCGCCGCATCATCTCGGGTCGAGGAAAGCACCGCCACGCCCCGCGCCTCGTCGAGCACGAACAGCAGCGTGTTGCCCCCCGACACAATCAGGCCCAGGTGCGGCAGGTGCGCGGTCAGCCGCTGCCCAAACGCCGCCGGCGACTCCGCATGCAAAGCGATAAATGGCGACCAGACATGTCCCCGAAGATGATTCACGCCCAGAACCGGCGCCCGCAACGCCAGCGCCAGCGACTTGGCCGACGCGACCCCGATGGCGAGACAGGCGGCCAGCCCCGGGCCGTTCGTCACTGCGATCCCGGCCACGCGGGAGAATCCGACCTCGGCGCGCGCGCGCGTGAGCAAGGGTCCGAAGTGGCGCAGATGCTCGCGCGTCGCCAAATCGGGCACCACGCCGCCGTGTTTCTCGTGGAGCGCTATCTGGCTGTGCACCCACTCGCCCACGAGCCCGCGCGCCGGATCAAACAGGGCGACCGCCGATTCGTCGCACGAACTCTCGAGCGCGAGAATCATGCCGCCGCGGCCTCCCCCGCAACCCTTGGACCCCGCCGCTTGGCCTGGTGCGTCTCGATCGATCTCATCGGGCAATCGGCCACGTGGCGCGTTGGTCGAGCAGGCGCACGCCGTGCAGGACGTCGAGCGCCGCCTGCAACTGGCGGTCCTCGATGGGTTCAAACCCAAAGCGCTCCTTGAACTCCTTCGCATCGGTGATGTCGGGCCGGGCCCGCTGCCGGCGCAGCTTCGCGTCCTCGTCAGGCGTCATGACGATCTCCACATGCGGCGCGATCCCCTTCTCGTGGATGCTCACCCCGCTCGGGGTGTAATAGCGCGCCGTCGTCAGGCGCAAACCCTCGCCGTTTTTCAATTTAAACACAGACTGCACGGAGCCCTTGCCAAACGAGCGCTCACCCACGACCACCGCACGGCCCGTGTCCCGCAACGCCCCCGTCACAACCTCGGCTGCGCTGGCGCTGCCGGCATTAATCAGCACGGCGAGGGGGAGCGTCACGGGCGTCCCGTCCGCCTCGGCCTTGTAGTCCTCCCGATCGCTCTGCTTCCGGCCCTGGGTGTAGACGATGAGTTCGCCTTTCTTGAAAAATGGCTCCGCCACTTCGACCGCGGCATCGAGCAGTCCGCCCGGATTGTTGCGCATGTCGATCACCAGGCTCGTCGCGCCCGATTGCAGCAACTGTTCGAGCGCCTTCCCGAACTGTTCGCCCGTGTGCTCCGAAAATTCGCTCAATTGGACGTAGCCCACCCCGTCCCCGATCACACGCACGTCCCGCACGCTCTCAATCTTGATGACCTCCCGCACCAGCGCGAGGTCCATCGTGGCCTTGGTCGACGGCCGGAACACCCCGACGAGCACCTTGGTCTTCGGCTTGCCCCGCAGCCGGCTCACGATCCCGTCCATCGTCGAGTTCGTCTCCACCGCCGTGCCGTCGATACTCACAATGACGTCGCCGCGCCGGATGCCGGCGCGTTCGCCCGGGGTCCCGGCCAGCGGGGCGATGACGACCGCCTTGCCCTGCCGCGTTTCAACCTGGATGCCGATTCCGCCGAATTCCCCGACCAAATCCTCCTCGAACTCCTCATTGTCCTTGGCCTCGAGAAATTGCGAATGGGGATCGAGCGACTCCACCATCCCGTGCAAGGCTGTTTTCGCCAGCTGCTCGTAGGCCGCCGCTTTTTCATCGACGTAATTTTCCCCCACCAGCTGCATCACTTCGCGCACATAGTTCGCCGAACGGCTAAGCTCGCGGTTCGGAAACAAATTCCACGCCGCCGCGACCCGCACGCCGGCGACCGTCAACGCGACGCCGAGCAGAGCGCCCGTGCCGAGAGTGAGAATCCGTTTGAACATATCGCCGACAGTGTGCATCCGCATCGGTTTGTAAATGGGTTCGTCAGCTTCACCGCTACCGTCATCCGCCTCGCCGGAGTTCCTCGCCGTCTTTCGCGCCCATGCGGACGCGAGCGGCGCGATGAGCTTTGCGCGCTTCATGGAACTCGCGCTCTATCATTCTTCGGTCGGCTACTACCGCCGCGACCGACCGCGGGTGGGCTACGCGCCCGGCTCCGATTTCTTCACCGCCACGAGCAGCGGCGCGATCTTCGGCGAACTGGTCGCGGCGGCGTGCGTGCACCGGCTGGGCCCCCTCGATCCACGCGAGCACACCTTCGTCGAGCTCGGCGCAGAAACCGCCGGCGGCATTTTGACCGGCGTCGCGCACCCCTTTGGCGCCGTCCGAACCGTGCAGGTCGGCCAACCGATCGAGCTGCGCGGCCGTTGCATCGTATTTTCCAACGAGCTGTTCGACGCCCAACCCTGCACCCGGACCATCGTGCGCGCCGGTCAATGGCGGGAACAGGGCGTGCGGCTGCTCGATGACTCCCTCGCGACCATTGAATTGTCCACGCCGCCAACGACCGGCCCCCATTTTCCCCCGCCATCCCGGGAGGGCTACCAGTTTGATCAATCGCTCGCTGCGTCCGCCCTGGCCGGATCGATTGCGGACCAATCCTGGACCGGCCTTTTTGTGGCGTTCGATTACGGCAAGAGCCTCCGCGAATTGTCCGAAGAAACCCCCGGCGGCACCGCCCGCGCCTACTATCGTCATACGCAGTCCAACGACCTCCTCGCTCAACCCGGTGAACAGGATCTCACTTGCCACGTGTGCTGGGATTGGCTCGCCGCCGCTCTGGCCGCCGGCGGCTTCGTCGCCCCGCGGGTCGATTCGCAGGAGGCCTTTTTCATTCATCATGCGGCCGACTTCATCGCCGCGACCACCGCCGCCGAGGCAGCGCGCCTCAGCCAGCGCAAACTCGCCTTGCTCCAACTCTTGCACCCCGCGCACCTCGGACAGAAATTTCAGGTCCTGCATGCGTTGCGATAATCCAAATTTCCCCTTGCTTCGCCCACGCGCCGACTTTTATCTCTGAACCTTTAACCAACTCGAAACCATCATGGCCAGAATCTGTGCAATCACCGGTCGCCGTCCCGTCAAGGGCTCGATCATCAACCGCAAGGGTCAGTCTAAAAAGAGCGGCGGCATCGGCACGCACGTGACGAGCATCACGAAACGCAAGTTCCGCCCCAACCTCCAGCGCATCCGCATCAAGACCGCCAATGGCGGCACGAAGCGCGTCTGGGTCTCCGTCAAGGCCATCAAGGCCGGTCTCGTTGTAAAAGCCTGAGTCGACCGATCTGCGCTCTCTCCTTCCTTGCCCGCGGCCTCCCGGCTGCGGGCTTTTTTGTAGCTCAACGCGGGCAGCGATCAAACCGGCCGGTCGCTCGCCGGGATTGTCGCCCCTCTCCTGCCCGCGCAGGGCCCCCGCCCACCCCTCGATTCACACGCGCTCAGGCCGCGCCGCCCCCATCGACCAAAAGCTCACGGCCGAGCTGGCGCGCCTGCTTTTCCGGACCGCAGGCCTCGGGCTGTTTTCAAATTTTGCCCGCGCGCTCATCCTCGTCGCCGGGTCGGTTACGACTCATCCGGACTCCTGGTACGTCCGCTGCCTCGTCGCGATTGTGCTGGTTTCGTGCTGTCGGCTTGGCCTCAACCTCACCTTTGCCCGGGCCCGGCCGGCCGGCCGAGCGCCTCGCCCCTTGGCGGCCTGGCCTTTCTCATCGGCTTTGCTGGGGCGGGATTGATCCGGAGCCTCGCGGGGTGGCTGTCGTTCGAGAACCCGCCGCGGCTCCCGCAGCCTCCTGAGCTTCATCCTTGCCGGCCTGGACGCCGGTGAGGCCCGCTCGCTCGCCGCCTTGCCGGGGCGATATCGGATTTACGTCGGGCCGCCCTCACCCGTTGCTGGCCCGCTTCGCCACGGTGGGTGAACCCGGCGGATGGACCCTCGCCCTCATCACCGTCACCTTCGCGCTATTTTGGCTCATCACCGCCAAGCTCCACTCTGCGGACCTCCCGCGGCTGTGGCGGTTGATTTTCGAGCACGAAGAACGGGGCCTCCCGCCCCGCGGGGAGAAAAGCCCGGACGGAGGCCGCCCAAACGCGCCAGATCGAAATCGCTTCCCCTTCCGCCGACATCCTCAGACGGCGGTGGAACGACCTCCGCAATTTCTCGGACATCGAAAGCGGCAAACTCGACTTCGAGTCCGTCACCTTTGCCCTGCCACCGACCGACGCGGACGTCGCCGCTGTTCTCTGCACCCGGGCCGCGGAAAAGCGCCGCGAACTCGCCCTCTCCCTCCCGCCCGATCTGCCCACCGCCGTTTGGGGCGACGCCGTGCGACTGAAGCAGGTCCGGTTTCATCTCCCGGGCAACGCGATCAATTTGCCCGAACGGGGCCGCGTCGAAATCTCCGTCGCGGTGCAGCCCGCCGACGCAGGGGTCGCGCAGCGCTGCTTCCGCGTGCGCGACACCGGCATCGGCCTGGATCCCGCCCGTCAGGCCAAATTTTTTCAGTTGTTTTCGCCGGGTGACAGCTCGATGACGCGGCGCTTCGGGTGACCACGGCCGCGGCCGTCGAGCTCACTCCGCTGCAACCGTGGGACGCGCTCTTGAGCAACCGTTAGATGCCCGGCACGGGCGGGTTCGAAGCAACGCGCCAGATCCAACGTCTGCGGGCAGTCGGGTCCATCCCCGGCATCGCCCTTGCCGCCCGCGCCCTGCCCCGTGATCGCGACGACGGTGTGAAGACCAGCCGGGACGATTTTCTCGGGAAGCCGATCCGCCAAGACGCACTCCGGGGGCGCCTGGAGCGTCGGCGACAAACGCCCGCCCGCTGATTGTCCCTGCGGGGACCGACCCGCTCCAGCCGCACGACAAGAATCAGAGGGCGCGAAAGACCACGGAAGCGTTCTGCCCACCGAACCCGAGATTGTTGCTCAACACGGTGCGCACTTTCGCGGCCCGCGCCACGTTGGGCACGTAGTCGAGATCGCACTCCGGATCCGGATCGACGAGATTGATCGTCGGCGCGATCACCTGCGCCTGTATCGTCTTCACGCAGATGACCGACTCGATGCCGCCCGCCGCACCGAGCAGATGACCGGTCATCGACTTGGTGGAGCTGATCGGGACTTTTCGCGCGTGGTCGCCAAACACTTTCTTGATGGCGAGCGTCTCAAATTTATCGTTGTAGGGCGTGCTCGTCCCGTGCGCGTTGATGTAGTCGATCTCGTCCGGCGTCACCGCGGCACTCGCCAGCGCACGCGTCATCGCCATCGACAGCCCCTTGCCCTCCGGATCGGGCTGGGTGATGTGAAACGCGTCGCACGTCGCCGCATAGCCCGCGAGTTCGCAGTAGATGCGCGCCCCGCGCGCCTGGGCGTGCTCCAGCGACTCCAACACCAACACCCCCGCCCCTTCCCCCATAATGAAGCCGTCGCGACCGCGGTCGAACGGCCGACACGCCGTCTCCGGACTTTCGTTACGGGTGCTCATCGCCTTCATCGAACAGAAACTCGCATAGGCGAACGGCGTGATGGCCGCCTCGCTCCCGCCCGCGACCATCACATCGGCGTCGCCGCGGCGGATCATATGCGCCGCCTCGCCGAGGGCGTGGGTGCCCGTCGCGCAGGCGGACACCACCCCGAAATTCGGACCGCGCGCACCCAATTCGATCGCCACCAAGCCCGAACACATGTTGCCGATCAACGAGGGAATCGTGAACGGCGAAACCCTGCGCGGTCCCCGCTCGGTCAGCACCTTGAGCTGGGACTCGTAGGTATACATTCCGCCGATGCCCGAACCGACGATCACCCCGACCCGGTCGCCGTCTTCTTTCGCCATGTCGAGGCCCGCATCCGCCACGGCCTGCTTGGCCGCCACAAAACCAAAATGCGTGTACCGGTCGTTGCGCCGGGCCTCCTTCGGATCCATGTGGTCCGCCGCATCCCATTCGCGGACCTCCGCCCCGATCTGGCTGGCAAAGTCCTTCGGGTCAAACAGCGCGATGCGATGGATCCCGCCGCGTCCCGCGACTAGGCTGGCCCAGAACGCGTCGACGGTATGACCGATCGACGTGACGACACCCAAGCCGGTGACCACCACGCGACGGGAAGACGAAGGAGTTTGCATGCTCAACAAAAGGGGCCGGCCATTTCAGAAAACAAAAAGGCGTTCTGCCAGATATTTCCGCAGGGGAAATAGGCAGAACGCCAAGAAATTTTACCGGAACTTGCCTTAGGCTGCGCCGGCTTTGCCTTTGATGTAGTCGATGACTTGGCCGACCGTCTGGAGCTTCTCCGCATCGGACTCGGGGATCTCTCCCTTGATTTCGTCTTTGAATTCTTCTTCAAAGGCCATGATCAACTCGACGGTGTCGAGCGAGTCAGCTCCGAGATCGTCGAGGAAAGAGGCGGTCGGAGTGATCTGCTCTTCGTTGACGTTGAGCTGGTTCACAATGATCTCTTTGACGCGTTGTTCGATGGTTTTTTGGTCAGCCATTTTCGGAAATTTTCAGGGATGAGACGAGTAGCCGGAGGGTTCACATCGCCATGCCGCCGTCAACGGAAAAAACCTGTCCCGTGATATACCCGGCTTCCTCAGAGCAGAGGTAGGCGGTGATATTTGCGATATCGGCGGCCTCGCCGAACCGTTTGAGCGGCACCGCTTCGAGGATTTTCGCCGACACCTCGGGGTTGTTTACGAACTCCGTGGTCATGTCGGTTTTGATGAACCCGGGAGCCACGGCGTTGACCGTCACGCTGCGCCCGGCGAATTCGCGCGCGAGGGTCTTGGTCAGGCCGATCATGCCCGCCTTGGCCGCCGAGTAGTTCGCCTGCCCGGCGTTGCCCATAATGCCGCTCACCGAAGCGAGGTTGACGATGCGACCCCAGCGGGCGCGGGTCATCGGGCGCCCGATCAGCTTCGTCCAATGAAAACAGCTCGTGAGGTTCGTGCTGATCACGTCGTTCCAGTCCGTCTCGCTCATGCGGAAGAGCAGGCCGTCGCGCGTGATCCCGGCATTGTTGACCAAAATATCGATGGTCGGGAACTCCTTCAGCAAGTCCTCCGACGCCTTGGCGATGGCGGCTCCGTCGGCCACGTCGACGGCGAGGGCCTTGGCTTTGCCCCCGGCGGCGACGATGGTCGCGGCCGTGGCGCCACAGGACTCGGCGGACTTGGAGACGCAGATGACGGTGACACCCTGTTTGGCGAGCGTTTCAGCGATGGCCTTGCCGATGCCTCGGCCGGCGCCGGTTACGAGAGCGGTGCGATGAGTGAAGGTGAGCATGAGAAGGAAAAAATAGCGGTGAGCGGGTGGCGGGTAGCGAGGAGAAAATTTCGCCGGCGCGTCCCGCCCCGCCGGAGCCCCCCGGATCAGTACACGTCGCGCTGGTAACGCTTCTCTTTTTTCAGCTGCTTCACGTAGTCCACCGCCAGCGCGGGCGTCATACCGCCCTGCACCGAGACAATGTCGTGCAACGCCACATCGACATCCTTCGCCATGCGCTTGGCATCACCGCACACATAGAAGTGGGCCCCGCCCTGCAGCCACGCCCACAACTCCGCCGCGTTGGCCCGCATCTTGTCCTGCACGTAGACCTTGGTAAACTGGTCGCGCGACCAAGCGAGCTCGAGCCGTGCCACCTGGCCCTTCGCGAGATACTGTGCCCATTCCTCTTGGTAGAGAAAATCCGTCGCCGCCTTCTGGTCACCGAAAAACACCCAGTTGCGCCCGGTCGCACCGCTGGCCACGCGGTCCTGCACAAACGCCCGAAACGGCGCGATACCCGTCCCCGGCCCCACCATGATACAGTCCCTCGCCCCGTCCTCCGGGGGACCGAAGTGCGACGGCGACACAAACACTCGCGTCGGCGTCGTGCCCACCTGCACGCGGTCCGCGAGGAAGGTCGAGCACACGCCCGCCCGTTCGCGCTCGTTCGTCCGGTAGCGCACCGCGGCCACCGTGAGGTGGACATCGGACGGATAAACCCGGGGCGACGACGCGATCGAGTAGAGACGCGGCATCAGCTTGCGCAGATGATCGACGAACTCCTGCGGCGTGAGCTTCGCACTCGGAAAATCCGCCAACAAATCGACGAATTCGCGCTCGTCGAGAAAGGCCGCCAACAAGTCTTTGGATTCCGGAGACAGGAGTCCGGTCAGTTTCGCCTGCTCGTCCGGGGCGGTCGCCTTCGCCGCGAGCGTGCCGACGATCTTCGCCGTCGGGCCCGCCAGGGCGAGCCGCGTCGTCAGCGCCTCGCGGAGGGCGATCGGCGCCGCCAGTTTGAGCATCGCCGGCAACACGAGCTCGGCGCCCGTCGCGCCGAGCCGCTGCAGAATTTCCGCGACCTCGCCCGGGCGGTTTTCCGGAAACACACCCAGCGAATCGCCGGCGCTGTAGTGCAAACCGCTGCCCGCGAGGCTCACCACGAAGTGCCGCGTTTCTTTCGCCGAGCCGGGTTTGTTCAGCAGGCGGTTCTCGGTGACTTTCGCCGGGAACGGATGGTCTTTCGAATACGGGGAGGCGTCGACGGAGGCGGACATGGAGTGGATGGGCATGAAGCTGGGCCGCCCCGCCGCAGGCAAGCCGCTTTCGCGTCTTGAGTAGGCTTGCGCCGTCCGCCGATTTCCCGCCCACTGGCTTCCGACTATGCCATCCCTTGAACCCATCCGCCTGCAAAAATACCTCGCCGACTCTGGCCTCTGTTCGAGGCGGGCCGCCGAGGCGCTCATCGCGCAGGGCGAGGTCTGGGTCAACGGTGTCCTCGCCACCCTCGGCCAGAAGGTCACGCCCGGAGTGGACCGTGTCACCGCCAGCGGCAAAAGCGTGCGCTCGACCGTGCAGCCGCGCCTCACGCTCGCCATGAACAAACCGCGCGGCCTCGCCTGCACCAACGATGACCCGCACAACCCCGACACGGTCTTCACGGTGCTGCCGCGCGAGTTCGCCAAATTCCGCTTTTTTTGCGCCGGTCGCCTCGACAAGGACAGCGAAGGGCTCGTCATCCTCACGACCGACGGCGATCTCGCCCAGCGCCTCACCCACCCGTCGAACCTCGTGACGAAACGCTATCACGTGATCCTCAAGAATCCGTTCCCCGCGAAACGGCTGCCATTGCTCATCAAGGGCATCATGTTCGAGGGCGAACGGCTCAAGGTCGAACGCGCCGCCCTCATCCACCCCGGCTCGGGTGAACAGGCCACCAACCTCGACGTGCACATGCACCACGGAAAGAAACGCGAGATCCGCCTGCTCTTCACCACCCTCGGCTACGATGTGAAACGCCTCCGCCGCTACCAAATCGGGGCCTTTCCGCTGAAGGGCATCCCGTCCCGCGCGATGAAAAAACTTACGCCGAAGGAAATCGAACTGCTCTTCCAGAATCCGCGCACGCCCCACGCCACCCTCGAAGCCACCGCCGATCAACCCGCCGACACCGCTCTCCTCCATGAAGACTAAACTCCTCACGCTCGCCGCGCTCCTTGCGTCCGGTGCCGCGTTCGCCGCTCCGCTGACCGAGACGACCGCCATCCATACGAAACCGGACCAAACCTCCCCGGCCGTCACCTTTCTGAAGGCTGGGACCGAACCGACCGTGGTCCCCGAATCCGTCGCCCGAGCGCCCGCGGGTTGGCTCGCCGTCGAGCTGCCCGGCCCCTTCGAGGCCTACGTGCTGAACAAGGACCTCACGAAGAGTCTCGACGTGAAGGTGGGCGCCAACCTCTACCTCGCGCCGAAGCCCGACGCCGGCGTGCTGACGGTCGCGGCGAAGGACGACCAGACGACCCTCACGGGCCTGTACGGGAAATGGACGCAAATCCGTCTCGAGCGAAAACTCACCGGTTACATTCATCTCGGCGGGGCGCCCGGCTCCGTCCCCGCCCTCGCGACGGCGCCCGCGCCCGCCGACCCCGGCACCCCCTCCGCACCGGCCGGCGCCCCGCTGTCGGCGGCCCCGGTGTCGCCCGGTGTTTACGGCGTCGCGACCCCCGGCCACGCCGCCCCGATGGTCAACCTCGGCGACGGCGGCGCGACCACCCTGCCCCGTCAGTTCGCGGGCAAGTTTGTCTCCACCCGCAGTGCGTTCAAACCCCGCCGGCCCTACGATTGGGCCCTGACCGACGACGCCGGCAAGCGCTATGCCTACCTCGATATTTCCAAACTGCTGCTCACCGACCAAATCGAAAACTACGTGAACCACACCGTGGTGGTCTTCGGTGCCGCGAAAAACGCCCCGGACACCAAGGACATCGTCATCCAGGTCGAAACGCTGCAACTCAAGTAGCCGGCCAATCCGCGCCGGGCCCGCCTACCACCCAGACACGCCTTGGTTGGCTTCCGCCGGCCGACCACACCCCGCTCCCCGCTTTTTTCATGCACCTCATTGACGGCAACCAAATCGCCACCGCCCTCATTGCCGAGCTGAAGGCCGAGGTCGCCACGTTCACCGGGCGCAAGCCCTGCCTCACGCTGGTGCGGGTCGGGGATGACCCCGCCTCTGTTTCTTACGTGAAGAAAAAGGAAAAGACGGCCGCCGAAATCGGCGTGACCAGCCGCATCATTCTTCCTCCCGTGACCATCACGCAGGCCGAACTCTTCGCGTTGATCGACGGGCTCAACGCCGACCCGACGGTCGACGGGATCCTTGTGCAATCGCCGTTGCCGAAACACCTCGACGAGGTCGCCGTTTTCCGCCGCGTCTCCCCCGCCAAGGACGTCGACGGGTTCAACACGCTCAACCTCGGCAAGGTCGCCCAGGAGGATGACACCGGGTTTGTTTCCTGCACGCCCGCCGGGATCATGGAACTGCTCGCGCGCAGCGGCACCGACCTTAAGGGCAAGCACGTCGTCGTCCTCGGCCGCTCGCTGATTGTGGGCAAGCCCATCGCCCTCCTCGCGCTCCAGAAACGCGCCGGGGCCAACGCCACCGTCACCATCTGCCACTCCGGCACGACCAATCTCCCGGCCCTCACCCGCCAGGCCGACGTGCTGATCGCCGCCATCGGCCGCCCGGAATTTGTCACCGCCGACATGGTGAAACCCGGCGCCATAGTGATCGACGTCGGCATCAACCGCGTGCCGGACGCCACGAAAAAAACCGGCTACCGTCTGACGGGCGACGTACATTTTCCGACCGTGGCACCGCTCTGCGCGATGATCACCCCGGTCCCCGGCGGCGTCGGCCCGATGACCGTCGCGCTGCTCATGAAAAATACGGTCAAAGCGTTTCACTTGCGCGCGGCGCCCTAACTTGTGCCTAATCTCCGCGACGGCTTTCCTCTTCGCTCCATGCCCGCCCCTTCGATTCTGGTCGTCGATGACCAACCCATCAACGTCGAGCTCCTGAGGCGAAAGCTCGAGCGGGAAGGCATCCGGGTCACCGCTGCCGCCAACGGCCGCGAAGCGCTGGATCTCACCCGCCAGGTCATGCCCGACCTCATTCTGCTGGACGTGCTGATGCCCGACATGGACGGCATCGAGGTTTGCCAACGCCTCCAGGCCGACGCAGTGACGCGCGGCATTCCCGTGATTTTCATCACGGGGCGCACAACCAAGGAAAGCAAACTCGCGGGCCTCGGCGTCGGTGCGGTGGACTACATCACGAAGCCGATCGACCTCGATGAGACCCTCGCGCGCGTGCAGACGCAGCTTCGGGTCGTCACGGTCAACCGCCAACTCGTGGATCTGACGCGACGCCTCGAGGAGGCCCGCCGGGCCGCCACCATCGGCGCTGTCACCCAGGGTATCGCCCACAACCTGAACAACCTCCTCGGTATCGTCATCGGCTACCTCGACCTCGTCAAAGCGTATTACGACAAACCCGAACAGGTGAAAAAAAATGCGCAGTACGTTGAGGACGCCGTGCAGCGCATCGTCGCGATCATCAAACAGCTCAGCACACTCGTCGTCAAATCGCGCCCGCCCCTGATGAAGGCCCCGCTGCAAACGCTGCTGGAGAATTGCGTCGCGCGTTTCCACACCGACTACCACCTCACGGCCCCGGTCACCATCGACAACCCTCTCGCCGATTTGATGATCGAAACAAATTTCGAAATTCTCGAAGAGGTGATGGGCAAGGTCCTGATCAACGCGTGGGAGTCCTACGACCACCAGCCGGCGGACCCGCGGCCGATTGCGGTGCACACGCGCCTCGTCGAGAAAATCGGCGAGGGGCCCTGCGTGCAAATCCGCATCGTCGACCACGGCCATGGCCTCGACGCGGAGGTGCGCGACAAGATGTTCGAGCCTTTCGTCAGCACCAAGAACACGGTCGGCGTCGGCATGGGCCTGACCGTGGCCCGCCACGCACTGCGAAACCTCGGGGGTGAAGTGACCCTGACCGACACCACCGGCGGCGGCGCGACGGCGATTCTCCTCCATCCGGTCGAAAAGAAAATCCGTCACAACCCCGATGAATAAAATCGCCTTTCTCGGCGCCGGAAACATGGCCGCGGCCTTTGCCGAAGGGCTGCTCGCCCGAGCGGCCCCGGCCCACGCCGACCTGATTTGTTACAGCGCATCGGGCCGGACGGCCGCCGCTCTTGCTGCCCGCACCGGCATCGCGCAGGCCCACTCGCTCGAGGCCCTGCTCGCGGACGCCGACACCCTCATTGTCGCGTTCAAACCCCAGCACCTCGCCGCGGCCGATCCGCGCCTCGCCGACCTCACCGCGGGCAAGCTGGTCCTCTCAGTGCTCGCCGGGAAAAAAATCGCGAGCCTGGCCCGGACTTTTCCCCGGGCGCGCAATCTCGTGCGCACGATGCCCAACACGCCCAGCCAGATCGGCGCTGGAATCACGGGCTGGTGCGTCCGCGATCCCCTGTCCGCCCCGGATCGCGCGACCGTGGAAACCATCCTCGCCGCCCTCGGAAAATCGGTGGAAATCGACGAGCCCCAAATGGACGCCCTTACGGCGGTCAGCGGCAGCGGCCCGGCCTACGTGTTCGAATTTGCCGCCGCCCTCCGCGACGCCGGCGTGGCCGCCGGGCTCGCCCCGGACACCGCCCAGACGCTCGCCCTCGAGACGCTGCTCGGAGCGGCGCGCCTGCTCGCGCGGAAGGCGATCCCGCCCGAGACGCTGCGCAACCAGGTCACCTCGCCGAACGGGACCACCTTCGCCGGTCTGCAATGCCTGGCCGCCGGCGATTTTCGCGGACTCATCCGCGACACCGTCCTCGCCGCCAAAGCGCGTTCCGAGGAAATGTCGAAGGACCAATAGCGGTCCACCGGCGCAACCAGCGTCCGCTTCGGAAAATTTTCTCGCGCTTTCCACCCCGTTTTCCGGCCATCTTCGATTCATGAGCACACTTCACGGCCGCATTCTCGTCACCGGTGGCGCGGGCTTCATCGGCAGCGCCCTCGTCTGGGCCCTCAACCAGCGTGGACACACCGATATCGTCGTCACGGATTTTCTCGGCACCGACGATAAGTGGAAGAACCTCGCGCCGCTGAAATTCGCCGACTACGTCGAGGCCGACCCGTTTCGCGAACATCTCCGCCGCAATCCCGCGGCGTTCGGCCGGTTTTCCACCGTGTTTCATCTCGGTGCCTGCTCGGCCACCACCGAAAAGAATGCGTCCTACCTGATCGACAACAACTACAACGTTACGAAGGAACTGGCCGCCTGGTCGCTCGAACACGGCGCGCGTTTCATCTACGCCTCCTCCGCCGCCACCTATGGCGACGGTGCCCAGGGCATGGACGACACGGGCGAGGAGCTGCACCGGCTCCGCCCGCTGAACATGTATGGCTACTCCAAGCACCTGTTCGACCTGCACGCGCAGCGCGAAGGCTGGTTGAAACGCATCGTGGGCCTGAAGTATTTCAACGTTTTCGGCCCAAACGAGGACCACAAGGGCGAGATGCGTTCGCTCGTCAACAAGGCTTACCAGCAGATTCTCGCGACGGGCCGCGTGCAGTTGTTCAGGAGCCACCGGCCCGAGTTCAAGGACGGCGAGCAGCGGCGCGACTTCCTCTATGTGAAGGACGCGATCGAAATGACGCTGCACTTCGCGGAGCAGGCGCCGACGGCCGGCGGGCTCTACAATTTGGGCAGCGGCGAAGCCAACACCTGGCTGACGTTGACGCGGGCCATCTTCAGCGCCCTCGGGCGTGAACCGGTCATCGATTTTATCGACATGCCGGAGGTGCTGCGGGGTAAATACCAGTATTTCACCCGGGCCAACACGGCCAAGCTCCGCGCGACCGGCTACACCCGCGCGATGACGCCCCTGGCCGCGTGTGTGCAGGATTACGTGCAAAACTACCTCGGGCCGGCGCGGAAGCTGGGCGAAGAATAAGATCAGTCGTCCGAAAGATTCAGACTTTGCTTTGCCGGGTCGCCGCGAGCGCCAGCGAGGGGTGATCCGTCCGCTCGCTGGCGCTCGCGGCGACCGAACAGTCCAGCGTTCAAAGGACGTTGATCTCACCGGCCCGACCAACCAAGGCGCGCGCGCAGCCCAAGGCTAGGGGCACAAAAAAGCCGCGCGGACGGCCGCGCGGCTTTGAGAAACGGGGATCCGGTTATTGGAACTTGAGGAGTTCTTGCGCGACGTAGGCCTTGCGATCGCCCTCTTTGGAGCGGATCGCGGCCACCTGCTCGGTCGTGATCGGACCGGCGGTATTGCCCCATTGCTGCCGGACGTAGGTCAACACAGCGGCCACCTTATCGTCGGAAAGGTTGTAACCGGAACCGGCCACTTTACCGACTGCGGGCATGGCGCCGTTGTAGTCGACCCCGTTGACCTTAATCGGACCATTGAGGCCGTAGAGCACCAAACGGACGAGGCGTTCCTCGGAGCCGGTGACCCATTCGGACGCGGCGAGCGGCGGATACACGCCGGGTTGGCCGAGGCCGGTGGCCTGATGGCACGTGATACAAATCGCTTCGTATTGCTTCTTGCCCAACACGAGCGTATCGACCTTCACCGCCACTGGCCCACCGGTGCCGGGCAGCTCGTTCTCATTATAGATCTTCGGGTCGAAGAGGCCCGAATAACGGTTCAAATACGTGCCCGCAAAAAAAATAAGGCCGCTGAAGATGAACAGCAGATTCAGCGGGAGCAGTTGGTAGCGCGCCTTCTCGTCCGGCTGCTTGCCGACGAGTTTCTCGTGGGCAGCCAGCAGGCTCTCATCCGAAGCGGTGGCTTGGTCAAGGCGCGGATCTTGGTGCGAAGGCGTGCTCATTTGTGTGCGCCCTCCTTGGCGGATGCCGCCGGCGTCACCGGCCGCGCTTCGGGAAATTCGTAAGGAGTATTCAAGCTCTGGAGATAGGCGACGAGCGTCCGGGCGCGTTCGCCAGCGACGATCTGACGACCGGCGGCGGGAGCGAGGCTGGCGGGCAAAGCCAAGGCGTTGGCCGAGACCTCACCGTCGATCTTGCGCTCGTCGAAGAGGAACTTGTAGGGCGGGTGGTTGAGCACCCGGGTGCCGGGCACGATCCCCGTGTAGAGGAACTGCGTGAGCTCGGCACCGTCGTAGGGGGCCTTGCGCCCGGCGAGATTCGCCAGATCCGGGCCGGTGCGGGACTCGCCGAGTTGCGGGCGAACCTGGTGGATGTAGTCGCGGGCGACGCTTTGACGTTCGCCCCAACCACGGTCCTTGTCGGAGCCGAAATCCGGCCGGCGCACCTGCTGCGTATGGCAGGACGCGCAGCCCAAGTCCGCGTAAACGAGCTGTCCGCGGGAGGCGAGACCCTGGGGCCGCGCCGGGAAGGTGGAACCTTCGCCGTCGTCATAGTAAGGAGCCAAGGCCCCGAGCTGCAGATGCGAGCCGAGTGCGATCCCGCCCCAGCCGAAGACAAAGGCGGCAAGGAGGCCGATGAAGAAGAGGAAACCGTTTTTCATCATGACGCGTGCGCCTCCATCGTCGAGGGCTGACGGAAAGAATTCTCTGCGGGGGCGGAACAGCACACACTGCTCACGCTGATGGCGAAGTTCACCAAAAGGAGGAGATTACCGAGGAGCAAACTGGCCTGCGCCGCGGTGGCGCCCAAGAGCCACGGCCGCGTGTGCGCGGCGATGTCAGCGAACGACGTGGCGGCATGGTTGAGGTCGTGGCCCTGGGTCCAACCGGCGGCGGCCAAGGTGACCACGAGGAGCAAGACCCCGAACATGGCGAGGGCCAGATGCCCGCGAACCAGAGCGGCGGACGCCCAAGCCCGCCCGGTGAGGCGCGGCACCGCGAAATAAAGCGAGCCAAACAGAAACATCGAAATGCCGCCGTAGAGAGCAAGCTGTTGCTGCGCGGTGGCGAAGTAGGTGAACTGGGTCACGAGCGCCACGCCGCGGAACGCGGTGACCGCATCGAGGACCGCGCCGAGGAGGTAGGCCACCAGTCCGAACGAAATGAACCGGAGCGCCGTGCCGCCGCCGCTGAACGCGCCGCGAAGGTTGAGGGCCACGACCGCATAGTGGAACAGCAGCATGGTGCAGGAGGCGTTAGCCAGCGTCGGAATCCACGCCGGAACCGGACCGCCGATGAGGTGACGTCCACCGGTCAGGGCGCCGACAAAGAGCAGCGTCCAAAACGAGAGTGAGGCGAAATCGTAGCTCGGCAACGTGCGGCCCGTGGCTTTCGGCACGACGTAGTAAGCTCCGGCCAAGGCCAGCGGAGCGAGCCAGAGGGAAAACGCGCTTTGAACATACCAGCCATTGACCACCGCTTGGAGGACGCCGCGTACCGGGCTCCACAACAGCATCGTCTGGGCGGCGATCAGCAACCAAGGGAAAAGGATGAGCGCAGCGACCGCATACCATTGCGACGCGAAGGTGCCGTCCGTGCGGCGTCCGTTCCAAGCCAGAATGCCGGAAACGCCGATCGCCACATACGCGGCGACGAGCAGCGGCTGGACGTAACGCGGCATTTCCAGAAGGGCGAAGGACGTCGCATCACCGGTGGCAATCCCGACGAGGCCGAGCGAGAGACCGGTGTTCCAAAAAAGCGTGCCGACGACGGCCCAGTTGAGGGCGCGAAGCGGGGCGCCGCCGAGCCGACCGAGCACCCAGAGCGCGACCCCAAGACCGGTGTTGGCCGCCCAGCCGTAAATAAAGGTGGTTTCGGCCAAGGCGGTGACCCGGCCGTGCGTAAGGCTCTCGCAGTCGGCGAGGAAGCCCGGCGAGTGCAACTGAATCGACGCGATGAGGGCGAGGACGCCGCTCAGGACGAGCCACACCAGCCCGGAGGCGAGGAGGAGCAGCAGCGGCCAACGGCCGGCGGTATCGGCGGCGGTGACTTCAGCGGTGGTGGAGGGCGAAGACATCGAGAAAAGGAAAATTACTTCTTGGAGCCGTAGTGCGCGGCGGTCAGTTCCATCGCACGCTCAATCGGGAGTTGGACGACGCCGGCCTTTTGATCGACCCACGCGTAAGCAGCTGCCTGTTTCGCTTGTTTTTCACGGAGCGCGAGGAGCGCTTCCTTGCGGCTGGCGGGCGTGGCCTTCCAGGCCAACGATCCGTCTTTCGGCAGATTTTCCGCGACCGCGTTCTGCGGGGAGGCGGCGGTCGGCTGGTAGGCGCGCCAGACGAGCACGAGACCGGTCGCCGCGAGGGCGAAAATAAACAACGTCGTGATCAGGGCGACGGGCCGCGGGGCAGGGGCGGATGAATCACTCATGGTGCGTGAGGCTCTCAGAGATGCGCGGATCGCGGATCGGGAGGAGTTTGGCCGTCGGGAAGCTCTTCAGGTAGGACCACGTACACACGCCGCCAATACCGACGACCGAGGTGAGCACCCAGAGCAAATTCAACGAAAGGAACGGGAGCGAATCACCGTGTCCGTCCTTGAGGGCGGGCAGGATGTTGTAGCACATATCGACCAGGATCACGGCGAGGATCCACCACATGATCGGCTTGATCTTCGAGTGGACGACCTTGTGTTTATAGGAGAGCAGATAGAGGAACGGGACGAAAAAGTGCCCGAACAGGAGCACCAGGCCGACATACCACCATTGGTTGGTGGATCCGTCGTGGTTCACCTCGCGGAGGTTGTACCAGAAAGTTTCCTCGGGCACGTTGGCGTTCCAGATCAGAAAATATTGGGAGAACGTGATATAGGCCCAGAACACGGTGAACGCGAACGCGAGCATGCCGATCGAGTAGAAGTGGTTCGTGTTGAGCACGCCCTTGTAGTCGCCGCGGTTCCACAGCCAGATCATGATGATCACGCCGATGGCGAGCGCACCGCGGATACAGTTAGCGAAAAACCACACGCCGTACATCGTCGAGAACCAGTGATATTCGAGGGACTTCACCCAATAGATCGCGGCAAAGCTGAGGGTGAGCGCTCCGATCGGGAGACCGAACGCGGCCGTCTGCCGGTTCATGAACGTCCACTTAATATCGCCGTCCAAATCCTGGGTGAAGGAGGCCTTCCGCAAGCGGGCGGAGAGCCAGACCCAACCGGCAAAGAACGCTAGCGTCATGCCAGTAAACATGTTCAGGTTCAGGAAACCGGCCTTCTTTTGGTAAAGAATGTCGGTGCCGACGGTACCGTGACCGTGCAATTCGTGGCCCAAATCCATCCACGGCCAGACGAAGCCGGGCTTCACCCAAGCGAGAACGAGGAGCGGAAGGAAGAGGACGAACAGCCACTTGAACGCCGAGAGCGCGTGCTCGAATTGACGGCGAATCACGACGGACCACGAGGCGTCGACGATATGGTGGATCAAGATCAACATGAGCATGCCGATCAAAATCGACGTGCAAAACGTGATGCCGACCAGATAGGACATCACCGGACCGTGCTTGTCGGGGGTGACGGCTACACCGAGGGCGGTGAGCACGAGTCCGACGATGCCGACGGTGAGGGCCTTGCTCGCCGTGGCGGCGGTCGAAGACCCGGCCGGGAGGGCCGCGGAGGCGATGGCTGCGTGAGTGCTGCTCATTTGAGACCGAGAGTTTGTTTGGCGGCGGCGTCGACGACGTCGGCGGCGGTGCCCTGCTGGGCGCGCTGGAGGGCGCGGACATAGGCGACGACGGCCCAACGGTCCTGCGGCTCAAGCTTGTCGGCGTAAGACTGCATGTTCTTGTTGGGGGAGCCGACGGTGATCGTGTTGTAGAGTTCGCCCTCGGGCATGTCGCGGAGGCGTTGGTCGTGATACGTGGGCGTCGCACCCATGCCGTATTGCTTGGTGATTCCGGCGCCGTCGCCGACCGCGCCATGGCAGGGGCCACAATAGATTTCGTAGCGGTCCTTGCCGCGTTGCAGGAACTTCAGATCGACGACCAACGGTTTGCCGTCCGCCCCGAGCGCGGGGAAGCCGCGGGCGAAAGCGCCGGTGGCGTCCTTGCCCCGACTCAGGTGGTCGTCCGCGCGGAGCATCCCGCGGAGGACGGTGCGCTCGACAGGGGCACGGTCAGTGCGGCCGTCGGCGAAGAACTTGGACTCAGCCTGCGGGCGGAGTTTCGGCTGGTTTTTCATGCCAGGGAAAGCCCACTCGGGAAACACCTCGATCGGAGGCGAGGTAAAGATTGTGCCGCGGAATCCAAAGATGGAAACGAGCAGCACACAGGCGAACGCGGTGACGAGGTAAACGTTGCGCATGACTCAAGCCTCGAGTTCCGAGATGTTTTTCCCGCCGGCCTTTTCGAGCAGGGCCTTGGTGTTGGCGAGATTGAAACGCGGGTCGCGCGTTTCGATGACGAGGAAGAACTGGTCATCCATGCCGCGGCGGATGTGTTCGTATTTCAGCACAGGATGGTAGTGCATCGGCAGACCGTTGAGGAAGAGCATCCCCCCGATGGTCGCAAACGCGGTGAAGAGAATGGTGAGCTCGTAGCTCACGGGAAAAGCGAACATCGGACTGAAGAGCGGCTTGCCGCCGACGATCAACGGGTAGTCGACCGCGCCGGTCCACCAGATCATCGACATGCCGGTGCAAAAACCGGCGATGCCGCCGCAGAGCGAAATGCGCGGGACGATGGAGCGTTTGAGGCCCATCGCCTTGTCGAGGCCGTGCACGGGGAACGGCGTGATGCAGTCCCAGTGGCGGTAACCGGCATCGCGCACTTTCTCCGCCGCATGGTAGAGATCGGGCGTGGTGTCAAAGGTGGCAATCAAGCCGTAGGAGGGTGCAGCCATGGCGTGAACGATTAGTGGTGGTCGCCGCCGCCGTGGACATCGGCCTGGGGCGTGACCGCCTTGAGCTCGGCCATCGGCATGATGGGGAGGAAGCGGATGAAGAGGAGGAAGAGCACCGAGAAGACTCCGAAGGTGCCGAAGAAGGTAAAGATCTCGACGATGCTGGGCGAATAGTAGCCCCAGCTGGACGGCAGGAAGTCACGGGCGAGGGAGGTGACGATGATCACGAAGCGCTCGAACCACATGCCGACGTTGACGAAGATCGAGAGGATCCAGACGAACGAGGTGTTCTCGCGGACGGCCTTGAACCAGAAGAATTGGGGCGTGATGACGTTGCACGAAATCATGATCCAATAGGCCCATGCATAGTGGCCAAAGGCGCGATTGATGAACGCAAAGCCTTCATACGGGTTCGCGCCATACCACGCGATAAAGAACTCCATCGCGTAGGCGTAGCCGACGATCGTGCCGGTCGCCAAGGTGATCTTACACATGCAGTCGATGTGATACTGCGTGATAAGATCCTCCATGCGGTAGATCGCGCGCAGCGGGAGCATCAGCGTAAGCACCATGCCGAAACCCGAAAAGATGGCACCCGCCACGAAATACGGTGGGAAGATCGTCGTGTGCCAGCCCGGGAGCAGCGAGACGGCGAAATCAAACGAGACGATCGTGTGCACCGACAAAACGAGGGGGGTCGAGATACCGGCCAAAATCAGGTAGGCCATCTCGTAGTTGCTCCAATGGCGGTTCGAGCCGCGCCAGCCAAGGGCGAAGAACCCGTAGAGGGCAGAACGGAGTTTGTTGCCCGAAGCGTAAAACCGGTCGCGCAGCACGGCGAGGTCGGGCAGCAGGCCGACGTACCAGAACAGCACCGACACCGTGCCGTAGGTCGAGACCGCGAACACGTCCCACTCCAGCGGCGAACGGAAGTTCTGCCAGATGGCGTTGGAATTCGGGATCGGGAAGAGATACCACGCGTACCACACGCGACCGACGTGGAAGACGGGGAAGATGCCGGCGCAGACGACGGCAAAGATCGTCATCGCCTCGGCGGCGCGGTTGATCGACGTGCGCCATTTCTGGCGCAAGAGGCACAAAATCGCGGAGATCAGGGTGCCGGCGTGGCCGATACCGATCCAGAAGACGAAGTTGACGATGTCCCACGCCCAGTTGACCGGATTAGCGTGACCCCAGACGCCGACGCCCGTGGCGATCAGGTAGGCGATGCCGGCGACCGTGAACGAGGCAACCAAACAGGCGAGGATGAAGCAGACCCACCACCACGTCGGCGTTTTGCCTTCGATGATGCCGCAGATCTTTTCGGTGATCCACGAGAAGCTGCGATTGTTGGCGACCATCACGGCGCGCGGGAGGACCGCAGGTTTGACTTCCTGCAGGATCGCGGGCGGGGTGGCGGCGTGTTCGGCGTGGGCCATTAGCTCAGCCCTCCCAGCGTTTTCGCAGTATCGATCATGCCGTGCTTCTTTTCCGCCTTCGGCGCCGCAGGGGCGGGGCCGTGACCTTCGTGCCCGTGGGCGCCGTGGTCGGACGGAGGATGGTTCTTGCTGTTATATTCGACGCGGCTGAGGGGCAGCGACTGGTAATCGGGCATCTTCGGGTTCGGGTTGCGGAGCTTGCCGAGATACGTGGTGCGCGGGCGGATGTTGAGGTAGCCGAGGAGCGAGTAGTCCTGCTCGCGGGCTTTGGCCAGCGAGACGGCGCTCTTCGGATCGTCGATATTGCCAAACTCGATGGCTTCGACGGGGCACACCTGTTGGCAGGCGGTCTTGATCGTGCCATCGGGGACCACGACGTCGCCCGGGCGGCCGGCCTGGGCCATCGCGACCTTGTGCTGGATCTTCCCGTTCTGGATCCGCTGCACGCAATACGTGCACTTCTCCATCACGCCGCGCATGCGGACGGTGACCTCGGGATTCTTCACCATCTTCACCAGCTCCGGCATTCCCTTCGGACCGAGTTGGCCGAGGTAGAGACTGTCGAGCTGGCGCTGGTTGAAATCGAAGAAATTGAAGCGGCGGACCTTGTACGGACAATTGTTCGCGCAGTAACGCGTGCCGATGCACCGGTTGTAGGCCATCGTGTTGAGGCCTTCTTCGTCGTGCACCGTCGCATTGACGGGGCACACGACCTCGCACGGGGCGAGTTCGCATTGGGCGCAGGCGACCGGCTGGAGGGAAACCTGCGGATCCTCGGGGATCTCGCGGTTGCCTTCGCCGCCGAACGCGCCGCCTTCGGCCCTGCCGTCGGAATAGTAGCGGTCGAGGCGGATCCAGTGCATCTCGCGGCCGCGCATCACCTGATCTTTGCCGACGATCGGAATGTTGTTCTCCGCCTGACAGGCGACGACGCAAGCGTTGCAGCCGATGCAGGTGTTGAGATCGATCGACATGCCCCACTGGTGGTGGCCGTCGAACTTCGGCGTCGCATACATCGAGCCACCGCGGGGGATTTCCTTGGCGCGGGCCGTCGTCTGCTTGGCGCGATCCTCGCGGGAGAGCTTGTTGTCGTTGGTCGGCGTCTTGTCCGCGCCATAAATGGCGGGCGAATGCGACTCGGTCCCGATGTCGTCCACGTACCCGGGATTCTTCTGATACTCGTCGAAGTTGGCCTCGCGCACGATGTCACGCCCTTCCATCGACCAGTGCTCCTGGGTGTTGGCGAGCAGCAGCCGCGTACCGGTGTCGGTGAGCGTGCCGCCGGTGGCGACGTCGGACCCGGCGACCGTCCGGGCAGGGTAAGCATTGAAGCCGGCACCTTTGCCCACATGTCCGGTGACCGTGCGGCCATAGCCGAGCGGCACGACGACCGTGTAATTCGAGAGGCCGGGCTGGATGTGGACCGGGCCCTTGATCTTGCGGCCGCCGACGCTGAGTTCGAAAATGCGGGAGTTTTCCTTGCCGATGCTGAACTCGTTTTCCTCGACGCGGGCGATCTGGAGCTTCGAGCCTTGCGGGTAGATTCCGAGTTCCTTGCCCAGCTTCGGGCTGACGAGGATCGCGTTATCCCACGAAATCTTGGTGATCGGATCCGGACACTCCTGAAGCCAACCGTTGTTATTAAACCGGCCGTCATCCATCTTGTGGTCGGTGACGAAGCGGACCTCGAGGTTCTTCGCGGAAAACGTCTCGATCTTCTTCGGATCGTCGCGGAAAAGGGCGCGCGCGCCGCGCTGGTCGAAGTTCACGGCGGTCTTGGCGAACGCGGAACCGGCCAAAATACCGTCGTGCAGGAAGCGGCGCATGGCCTTGTCGGCGTCACCGCCCGCGAGCGCAGTGATCGTGTCGCTGACGAGCGCGTAGCCGTCGGCACTGGCTTCGCCGGCAATGCGGGCGAGCACCTCGATCTGCGTGATCCCGCCGAAAAGCGGGAGAATCATCGGCTGGACCGGCACCACGGTGCCGTCGGCCGTGCGGGCATCGCCCCACGACTCCAAGTAATGGGCCGCGGCGAGCTGGGTGCCGGCGAGCGCGGAGGTTTCGTCCGCGGCATAACCGAGACAGATCACATCGGCGACCGAGACCTGCAACTTGGCCCAGTCGAGATCAGCCGGAGCGTTATAGGCGGGATTGCCGCCGAGGATGACGAGCGTCTTGACCGAGCCGGACTTGACCGCGGCGGCGAGGTCGGAAATGGATGCGGCCGAGGCTGGCTCGACGGCGACGAAATCGACGGTCTGGCCGATGTTGCCGAGGAGCGCGTTGATCGCGTAGGCGATGGCGTGGACCTGCGGCGGCAGATGCGCGCCGGCCACCACGAGCGACGCGCCCTTGTGGTCGATCAGATCCTGGGCGCATTCCTCGACCCACTTCTGGCTCACGAAGGCGTCGAGTCCGTCGGTGAGGGGCTTGAGAATCTCGGTATCGAGCGTCTTGGTACCGATGGCCGCGGCGAGCGCGAGCATGTGGCTGCTGGCGAGGCGGAGGCGGTGATCCGCCATGCTGCCGGTCAGAGTGAACGCGCTCTCCGCGACGTAGAGGCGGTTCATCGCGTCGTCCTTCGACTTGACGCGACGGCCCTTGGCGAACTCGCGGGCGTAGTAGAGGCTGCCGGATTCGGCGTGGAAGAAATCTGCGTCGAGCGAGAGAATGCGTTTCGCCTTCGCGAATTGGTAGATGGGCTTAACGTCGGCCCCGAACACGGCGCGGGCGGCGGCAATCGGCGGCTCATCGTTCACGGGCTCGTATTCGGCCCAGACGGCCTTCGGGAGCTTGCGGCGGAGCTTCTTGACGAGGCGCGCACGGGTCGGCGAGGAGGACTGGTCGGCGAGAAACGCCAAACCGGCGCCCTGCGACGCGGTGTAGGTCTTGCCGACGGACGCGAGCAGGTCATTGACCGCCTCGGCCTTGAGCACGGCCCCACCCTTGCGGTGAGCGGTCGCCCGGTCCGGATCGTAGAGATCGAGAATCGACGCCTGCGCGAGGAGCGAACTGGCGCCGCCGTGAGGCGTGTAGGTCGGGTTGCCTTCGAGCTTGGTCGGCCGGCCCTGGTGGGTCTCGGCGAGCAGCGGGATGGCCGATTGGCGGAGCGGCATCGCGGTCGCGTAATACTGCGGCAGACCGGGAATAATGCCTTCGACGGATTTGCCGAACGGCAAGATGTTCACCTCCGGGCGGCGGCAGCCGGCGAGGCCAACGCCTCCGAGGGCAAACGACGCCGCCATGATCTTCATGAAGTGGCGGCGATCCACGCCGTCCAACTCCGCGGCCCCTTGCGGGAACTCGCGCTTCAGCTGGTCCACGAAGCCGGGCGAGGCCGCGAGTTCGTCGAGGCTGCGCCAGTAGGTCGGGCCGTTCAGCTCACGGGCTGACGGAGCGGGATGTTCAAATATGCGTTTCATCAGCGATGGCAGCCGGAGCAGCTCTGGGGAGGTTTCACTTTCCAGTCGTGGACAAACGCCGCCGCCTGTTTCGCGCCCGCTTCGCCCTGGTCGGCCAGGCGCTTGGAGTCGAGATTAAACACATCCTTGGGATCGCGCAGGGCGGCCGCGGGATTGCGGTGACATTCCAGACAGAAACTCATGCTGAGTGGCTGCGTGTGCGTGACGACGTCCATCTCGTTCACCTTCCCGTGGCACTCGACGCACGAGATGCCCCGGTTCACGTGGATGGAGTGGTTAAAATAGGCGTAATCCGGAGTTTTGTGGATCCAGACCCATGGCACCGATTTGCCGGTCGCGGCGCTCTCGCGGACCGGGGCGAGCAGCGGGCTCGTGGTCTTGATCTGGTTGTGACAGTTCATGCACGTCTGGGATGTCGGCACATTGGAATGGGCGGACTTGTCGACGTTCGAGTGGCAGTAACGGCAGTCGAGGCCGACTTCCTGCACGTGCTTGGCGTGGCTGAAAGGCACGGGCTGCAGCGGGGCGTAACCGACGCGCGTGTATTTCGGCGTCATGTAGTAGGTGACGCCGGCGGTCGCAATGCCGACGAGCACGCCCAGATAAATGATGATCTGGAGCGGAAGCTTGTTCGCCGACTTCGGGAAAAGTTTCGACATGGGGGCAGGTGGTCTTCAGGGGCCGCGGGGCGGCTCAGAGGGAATCGGACCGGCGGGCAACCGCGCGGACTTCGGAGCGCACGACCACCGGCTGGGCCGGGGCGGCAGTGAGAGGAGTCGCGGCAGACGACGCGGGCTGGGCGAGAAGGTTCGGGGCGATGCTCACAGCCGTAGCTGCGCCGAGGAGCTTGGCAAAGAATTGTTTTCGCGATGGGTCGTGGCTCACAGGACAAATAAATTGGTTAAAGTCGGCGTGAAAGAAGGGTGCGGAGTTTCGCTTGTAAACCAAATTTTCGGGCTCTTTTAAAAATAGGAATTAGCGGCGCGAAGCGGGGGCCCCGCGCGGTCTTATCGCCGGGCCCGCCATTTCAGACAAACAAACCGTCGCGCATCGGGCGCGTGACGTCGCACCGCTGGGCAATTTCCGGGTTGTGGGTGACGAGAACGACCGCCTGTCCGTTGTCTTTGGCCAAACGCGTCAGCAGGTCGAACACCAACGCGGAATTTTTTACGTCGAGGTTTCCCGTCGGCTCGTCGGCCAGAATGATCGAAGGCTGGTTCGCCAGGGCGCGCGCCACCGCCACGCGCTGCTGTTCGCCGCCGGACAGCTGCGTCCCGAGGCGATGCGTCTTCGCGCCGAGGCCGACGGAATCGAGGAGCGATCGCGCGCGCGCTTCCATCGCCGCCGGCGTCAGGCGGCCGAGCTTGCGCATGGGCATCATGACGTTCTCGAGCGCCGTGAACTCCAGCATTAGAAAGTGAAACTGAAAGACGAAGCCGATGTGCGCTCCGCGTGCGGCGGTGCGGGCGAAGTCGTCGCGGTTCGACATCGGCTGGCCGTTGATCTCGATCTCGCCGCCGTCGGGCTGGTCCAGCAGGCCGAGCAGATAGAGCAACGTGGATTTGCCGCAGCCCGAGGGGCCGACGATCGCGTAGACTTGGCCGCGGCGCGCCTCGAAGGACACGCCCTTGAGTACGTGGACCCGCCCCTCTCCTTGGCCGAGGTAACGCTGCAGCGCGTTGCAGCGCAGGGCCAGATCGCCGACGCGCGGGGCCGAAGCAGGGGTGACGACGGTGCTCATTGGGCGGTGCCGCGCACGATGTCGCCGGGTTCGAGCCGCGCCGCGCGACGGGCCGGCACGAGGCTGGCCACCATCACCATGACGACCGCGGTCGCAATTGCCTGCACGTAGTGCCACACCGACCACGAGACGATAAAGGTCTGGGTCTTGAACAGGGTGTTGATCGGCAGCGGCACTAGGCTGACCCCCCAGGTGACCGCGGCGCCGAACAAGCCGCCGAGGAGCGCGCCGATCCCGAGCACGATGGCGGCCTGCCAGAGAAAAATCTGCGTAATGTCGCGCCGCTCGTACCCCATTGAACGCAAAATCGCGATGTCCTTGGTCTTCTCGAGGACAATCATCGCGAGCGTGTTGAACATCGCGAGGCTGGCGATGAGGGTGAACACGGTGACGGTGATCGCCGACGAGACGCGGAGGGCGCGGAAGACGGAGAGCCATTCTTTTTCGCGCTCCTGCCACGGCCGCACGCTGTGCCCGAGCACCTCCTCCATGTGCGCGGCGTCTTCGCGCGCGCGGTTCGGCGCGTGGAGGCTGATCTGGACAAACGTCGCGCCCGTCGGCCGGCGCAGAAGCGAGCGCGCTTCGCCGAGGTCGAGGTAGATGCGGGTTTTGTCGATGTCGCGCGAGCCGCTCTCGTAGATCCCCGCCAAGTGATAACGCCGCGATTCGCCTCGGGCGTTGATCACGATGGAGTCGTTCACGCTCAACTGCAGGCGATCGGCGAGCACCCGGCCGATGAGCACGGCCGAGGTGGACTCCAGAAATTTCCCCAGGCCGCCCGGCGTGGTGATCTTGCGTTCGAGCTCCGACACGAGCCGGTGCTCGTCGAGCTTGATCCCGAAGATCTGCGCGTCCTCGGTCTTGAACGGACTCGTCACCTGCACGTTGCCCCGCAGCACGGCGGAAACGCCGCGGACGTTGGCGAAATTCCGCACGGCGTCCTTGATCAGCTGCGGTTCCTCGACGCCTTCGATATACTTCACGCCTTCGCGTTGCAGAATGTGGGCGCCGGAGCCACCGGCGGCCTCCATGCTCTGCAGGGTGGACTGCTTACGGTCCTCGATGCGCATCGCCCCGTCGGTGCCGAGTAGCGTGCGCACGAAAAAATCCTCGAACCCGCTCGTCGTCGCCTGGGTCACGATGAACAGCCCCACGCCCAGCACCGTGCAGGACAGGCTCATCAGCATGGCCCGTTTTTTCGCCGTGAGAAACCGGAAGGCGATGCGAAGATTGGGCGACATCAGCGGGGGAAATTCGGCGGGACGGCGTTACTTGGCCGTCGGCACGCGGACGCGTTGGCCGTCCCGGAACTGGTCGATGTTCTCGACGACGATCTTTTCGCCCTCGTTCACGCCCGCGAGCACCTCGGCGCGGTTGAGGTCCATGTAGCCGAGTTTGAGCTGCCGGACTTGCACCCGCCCGTCTTTGACGACGAAAACGTTGTCGCTGTTGAAAAGGGCCCGCCGTGGCACCAGCAGCGCGTTCTGCCGTTCGCCGACGGTAATGGTGATTTGGCCGCTGCTGCCGTGAATGAGGCGTGCCGGATCGATCGCGACGTCGACGTAGACCGTGTAGCGCTGCGTGGTTTCGTCCGCCACCGAGAGAATTTTCGAGACCACGGCGTCGAACGGTGCCTCGCCCGGGTAGCTGAGCAGGCGGACTTTCGCCTTTTGACCGAGGCGGATAGCCCCAAAATTTTCCTCGCTGACCTTGGCCGCGACCAGCCGTTTGTTGGACACAAACGTCGCGACGGGCGAACCCGAGCCGATCAGCGCGCCCGTCCACACCAAGACGTCCTTCACGATGCCGTCCTCCTGCGCGATGACCGACATGCGTTTGAGCTGGATGTTTTTGGTCTCCATCAAGGCGTCGTAGTCCGCCTTGGCTTTGTCGTTTTTGAACTCCTCGATTTTGAATTTACTCACGATCGCGTCCACGCCCCGACGGGTCGCCTTCACCGTCTCGGCGGAGAGATCGCCTCGCGCCAGCAGCCGCTCGTGATTCGCCAGGGTTTCCTTCGCCACTTCGAGTTCGATATTGGCCGCGAGGAGCAGTTTCCGCTCTTGCTGCAACGACTCAAAATTCCGCTTCGTCTCGTCGATTTCTCGCACCAGGTCCGTGGCGTCGAGCTTCACGAGCACGTCGCCTTTTTTGAAATGGGCGTCCGGGGTCAGCGCCTCGCACCATTCTACGCGACCGCCCAATTCGCTCTTTAACGGCCGGATGCCCCCCTGGTCGGCCGACACCTCGATGCTGCCCGGCACCGCGCTCACCGCGGCTCCGCGGGTCACGGGCGCCACCACCACCGTGTCGCTGAAACGCTGGAGTGCGCCCACCGCGGCAGCCCCAACGACCACGGCGGCGAGGGCGAGCTTGAGGAGGAGGCGGATGTTACCGGTTTTCGCTTGCATGGCGGGCGGGGAGTTGGATGAGCACGGGATCGGCGCCGACGAGCGAGGCAAACTCGCTCCAGCGCGCGAGAAAAGTCGCCCGGGCGCTGGCGTTGTTAAATTCCATGACTTTCAGGCCGGAGAGCGTCTGGTCGACCGCCGTCTGCGGGATATTACCGAGCTTCAGCTCGTCTTCCATCTTGTGCCATTGCGCCGCCGCCAGGCCGACGCGCAGCGCACTCATCTCCATCGCCTGCACGTCGAGTTCGAGCAGCTGGACGAGCGCCTGGGCGGCATCGACCGCGGCCTCCGCGGAATGCTTGAGCTCAAGCTCGGCCGCGCGCTTGTTGACCAACGCGTCGCGCTGCGCCGCGCGGCTCGCAAAGCCGTCGAAGATGTTCCACGAAGCCCCGATCGCGACGGTCTGCCGCGCGACGCCCTGCTGCGAGACCGTGGTGGCCGAAGCGTTGGTGGTATTCTCGAGACTGTAGGCGGCGCTCGCGCCGAATTTTGGCAAGAGGCGCACGCGGGCAATCCGATAGCTGAGATCGGCCTCGCGGGCCTTCAACTCGTTCACCTGGGCCTGGAAGGTTTGCCGCCCGCCGTCGCGCACGAGCGTGGCCAACAACGCCGAAGTCACGGCCGCGTCATACGCGGGCGACGGGATCTCGGACGGGATCGCCTCCTCCGCCAAGTCGCCAATGCCGGCGAGCCGCGCAAAGGCCCGCCGCTGGGCCGTCAACTCGACTTCGGCGCGCTGCGTGCGGAGCCGCTCATCGCTGAGGTTCAACTCGCGCGCGGCGATGTCGCCCTGCGAAAACAAACCGCTCGCCAGTTTTTCCTTCGCCAGTTTCAGCTCGGCCACGTTGAGATCGCGCGCAAACCGCAGCTGCTGCAGGAGCGACTTCTTGACGATCAGTTCGAGATACGACCGGCGCAGCGTCACCGCCAGTGCGCGCGACGCCTCGGCGTAGCTTTTCTGCGCGATCAGGACGCCAATCCGGGCCTTGTCCCCCTCGTTTTTCAGCGCACCCCAGTGGTAAATCGATTGGCTGATGCCGAAATTATAGAAGACCCCGTTGTCCCGCGTGCGCGTGTTGTTGTTGCTCGAGATCGCGGTTTCGTTGCTCGCAAACGTCAGGTTGCCGCCGACGCTCGGCAACCGCAGCGAATTCGCCCCCATCACCCGCAGGCCGCTTTGCTCCAGTTCGAGCTGCTTGGCGATGACCTGCGGGGCTTGGCGCAGCGCCGTCGCGAGAATGGGCTTCAGCGCCGGCAGATAGTCCTCGGGAAACGTCCCGGCAGTGTCAGGGCGTTGGGCCCGCGCCTCCGGGCCCGCGCAGAACAGCGCCAGCACCGGCAGAACGCGTGCGACCGGGCGCAGGGACATGAGAACCGACGACAACATGAAAAAGTGCAAAAATTGAAGGGTCAGCCCGCGACAACTCGAAACCGATTGCAACCCATAAGTCTTGAGCTCGACCGGGAGACCCCACCAACCTCCCGCCAGTCCCGCGCGCCGGCGCCGCCCCGACGAAATGAACACCGCCCTCTCCTCTCTCGCCTGCGAGCACCTGGACCGCCTCCGCGCCTTTTACGCTACCGCGCCCACCGTCCCCCAGGCCGGCGCCCGCGCCTACCGCACGCTCCTCGCGCATTACTACAACCTTCTGATCCCCGCCGACGCCTCCGTCCTCGAGATCGGCTGCGGCTCCGGCGAACTCCTTGCCCAAGTGCGCGCCGCGCGCAAAACGGGTCTCGACCTCTCCGCCACCCAGATCGCCGCCGCGCGCCAACGCGTGCCCGGCGCCGAGTTTTTCGTGCAGGCCGGCGAGCTCGTCGACCTCGGCGAGCGCCGCTTCGATGTCATCATCATTTCCGATACGCTCAACCTCGCGGCCGATGTCCAGCACCTCCTCGAACGCCTCCATCTCGTCGCGCACCCCGGCACGCGCCTGCTGATCAATTTCCAAAACTCCCTCTGGCGCCCGCTCCTCTCGCTCGCGCGCCTGCTGGGCCTGAAAGCCGCACAGCCCCAGAACAGCTGGCTCGCCTCGTCCGACGTCCTCAACCTCCTCCAGCTCGCCGGCTGGAGTGCCGTGTGGCGCCAGGGCCGCATCCTCGTCCCCTTTTCCGCCTTCGGTCTCGGCCCGCTCGTCAACCGCTGGATCGCGCCCGTGCTCCAGTGGTTTGCCCTGACCATCTTCATCGTCGCCCGCCCGGAGCGCACCGGACCCGCCCGGGCGCTCACCGTCTCCGTCGTCATCCCCGCCCGCAACGAGGCCGGCAACATCGCTGCCGCCGTCGCCCGCACCGCCGACATGGGCGCCGGCACCGAACTCATCTTCGTCGAGGGTCACTCCCGCGACGACACGTGGGCGCAGATCCAAAAAGTCGCCGCCGCGAATCCCGCGCGCAAAATCAAGATTCTCCAGCAGACCGGCAAGGGCAAGGGCGACGCCGTCCGCGCCGGATTCGCCGTCGCGACCGGCGACATCCTCATGATCCTCGACGCCGATCTCACGATGCCGCCCGAGGATCTCCCCAAGTTCTACGACGTGCTGGCGAGCGGTCGGGCCGAGTTCGCCAACGGCGTCCGCCTGGTCTATCCGATGGACGAGAAAGCGATGCAGTTCCTCAATCTCTGCGCGAACAAAGCCTTCGGCCTCATTTTCACCTGGCTCCTCGGCCAGCCCGTCAAAGACACGCTCTGCGGCACGAAAGTCCTCAGCCGCGCCCACTACGACAGCATCGCTGCAAACCGCGCCTACTTTGGCGACTTCGACCCGTTCGGCGACTTCGACCTCCTTTTCGGCGCCGCAAAACTCAACCTCAAGATCGCCGACGTTCCCATCCGCTACCGCGAGCGCACCTACGGCACGACTAACATCCAACGGTGGAAGCACGGCGTGTTGCTGCTCCGCATGGTGCTGTTTGCCGCCCGGAAGGTGAAATTCGTCTGAGTCCCGCGCCGCGATGAAAGTCCCCATCCTCGACCTCAAGCCCGCCGCTGACGAACTCCGCCCGGAGCTCGACGCCGCCTACCGCCGCGTCATGGACTCGGGTTGGCTCCTGCTCGGCCACGAGCTTGAGTCCTTTGAAGCGGAATACGCCGCCAGCGTCGGCGTCGCCCACTGTATCGGCGTCGCCAACGGCCTCGAAGCCCTGCAACTCGTGCTCATGGCCCGCGGCGTCGGCCCCGGCGACGAAGTGATCGTCCCCGCGCACGGCTACATCGCCACCTGGCTCGCCGTCACGCACGTCGGCGCGCGCCCGATTCCCTGCGAGCCGGATTCCCTCACCTACAATCTCGACCCCGCCCGCCTCGCCGCGCTCCTCACCCCGCGCACGAAAGCCATTCTCCCCATCCACCTCTACGGCCAAACCGCCGATCTACCGGCGATCAACGCGCTCGCCGCGCACCACGGCCTCTTCGTCCTCGAAGACGCCGCGCAATCCCACGGCGCACGCTGCCAGGGAAAACAGGCCGGGGCCCTCGGCCACGCCGCCGGCGTCAGTTTTTATCCCAGCAAAAATCTCGGGGCCCTCGCCGATGCCGGCGCGGTCACGACCAACGACGCCACGCTGGCCGACCAACTCCGCCACCTCCGCAACTACGGCTCGAAGGTCCGCTATCACCACGAAGTCCTCGGCCTGAACTCCCGCCTCAGCGAACTGCAGGCCGCCTTCCTCCGCGCTAAGCTCCCGCACCTCGCCGCGTGGAACGCCCGCCGTATGCCGCTTGCCGCGCGCTACCTCGCGCAACTCGCCCCGCTCGCCGCCGCCGGCCACCTCACGCTGCCGCACGTCCCCGCCTGGGCCGATCCGGTGTGGCACCTCTTTGTGATCCGCACCGCGCGCCGCGACGCCCTCCAGGCCCACCTCGCGGCGCACGGCGTCGGCACCGGCATCCATTATCCGATCCCGCCGCATCTCTCGCCCGCCTACCGCGGCGCCGGCTGGCAACGCGGCGATTTCCCGCTCGCCGAAAAATTCGCCGACGAGGTTCTCAGCCTGCCCATCGGCCCGCACCACACCGCCGCGCAGATCGATTTCGTCTGCGCGACGGTCTGCGATTTTTTCAAAAAGTAGGGCGGACTTCCGTCCGCCCCGCGGGTGGCTCGGCGGGCCTATGCGCCCAGCGCCTGCGTGATATCCGCCCGGATGTCGTCGATGTGCTCGATGCCCAGCGACACCCGCAGCCCGCCCGGCGCCACGCCCGCCGCGAGCTGCTCCGCCGCGGACAATTGCGAGTGTGTCGTCGAAGCCGGGTGGATGATCAGCGTCTTCGCGTCGCCGACATTCGCGAGGTGCGAGATCAGCTTCAGGCTGTTCACAAATTTTTCCGCCCGCGCACGGTCACCCTTCAGCTGGAACGACAACACGCCGCCGAAACCGCGCGTAAGATATTTTTTCGCCGCCGCATGGGTCGGGTGGTTTTCCAGCCCGGGATAGTTCACCGACACCACCTCGGGATGCGCCGCGAGCCAGCGCGCGAGCGCCAGGGCGTTTTCGCACGTCCGCTCCACGCGCAGCGAGAGCGTCTCCAGGCCTTGCAGTAGGAGAAACGAGTTGAACGGACTCTGCGCCGGACCCCAATCGCGCAGCCCTTCCACGCGGCACCGGATGATGAACTGAATATTCCCAAACGGCCCACCGAGGCCGAACACGTCGTTCAACACCATGCCGTGATAGCTCGGCGACGGAGACGTGAACTGCGGATACTTGCCGTTGCCCCAGTTGAACGTACCCGCGTCGACGATCACGCCGCCCATGCTCGTGCCGTGTCCGCCGATCCACTTCGTCGCCGACTCCACGAGCACATGCACCCCATGCTTCAGCGGCTGGCAGATCGCGCCGCCCGCGCCGAACGTATTGTCCACGATTAGCGGCAGGTCGTGTTTCTTCGCCAGCGCCGCGAACGCCTCGAAATCCGGCACCGTGAGCCCAGGATTGCCGATCGTCTCCAGATAAATCGCCTTGGTCTTCGCATCGATCAACGGCTCGAAGCTCGCCACCTTCACGCCGTCGGCAAACCGCGCCTCGACGCCGATATTCCGAAAGGCATTTTTAAACTGGTTGTAGGATCCGCCGTAGAGGTGCGAGGTCGTGACGAAATTATCGCCCACCGACGTGATGTTGTTGATCGCCAGAAACTGCGCCGAGTGCCCCGACGACGTCGCGAGGGCCGCCACGCCGCCCTCGAGCGCCGCGACGCGCTTTTCGAAAACATCGGTGGTCGGATTCATCAACCGCGTGTAGATGTTGCCGAATTCCTGCAGTGCGAACAGCCGCGCGCCGTGCGCGGAATCTTTGAACTGATAGGCCGTCGTCTGGTAGATCGGCACCGCGCGCGATCGGGTGGTGGGATCGATGTCCTGGCCGGCGTGCAATTGGAGGGTTTCGAAATTCATAGGATGAAACAACGGGGGTGGGTGGGAGGAACGAACAACGCGCGAGAACGTTTGGATTTCGCACGCCGCTGCAACTCCGGAAATCGCCGCCCGCTCCCCCCTCCGCCTTGCGCGCAATATTCCCCGTACCCTGCGCCCGGTCGTTTCTGACCTCAATCGTTCGACGAAGAAAGCGGATGATTCATCTCCCACGACTTTAAACCATCGGCACGTGTTGGTGACCGTGAGCAAGGAGAAGCCGTGAGTGAGGCGCGCATCGCTGTTGCAGCGAGCGTCAGCTCCCAGGGAGTTGTCTGGGATGAGCTGGATCGCCCTTCTTCATGGGTTCACGAGCGGACCAAAGGTCCTGAGAGTAGAGCTTTAGCGGCACCGGGTGCGGGCGAAGAACCGGATGAAATCGTTTCGTTTCCGGAGTGGCGCGAGGTTGGGCGGGGCCTCGGCACCGTCAGCGCGGGGAGGAGCAAGCATCGGTGCGGACGATTCTCGGCGGGTTGCGAGCCGGTAAATTTACCGGGCGGCCGCTACCCGGCGGCTTGATCGGGTGGGATCAAAACCGCGCAGGAGTTGCTCGGTCATGAGAGCGTGGAAACCGTTTGTAGGCTGGGCCACGCGGCTTGAGCGATGCAGATCGATCCGCACGTGATCGTGCGACCGGGGCGGGCGGGCGCAGTCCGCTCGATGCGCGGTTGCGGACAATACCGGGACCGGTGCGGCGACGGCCCTCGGCGCGGCGCAAGGGATCGCCCGATAACGCGCGACGGGAGTCGCTGCCCCCCCCTTTCTGACTTATTCTGGCGGAGCGCGTGGGGCGGGAAGACGTCGGCGATTTGGTCGGAAAGATGGGGGCGGAAAGCTGCGGGGGGCTGCCGGCGCAGAGTTGAGGCCGTCCGGCCGGGCCGGGCGTCGCCAGGCCCCCCTCTCGCGCCGGCGCTACACCCGCTTCGCCCCCGGCGGTGCGATCTCCGCCCAGAACATCCGCTCGTAGTGGTCCTGAATCACGGCCAACTCCGGGCGTTTGAAAATCCGCCGGCCGTCCGCCCGCACGGTGTAGCCGTCGTTGGCATGCAGCACGTAGATCGGCTGCCCGGCGTGAGAGGCCTTCAGACCGGCTGCCTCGCACGTGTGCAGCGACGTCTTGCCGCGCGCGTGCCACACCCCGCCGTTCACCGTGCGCAGGCGCAGTTTCTCGCGGTAGATCGCCGCGACAAACGCGTCGCCCTC